>SKQS01000129.1 GCA_007118895.1 Wenzhouxiangella sp.
GGATCTGGCGCTCAGAATGTCAGGGCAGCTGCATGCACCGCTGCTGGCTGGCCGGGTGACCCGGCTGCTGGTCGATCTGAATCGCTCGGCTTCGCACCCGGCGCGCTTCTCTCCCTGGTCCAGGCGGCTGGAGCCGGCCCAGCGGGCACATCTGGCCGAGCGCTGGTGGGAACCGCACTGGCGCGCCTACCGGGAATGGGTCGACCGACTGCCGGGCCTGGTAGTTCATATTGCTTGTCATTCCTTTACCCCGGTGCTGAACGGAAAGCAGCGCCAGGCCGACATCGGCCTGCTCTACGATCCGTCGCGCCGGCTGGAACGGGACTGGTGTGTGGGTCTGGCAGGGCACCTGAGGGAGCAGTTGCCGGACCTGCGCATCCGCCGCAATTATCCCTACCGTGGCACGTCCAACGGGCTTGGCCAGCAGCACCGATGGCTGTACCCGCCACAGCGCCTGATCACCATGGAAATCGAGTTCAACCAGGCGCTGGCGCACCACTCCGACTGGCCGGCGCTGCGTGCTGGCATCGTCGAGGCTTGCCGATTACAGCTTCAGGCCACCCATGCCGCCGGCGCCGCCGAGGCCGCCGGCTGAGCCGGGTCCGTCGCGGCCGGGCACCATGATGCTGGAGCTCTGCTCGCGCTGCATCTGCTTGAGTTCTTCCATTGTTTCCTCCAGCGCCCGGGCGGCTGCCTCGGGGAAGGACTCGGCCGCTTCGGTCAGGCTGCCGGCTTCCAGCTCGAACGAAAGCGGCAGCGGGCCGGCCGGGGTCATGACCTGGGTATGACCGGAATAGATGACCTGGCGCGAAGGGTCGTCGGCGCCATCGGCATCGACCGGGACCAATCGGCGAATGGTGCCGATGCGGCGGTCGGTAAAAGTATCTTCCCGGTACAGGGCGGCGGGGTCCATCTTGAGTTGATCCAGCGATTCTGGCTGTGCCATGGCAGGCTCCAATAGAGGCGTCAAAAAACTTAGGTGCGGCGGGACCGGCCCGAATTCAACTGTCGGAGTCGGGCCGCCGGAACCAGGGAATGAAGGCCGAGGTGGTTCGCTGGTAGGTGCGGTAGGCTTCGCCGCGGGATTTCACCGCCTGTTTCTCGGTATAGGGGATGCCGGTAACCCGGTACAGGAACAGCAGCATCAGCAACGGCGCCAGCCAGGTAATCCACTGCCAGTCCGCGCCGGCGGCCAGCAACGGCCAGGCAAACCAGCCCACCCATTCGAAGAAGTAGTTGGGATGGCGCGAATAGCGCCACAAGCCGACATCACAGACCTTGCCGAGATTGGCCGGGTTGCTGCGAAATGCCGCCAGCTGGCGATCGGCAATGGATTCTCCGACCAGTCCGGTCAGCCAGAAACCCAGCCCGAGCCCGATCACCCAGACTGCCTGCCCTCCGTCATGATTGGCTAACACCCAGGCCGGCAGCGCGAACAACCAGGCAACCAGACCCTGGCCGAGGAAGAACACCAGCAGCCAGGCGTGCTGGCGGTGTCCGAAAACCTTGCGCATGGCCTGGTAGCGACCATCTTCCTCATCATGCCCGGCCAGCCGGCGGGCCAGGTGCCAGCTCAGCCGCAGGCTCCAGCTGCCGGCGACCAGGACGGCGAGCACCCTGAGCGCCGTACTGCCTTCACCGGTCAGTGCGTAGCACAGGGCCAGAACACCGATCAGCCCGGCCCACAGCACATCCACCCAGTCGGCGCGGCCACTGCGAAGCTGCCACATCCACAAGACGATAGCGGCCAGCAGGCTGAAAAGCAGGGTCAGAAACAACATATCGGGCAGTATCTCACCGTGGCGTGAGGCAGGGGTCGTTGAAGCGTTATCATAAGCCCTCGCCAGTTCTTTCGACTTCTAGTCCATGTGTGGAATCGTTGCCGCCATCGCTGAACGCAATATCGTTCCGATCCTGACCGACGGGCTGCGTCGACTGGAATATCGCGGCTACGATTCGGCTGGCCTGGCCTGTTTCCGTGACAGCGACAGCCTGTATCGCCAGGTCAATGTCGGCAAGGTCGGCGATCTGGTCGATTCGCTGCCAGCAGATCTGCGCGCCCGCACCGGCATCGCCCATACCCGCTGGGCCACTCACGGTGCACCCACCGAGGCCAACGCCCACCCCCATCGTTCCGGCGAGCGGGTGGCGGTGGTCCACAACGGCATCATCGAGAACCACGAGGCCCTGCGCGTTGAACTGGAAGGACGGGGTTACCGGTTTAGCTCCGAGACCGATACCGAGGTCATCGCTCATCTGATCGACCTGATGCTGGAGGAAGGAAAAACACCGCTGGCTGCCGTTCAGGCGGCATGCCGGCAACTGACAGGGGCTTTTGCCGTGGCGGCGCTGATCGCCAGCCACCCCGACCGGATCTTTGCCGCAAGGCGGGGCAGCCCGCTGGTCATCGGCGTTGGCATAGGCGAGCATTTCCTGGCCTCTGATGCCGCGGCCCTGGTGCCGGTTACCCAGCAAATGGTCTTTCTCGAAGACGGCGATCTGGTCGAGCTGCGCAGAGACCGGTTCACGCTGCTGGATGCCGAGGAACGACCGGTTGAACGCCCAGTGCGGATCTCCACCCTGCCGGCCGACAGCGTCGACAAGGGTCGTTATCGGCATTTCATGGAAAAGGAGATTCACGAGCAGCCCGATGCCATCGCGGCGACCTTGAACGCCCTGCTCGAAGGCTCGCGGCTTTGTCCCGGCCTGGACCCGAAGCTGCTTGAACGCGTGCAGGCCGTGCATATCATCGCCTGTGGGACCAGCTATCACGCCGGCCTGGTGGCTCGCTACTGGCTGGAGGAGCTGGCCGGGCTGCCGACCAGCGTCGAGGTGGCCAGTGAATATCGCTACCGCGTGCCGGCGGTGCCCGGCGGCACCCTGCTGGTTGCGATCAGCCAGTCTGGCGAGACTGCCGATACGCTTGCGGCACTTGAACATTCCAGGTCACTGGGCTATCTGGCCACGCTTGGCATCTGCAACGTCCCTGAAAGTGCCCTGACTCGCGTCTGCGACGCGCTGCTGATGACTCGTGCCGGGCTGGAAATCGGTGTTGCCTCGACCAAGGCATTTACCACCCAGCTGACGGCCTTGCTGATGCTGACACTGGCACTGGGCCAGGCCCGCGGAGCTGATCCCGCTCGCCAGCGCAGCGTGATCGAGGACCTGGGCCAGGCTTCACAGCAGACCCGCGAGGTGCTGGCAATCGACGACCAGGTAGCCAGGCTGGCCGAGCAGCTGGCCGACAAGCACCATGCTCTTTTCCTGGGGCGGGGAGCGGAATATCCGATTGCCATGGAAGGTGCCCTGAAGCTCAAGGAGGTGTCTTACATCCATGCCGAGGCCTATGCGGCCGGGGAACTCAAGCACGGGCCGCTGGCGCTGGTTGACGAGGATCTGCCGGTTATTGTTACCGCATCGAGCAACAGCCTGTTGAACAAGCTGAAGTCCAATCTACAGGAGGTTCATGCGCGCGGCGGCCAGATCTACGTGTTTGCTGATCGTGGCGTGACTTTTTCCGACCCGAGCATGACCGTGGTCGAGGTGCCGGTGCCGCATTCGGCCATCTCGCCGATATTGCAGATCGTGCCGCTGCAGCTTCTGGCCTATCATGTCGGCCTGTTGCGCGGCACCGACGTCGATCAGCCGCGCAACCTGGCCAAGTCGGTGACGGTCGAGTGAGGCGGGGGGTTGAAAGACGAGGGGTGTGCAATAAAGGAAGTACACTCCCCGGCAGGCGAGTGTACTTCGTCAGGATCCCTGCGGTCTGGCTGCAGGGCGGGCACTTCGGTCAAGAAGGCCCGACTGGGTTCCCCTTCCCTTGAATAAGGTCAATCTTTGCGAAATCTCGCTGCCGGCTCAATCCAGCAGGCGAACGGTGCGTTCGGCACGGGCTTCTGCAGCATCGGCAGCCGCATCCTCGGCTTCGAGGCTGACCAGCCAATCCATCACGACCTCGTCAGACAGCAGGCCGTTGAAGTTGGTGCTTTCCACTGCTTCCAGCATTTCCATGTCCTTGTCCTCCGCAAAATCCATCGTTCTTTCGTTGCCTTGATTTTTCAGGAAACGTTGATTGCTTTCAGGCCAATACATGCATTTTTCGTGCCAAAGCTGGCCGCGCCGAATGGGCGCTGCTGGCTACGGGCGGCGTTTACGGTCAAAGTGACGCATTTGGTCAGCCAGGCGACCATTTGCGGCGAAAAAACGGCCACATTTTGAAATGTTGTAACGAACAACGGTGGATCCACCGGTGACGCCGCGTCATTACGTCCTGCTGGGCTTTATCTGTCTGGTCTGGGCCGCCAACTTTCTCGCCGCCGCCTGGGCCGTCGACTGGATGGGGCCGGTCACCTTTACCGTGCTGCGCTTCGCCCTGGTGCTGATGCTCGTTGCGCCGTTTCTGCGCTGGCCCGGCAATGGCCAGTGGCCGCTGCTGCTGGCCTGCTGCTGGTCGATGGGGGCGTTGCACTTCGGACTGGTGTTCGCCGCCCTCGGTCGGGCAGCCGATGTTTCGTCAGTGGCGATTCTGATGCAGGTCTACGTTCCCATGTCGACCTTGCTGGCAGTACTGCTGATCGGCGAGCGGATCGGATGGCGTACCAGTGCCGGTATCGGCCTGGCGCTTTTCGGGGTCTGTGTGGTCGGCCTCGACCCGCTGGTCCTGGCCCAGCTCGATGCGTTGCTGCTGGTGCTGGCCTCGGCATTTTTTCTGGCCCTGGGTACGGTGCTGATGCGGCGCTTGAGCGGAGTCGGGGTTTTCAGTTTCCAGGCCTGGAACGCCCTGCTGTCACTGCCGCCGCTGGCGCTGGTCGCCTGGTGGCTGGAAAGTCCGCAGTTGGCCGTTCTGGCAGCCGAGGTGCCAACCAGCGCCTGGCTGGCGGTGGTTTATTCGGCAGTCGGCGCCTCGATCATCGGCCACGGCGGCTTTTACTGGCTGATCCAGCGTCACCCGGTCAGCGATATCACGCCCTATCTGCTGCTGGTGCCGGTGTTGGCGGTCATCCTGGGTGTCCTGGTCTGGGGCGATCGTCCGGGCTGGCGGCTGCTGGCCGGCGGCGCGCTGGTCCTGACCGGGGTGTTATGGGTGACCTTGCGCGGTCGTTATCGCCGCCGTCGTATCGTTTCCGAGAAGGCTGCCGGGCTGTAGACTAACGCGGCATGTATCAGCATCAGCACCATCACGGTGACTTGAGCAGCATGCGGGTGCTTGCCGGCGCCATCGTGCTGACCCTGAGCTTCGCCGTCATCGAGTTTCTTGCCGGGCTGTGGTCTGGCTCGCTGGCGCTGATGGCCGATGCCGGCCACATGCTCACCGACTCCAGTGCCCTGGCTCTGGCAGCACTGGCTTCCTGGATCGCCTCTCGACCGGCCGACCGCCGTCACTCCTGGGGTCACGGTCGAGCCGAGGTACTGGCGGCCATGGCCAATGCCCTGATCTTGATTGGCCTGGTGGCGGTCATCATCTGGCAGGCCGTCGGCCGGCTGATCTCGCCGCCGGAGGTTCAGGGCGCGGTGGTCGTGATCGTGGCCCTGATCGGTCTGGTCGTGAACCTGTCGGTACTGGCGATTCTGCGCCGCGGCAAGCCCAATATCAACGTGCGTGGGGCAATACTGCACGTAATGGGAGATCTGCTGGGTTCGCTGGCGGCGCTCAGTTCGGGCATCGTGATCCTGGCAACCGGCTGGATGCCGATTGATCCGGTTCTGTCGATTTTCATCGCGGTGCTGATCCTGATCGCCGCGTTGCGCCTGCTCTACGAAGGCGTCGGCGTGGTGATGGAATCCGTGCCCGACGGAATCGATCCTGAACAGGTGCGCGAGGCGATGTGCCGGATCGAAGAAGTCATCGAAATCCACGACCTGCACATCTGGGCCGTCTCGGGCGGGCGTGTGGCGCTGTCGGCCCATGTCGTCATCGAGCGCCTGGAGCGCTGGCCGGAGGTGCTTGACACGCTGGTCAGCCTGCTGGACGAGCGCTTCGATATCGACCACCCCACCCTGCAGGTCGAGCCGGTCGACCCGGCCGACTGCTGAAAGGCCTCGCTCAGAGGCCTTTCTAGCTCAGGGAATGACCGGGTAAATCCCTTCTGGCAGACGATGCACCACCAGGCCGAAAGGCAATTGCACGGAGTTGCCGCCGTCGTCGATCAGCCGAACGACCAGCCGACCGTTGGCGCTGGAGATGGCGGGAACGACCCGTATCGGTACCGGAAGCCCCTGAGAGTCTGGCTGAACGGTAACCACATGCCGAGTATGGTCGAACGGATCGCTGCCGATCACAATCAGCTCGAAGTGCTGCATGTTGGCGTTCCAGAGTGAAAGACTGATATTGGCCCCGCGCACCAGATCGCCATCAAGTCCCACCCAGCCCTTGGCGACCGGCCCGGCAGTGGTCTGGATGCTGGGGTCATCAAAAATCAGTTCGTCGGTCTTGACTCGCTCGAAAACACCACTGCCTTCGACGGACAGCAGTGCGCTGGGTCCAAAGATCGAACCCTCGACCGGTCTGGGCAGGATCAGCCTGTTGGTCGAAAACCCAGTGGTGCGCTCGGAGGCGAGTGTCATCACCGGCTCGGCGCTATTGGGATTCCACCAGATCCAGCGCTGCACATTGAAACCGAAGCCTCCTTCGTCTTCGGTCACCAGCAGCGGCTCGATCACTCCGCCAGGCTGATCGGCATCGGCACTGAAAGACAGCGTCAGCTCGCCGACTCGCGCTGGCCCATCAACATCCAGCAGGTCGGCATTCAGCTGCTCGAAGTTGCCGGCACCCTCGACGTTCAAACGGGCCCTGGGTCCAAGTATCGAACCCTCGGCCGGTCTGGGCACGGTCAGCTCGTTGACTGCAAGATTGATGTTGCGTTCGGAGGTGAGCTGCAAAACCGGTTCGGCACTGTTGGGGTTCCACCACAGCCAGCGCTGGAAGTCGAAGCCTACACCGCTTTCGTCTTCGGTCACCAGCAGGGGTTCGCCTACTCCGCCCGGCTGCTGGGCTTGATCGCTGAACGCCAATGTCAGATCACCAACCCGGGTTGGGCCCGCGACATCCAGCAGGGCTTGCGGCGTGGTGGTGCCAATGCCCACATTGCCTGCCGTGTACACCGCATCGTTGTCGATCAGCTCGAAAGGAGAGGCGCCCGGCGGGCCTTCGTTGCCGGTCAGCGCGAAGACAGCGAGCGGTGCGGCGGTCACTTTCTGACGCGGGCTCAGCTCGCTGCCGGCGACGACGATGCCAAGAAAGCGATCATTGCCGTCGAACACCCCGGCACCAAAATCAAGCTCTACCTGGAAAAGGCCTTCCTCGACTGGCACATTGCTGATGTTGATGGGTCCGGCCAGCGGGGTCGGATCGGCCAGGCCGGCATATAGCGCGAAGTTCATGTCGACCAGGCCGGTAAAGGGCTGACCCGACTGCTTGAGCTGGCCCTGATAGGTGATCGGTTGGGCATTTGCCACGGATGCGGCGAGCACCATCGCGAGCAGTATTGACAAGTGAATGCCATTCATCGTCTGACCCTCCTGATTTCCGCCAATTCAGTTTAGAACTTTAGGAAGATCAAATCAATTGGCCTGGCTTGCCTCCTGACACGCCGCTGCAACTGACATAGTAGGCTTGGCATACTAAGACATTCATATTCAAAGCCACATTCAGAACCCCTGACACGTTCGCCTGCAAGGCACGCTTGCGCAGGCATAGTGAGCTACGTCAAGCAAGCGTAACGCCGCAGGCGGACGTGTCA
>SKQS01000004.1 GCA_007118895.1 Wenzhouxiangella sp.
CAGCTGGCCGGCATGCTGGCCGAGGCTTATGGCCTGGAGGCCAGCGAGGTCGAGCTGATGCGCCTGGCCGCGCCGCTGCACGATATTGGCAAGATCGGTGTGCCGGATGCCATCCTCAACAAGGCCGGACAGCACACGCCCGAGGAGCAGGCGATCATGCGCAAGCATGTCGATATCGGCGTCGAGCTGCTGCAGAACTCGCGCCGCCCGCTGTTTCGACTGGCCGCCGAGATTGCCCGCGACCACCACGAAAACTGGGACGGCAGCGGCTACCCGCGTGGGGTCAGCGGCGAGGAGATCTCGCTCGGCGGAAGAATCGTCGCCCTGGCCGATGTCTGTGACGCACTGGGCTCGCGCCGCTGCTACAAGCCGGCCTGGCCGGAGGACCGGGTGCGTGAATTCATCCGAGACCAGCGCGGGCGCAAGTTCGAGCCGCAACTGGTCGATCTGCTGCTCGAGCGCTGGGACGAGGTTCGTGCCTTGCGCAAGCGTCTGCCCGATCAGGATGACTGATCGCTGTCGACGACCACTCGCCTCGGCAGTTCGATGCTGAAGCTCACTCCCTTGCCCGGGGCGGTCTCGCAGCTGATTGTCCCGCCCAGCACCTTGGTCACCAGGTTGAACACGATGTGCAGACCCAGACCACTGCCGCCGGCACCGCGCCGGGTGGTGAAGAACGGGTCAAACATTCGGGCCGCAACCTGCTCCTCCATACCCTTGCCATCATCGATGTACTCAAGCGTAACCCGGTCGTCTTCGGCTCGGGCGCTGATCGAGATGTGGCCACCCTGGTTTTCATCGAATGCATGGTCAAGAGAATTGATCACCAGGTTGATGATCACCTGGTACAGCGCGCCAGGGTAGGAATTCATCACGATCTCGCTGTCACAGTCAACGCCGACCTCGTGCCGGGTGCGCTTGAGCCGGGGGTGAAGGGACAGCAGGATTTCGTCGAGATAGCCACCCAGCTCGAAGGCCCGGCGCTGCTCGCTGGACTGGTCGACTGCCACCTGCTTGAAGCTGCGTACCAGCTCGTCGGCGCGCCGCAGGTTGCGAAGGATCAGATCGGCGCTGCGCGCGGCGGTGTTGACAAAGCGCTGAAGGTCGTCCTCGTCCAGCCGGCCCTCTTCCAGTGCCATGCTGGCTCGCCGACACTCGGCATTGAGGTGGGAGGCGGCGGTGACCCCGACACCCAGCGGGGTATTGACCTCGTGGGCAATGCCGGCGACCAGACCACCCAGGGCGGCGAGCTTTTCCGACTGGACCAGCTGTTTCTGGGCCAGTCGCAATTCATCCAGGGTCTGGCGCAGCGCGTCGTTGGACTGCTGCAACTCGCGCGTACGTTCGGCCACCCGGCTTTCCAGCTGCTCGTTGAGCCGTCGCAGTTTTTCCTGGGTGCGCTTGAGCTCGCTGATGTCGCGGGTGGTGCCGGCCAGCCGGATGGCGGTGCCGTTTTCATCGACCCGGGTGATGCGACCGCGCGAGAGCATCCAATGCCAGCGGCCTTGTCTGGGGCGAGCGCGAAACTCCGACTCGAAGTACGGTGTCCGGCCCTTGACATGATCGACGAAGGACTTCTTCAGCGCCGGCGCGTCCTTCGGATGCACGCCGGCCCAGAATTCCTCCAGCGTCATGTAGGCGATATCGTCGTCCTCATCGACCCGGTCCATGCGGTTCTGGCGGACCAGGGTGTTGTTGACCAGGTCGGCGTCCCAGAGCTCGTCGCGGCTGCCCCACAGCGCCATCTCCAGGCGTTCGCGCTGCTCCTCGATCTTGCGCTGGGCGGCCAGGCGACGCTGCCAGCCGCGATGAATGCGCCAGGCCGCAAGCGCGAGCAGCGCAATCAATACCAGCAGGTAGGCAGTCAGTGCCTGGGTCGAACGCCACGCCGCAGGCTTGATGACCAGCGGCAGATGCGTGGTCGGCCCCCATTGCCGTCCGTCGCCGCTGGCCCTGACCTCGAAGTGGTAGTCGGCCGGTGGCAGTCGGGTGAAGGTTGCCAGGGCCCGATCCGGGCCGGTTTCTATCCACTCATCATCGAGCCCGATCAACCGGTAGGCGTAGCGTAGTGACTTCTGGTGGCGCAGGCCCGGCGCGGTGAACTCCAGGGTGATCATGGTCCGGTCCTGCCCGAGACGCAGCTCAGGCAGCCAGCCCAGGCCAATATCGAAACCGGGCTTGCTTCCCGGTGCAACCGGCTGGTTGCCTATCAACACCTCGGTCAGCTGGACCTCAGGCGAAAAATCCTGGGTTGGCACCTGGTCGGTCAGCACCCCGACCAGACCGTCCAGGCCGCCAAACCACAACCGGCCCGGCGCCGGGCGATGGACACTGCCAATGAAGAAGCCGGCGCCGGCGTGGCCGTCGATGAAGGCAAAGTTCTCGACTCGCAGGCTTGCCGGGTTGACTCTCGACAGCCCGACGCTGGTCGAGACCCAGATACGACCGTCACTATCCTCGCCGATTTCGCCGATGGCGTCGGCGGCCAATCCGGTACGGCGGTCAAACACGGTAAACACCGGCTGCGGATATTCATCATCCATACGGTGCAATCCGCCGCCCTGGGTGCCTATCCACAGCGTGCCGTCACGGGACTGGTGCATACCGGTAATCGAATTGTGCCGCAGGCTCCCGGGGCGATCGTCGCTGGCGCGAAAACGCTCAAACCGGCCGCTGTCGCGATCCATCCGACTCAGCCCGTGACGTCTCAACGCGATCCAGAACTCGCCCTGGTCGGTTTCCAGCACGCCGTTGACCTCGTCCCCGGCCAGGCTGTGCGGATCAAGCGGATCGTGCCGGAAGGCGGTGAATCGGTCACAACCACGACACAGGCTGTACAGGCCATCGCCGATGGTTGATACCCACAGCGTGCCGGCGCGGTCGCGATAGAGCTGCTCGACTCGCGCGCTGCGTGGAATATCGAGCGCCGGATCGGCAAACAGGCGTTCGAATCGACGGCTGTCGCGGTCCAGCCGCACCAGGCCGGCGCCCAATGTTGCCACCAGCAGCCCTCCCTCCTCGTCAGGCAGGAAATCGCCGACCATGTGATGCGGCAACCCGCCTTCGATGCCTGGCTGGTAGCGAAAGTGCTCGATCACCCCGACTTCGGGGTCGAACAGGACCAGGCCGCCGACATCGAGCACGGACAGCCACAGGGTGCCATCGACATTTTCATACACCGCCGGTACGGCGTTGCCTGGCAGGCTGAGCGGATCGCCGGGACGATTGCGGACCAGCACGAAGGCCGCGGTATCCGGATCGTGCACGCTCACCCCGCCGGTCCAGGTGCCGGCCCAGATCAGCCCATCACGGTCCTCGAGCAGGGAGACCACGCGATTGCCTGCCAGTCCCAGTCGATCACCGGGATGATGAACCCAGGTTGCCAGTCGGCCATCGGTATCAAAGCGGTGAAGGCCGGCAGAGCTGCCGACCCAGATACTGTTTTCTCGGTCCAGCAGCAGGCTGCGCAGCTCGTCGCTGAGCAGCCGTTCGTCTTTCGGCCCATCCTCACGGAAAGTTGCCAGCACATCGCCGCCGCTGGCTGCAATCACGACCAGACCGTGAGACTCGGTAGTAATCCACAGCTCCTCGTCACGCTGCACCATGGCCAGAAAGCTGATCGTTTGATCCTCGGCGACAAGCAGTGGCTCGAGCTTGTCACCGGAACCGGGCCATCGCCAAAGCTGGCCGGTGCTGGCCAGCAGCGTCGAGCCATCGCCAAACTCGCCAAGAAAGCGCGGCTGCTCGCTTGCCGCCGGCAGCTGGACTGCCGGCTCGATCAGCGAGGCGCTGTCGATATCGAACCAGTACAGACCGCCGGATTCGACCCGCACCCAGACCCGTCCCGCCGAATCGACGCTGACATCGGCCAGGCTGTCCAGTCGCGGCCCGAAGCGAAATCGTTCGAAGCGATCGGTACGCGGGTCATGGCGATTCAGGCCGCCAGACTGGGTAGCGACCCACAGGCTGTCATCGGACCCGATGGCCAGGGCCATGATGTTGTTGTCCGACAGGCTGTGCTCGACGCCTGCCTGGTGGCGATAAGTAACGAACTGACGACCGTCGAAGCGATTCAGGCCGTCCTGGGTCCCCATCCAGATGAATCCCCGGCTGTCCTCGACCAGCGCGCGGACGGTGGCCTGGCTCAAGCCTTCGGCGACACCGTAGTGCTGGAAGCGCACCGACTCCAGCGCCCTGTCCGCGGCCATCGCCCAGCATGCCCCGACCAGGCCGGCCAGCCCGAGCAGACGGCACAGCCAGCCCCGCGCGCGCATGCACGTCGGGGGCTGTCGATGCATCTCCGGACGGACGGGTCTCACAGTGCCACATTAACCGCAATCCCGCATGGCGGCAAACTCTGCCGGAACAAATCACTTGACTTCACCGCAGAGCCATGGAGGTCACGGAGAAAGATCCATCAGACTGGTTTTTCGGCGGACGCTGTGTCGCTGCTTGAACACCGGTTCCATGAGCTGCCTGTGGATGCCGCAACATGCTATTGTTTCGGCCATGACGATCAAGCGTATCCATGAGGCTCTGGCCAGCGGTCGGCTGACCATCAACGCACTCGACGATGGCAGCGGAGTCGTGCTGGATGTAGACGGAGAACAGATGCTGACCATGAACGCAACCGGGCTGGCGATCATCCAGGCCATCGCCGATGGCGCTGCGGATCTGGAGGCGGTGGCCGATTACCTGGTCGAGCGTTTCAGCGTCGAGCGTGAACTGGCGCTGGAGCAGGCCGGGCGATTCATAACTGAAGTCGATGACACGGTCGGACCGGTTGCCGACATGCAGGCAAGCTGATGCGCCATTTCCTGACCACGGTTGACTGGTCCCGCGAAGAGATCCAGGGCCTGCTGGACCGGGCTGATGAGCTGCGCAAAAAACCGACGGGCAGCCAGCTGGCCGGTCGCACCATCGCGCTCTTGTTCATGAATCCGTCGATGCGCACCCGGACCTCGTTCGAGGTTGGCGCCTTCCAGCTGGGCGCGCATGCCGTGGTGCTGGAGCCCGGCAAGGGCGCCTGGGGTATCGAGTTCGAGACCGGCTTGGTGATGGACGGTGAGGCCGAAGAGCACATCATCGAAGTCGCCGGCGTGCTGTCGCGCTACTGCGACGCCATCGCGCTGCGATCATTTCCACTGTTCAAGGACTGGTCGATCGACCGCCAGGACCGGGTGATCAAGGCCCTGGCTCGGCATGCCTCGGTGCCGGTGATCAACATGGAAACCATCGTCCACCCGTGTCAGGAACTGGCCCTGATGCGCACCATCCAGGACCACCTGGGCCGGCCGGACAAGCGCAAATTCCTGCTCACCTGGACCTGGCACCCGCGCCCATTGAACACCGCGGTCGCCAATTCCGCGCTGCTGATTGCCAGCAAGTTCGCCATGGACATCACCCTGCTGGTCCCGCATGGCGACTACCTGCTCGACGAGCAGTTCATGGACATCGCCTACGAGCAGGCCGAATCCTCAGGCGGCAGCCTGGACATCACCACCGATATCGAGGCCGGCTACCGCGATGCCGATTTTGTCTACGCCAAGAGCTGGGGCGCGCTGCCGTTCTACGGGCGTCCGGAGGACGAGGCGAAGCTCAGGGAGTCCTATCGACACTTCATGGTCGATGAGGAAAAAATGGCCATGACCAACCAGGCCCGCTTCAGCCACTGCCTGCCGCTCAGACGCAACATCAAGGCCACCGATGCGGTCATGGACGCTGATTACTGCGTTGCCCTGGACGAGGCTGAGAACCGCCTGCACGTGCAAAAGGCGCTGATGGTGGAGTTGCTTCAGGGCCGATAGTGATCCAGGCACATCAGGTTGGGGCAGACCGAGTGACGGATACCGCCCCCGGCGGTAGTACGCCAGAAAAATGCCGGCGTCCCCGCAGCCGAGACTGTCGCTGCCAGGCCTGAAGTTTCATCCACCACAAAATTGGCTAACTGCACCCTTGGGCCAAGCTGCTGGCACATCGCATCCATACAGCTCATCATCCAGACCCTTTGGTCCCGCATCACGATAAAGCGCGGCAGACCCGCACCGTCAATCAGCACGGCAATGGAACGTGAGGCCGGCGGGTCGGTGAAAGTTTGCGGAAAGCTGTTGGTGGCGATCATGGTGCAAGTCGGATTCAAGCAGCGCGCGATGTCGAGACGGTCGTCCTCACTCCAATAGCCGATCAGCGTCATGCCAAAGATATCCGTGGTGGCTGCAATGCTGCCTGGATAACTGTTCTGGAAAGCATTGAACGGAAAAGCGCTGTGCACACAGGCAATGTTGCCGCAGTTGACTTTGCCGATATGGCCGTTCGTTGCATTGCGATAGGCGACGGTGACGCTGGTTGATTCATTCATGATGGTAGTGGCCGCAACATCGGTCACATCACTGCCCGCAGGCAGGGTTATGCCGGAGACGGTATTGGTTCCCTGGCAGTCCACGGCGTCGCAGTGTATGGCTCTCAACCCACCGTTTCCATCGGCCACGGCGATCATCGGCTGGGGCCACACTCGAAACAGTGCGATGTCCAGATCCCGGACGCCCTCCGGAATGCTGGCCAGCGTGCTGGTTCCGCTGCTGCATACCGGATCAGTACATGCGTAAAGCCTGACGCCGCCGCTTTCTCCCCAGGCAATCAGCGGAAGGCCTTCGGTGGTCAGCCGCATGGCTACCGGCCCGGTGCCGGTACCGATGGTCTGATAGAACGGCGCGGTCTGGCAACGCGGGTCGGTGCAGTGGGTGACCTGGATATCGTTGGTGGATGCTCGGCGTATGGCGGTGATCACGGTGCCATCGGTATTGACGACCACTGCGGGCATTCGTGAATCCCCGCTTCCATGTGCGGGATGCGAAAGCGTTGTCGGCGCTTCGAGCTGGCGATTGCTGCCCGGAAGGCCGCGTTCGCCCTGAGGTCCTTCGGGTCCAGCGGGTCCAGCGGGTCCTTCCGGTCCGGCAGGTCCGGCAGGTCCGGCAGGTCCAGCAGGTCCAGCAGGTCCAGCAGGTCCTTCGGGCCCGGTGGGTCCGGTGGGTCCGGTGGGTCCGGTGGGTCCGGCAGGTCCTTGTGGCCCCTCGTTGCCATCCAGTGCGTACAAGGCAACCGGTACCGCGGTGAGCTGCTGACGGGGGGTCAAGGCTGTACCGTCGACTCGAATCTCGAGCCATAACGGACTGCCATCGAATACATCGCCAAAGTCCAGCTCGGCCTGGAACAGGCCGTTGGTAATCGGCCAGTCGGACAGTGTTACCGAACCGGACACCTGGTTCCCGCCGGAAAGCTGGTCGTAAAGCCGAAACTCCATGGGCACGGTGCCGGTGAAGGGCGTGCCGCTTTGCTGAAGCTGGCCCTGGTAGGTAAACGTCGTGCTGGCCAGCGATGGTCCGGACAGGAACAGTGCGGCGACCAGCAAGTAGAAGAATGCGCTTGAGTTTTTCATGAAAATACCTCTCAGGGGAGCTTCCCGAAATTCCGGGCCGGATTGCCCTCTCGCTGATGCATTCGCAAGATCGCCAGCTTTGCTGCCACAGGCGCAGAAATTCCCGAGGCTGACATTCGGCTGCAGGTGTATCGGATCCGGAAATTTCTGCAATAACCGGGGTAAACTGCAGTCGTTTCCGTACGCCCGCAGTGGATCCCCATCAATGAGCTCCAATCCGTCCGTCGTCCTCGCCTTTTCCGGCGGGCTTGATACCAGTTACTGCGTCCTGGCCCTTCAGGAACAGGGCTTC
>SKQS01000227.1 GCA_007118895.1 Wenzhouxiangella sp.
CGTAGCTGGTGGCTTTTGCGACCGAGCAAGCCGGAAGCGTAGCTCACCCTACGGTGAGGACTTGCGACCGAGCAAAAGCCAGCAGATGCGGGGCCTGAGGGCGTTGCAGTAGAAGGCGTCACGAATAGCGGAGGCTCAGCCTGGATTGACCGGGCTCAAGCCAGCATCTTGCCCGGATTGAGTACGCCGTCGGGGTCGAATGCCTGCTTGAGCCGGCGCATCAGGACGATCTCGGCCGGATCCTTGACCAGGTGCAGATAGTCGCGCTTGAGCAGCCCGATGCCGTGTTCGGCGGAAAGACTGCCGCCGAAGCGACGAACCAGTTCAAAAACCTCAGGACTCAGGCGGTCACAGGCGGCACGAAACTCGTCGACCGACCAATCTGTCGGACGCAGCACGTTCATGTGCAGATTGCCGTCGCCGATATGCCCGAACCAGACCACCTCGAAGTCGGGATAGCGCTCATCGACCAGCTTCTCAAGCTCGGTGAGAAAAGTCGGGACCCGTGAAACGCGCACAGCCAGGTCGTTCTTGTACGGGGTACGCGAGCTGATCGCCTCGCTGATCGCCTCGCGCCAGCGCCACAGCTCGGTGGCCTGAGCGGCTGACTGGCTGATCGCCCCGTCGATCACCTGGCCGCCTTCGACCAGCGCCTCGAAAGCGGCCAGCGCCGCGTCCTGCCGGGCCTGCCCCGGATCGTCGAACTCGACCACGGCGTAAAACGGGCATTCTGGGTCAATCGGAAACTCCCCGCCTGTGGCCGCCGCGACGTGCCCGATCGAGGCCTGGTCGAAGAACTCGAAGGCCGACAGGGTCAACTGCCCGCGCAGCCGCTCGAATGCCGGCATCACGGCCTCCAGACCACTGAAGCCCAGCAGCAGCACCGAAGACTCCGGCGGATCGGGAATAAGCCCCAGCACCGCCTCGGTAACGATACCGAGAACGCCCTCACTGCCGATCATCAAGTGGCGCAGATCGAGCCCGGAATTGTTCTTAACCAATCCCTGATTGAGCTTGAGAACCTCGCCGGTTCCGGTAACCACGGTCAGCCCGCGGACCCATTGCCGGGTCATGCCGTAGCGCAGCACCCGGATTCCGCCGGCATTGGTGGCAATCGATCCGCCGACCTGGCTGGAATCGGCTGCCGCCCAGTCCACCGGGTAGCAAAGACCGGCTGCTGCCGCGGTGCGCTGCACCTCGCCGACGATGGCACCGGCTTCCACGCTGATGCTGGCGTCGACGATATCGGGGGAATCGATCCGGCGCATTTTCTCCAGCGAGACCACGGCTTCCCCATCCCTGGCAACCGCGCCGCCCGACAACCCGGTACGACCGCCCGAAGGTACCAGTCCCAGGCCGTCGCGGCGCGCCCAGGCGACGATTTCGGCCACCTCTTCGGTACTGCGCGGAAACAGCACCATGGAAGGTGAAGGCTGCCAGAACCGGGTCCAGTCGGTACCGTAGTGAAGCAGTGTCTCGCTATCGGTCGATCTTTCAATACTCATGTTCGATCACACTCAGGCAAACCCACCTCGACCCCTGCCGGTTGTATGATGCCCCGGCAAACTTGACAATACTGCCGTGTTCGAGCACGGCCACGACCGCCCATGACGCTGCCCAACTATTCACTGTCCAAGGACAAGATCCGCTTTCTGCTGCTCGAAGGCATCCACGACCGGGCGGTGGCCGCACTCCAATCCGCCGGTTACAGCCAGATCGAGCGGCTGACCGGCGCGCCCGACAGCGGCGAACTGGTCGAGCGCCTGGCCGATGTGCACTTTCTGGGCGTACGATCGCGCAGCCAGATCAGCCGATCGATACTCGAGGCAGCCAGCAAGCTGACCGCCATCGGCTGCTTCTGCATCGGCACCGACCAGGTAGACCTGGCCGCCGCCAGGCAGCGCGGCATACCGGTATTCAATGCGCCTTATGCTAACACCCGTTCGGTCGCCGAACTGGTGCTGGCCGAAATCATCCTGCTGATGCGCGGCATACCGGCGCGCAACGCCGCCGCCCATCGTGGACAGTGGCTGAAATCAGCCAGCGGCTCGCACGAGGTGCGGGGCAAGACACTTGGCATCGTCGGCTACGGCCACATCGGCTCGCAGCTGGGAATTCTGGCCGAAGGCCTGGGGATGCGTGTGATCTACCACGATATCGTCGATAAGCTGCCGCTGGGCAACGCCATGGCCGTCGACAGCCTGCAAACTCTGCTTGAACAAAGCCAGGTGGTCAGCCTGCACGTACCCGATACCGAACTGACCCGAAATCTGATCGGTCATGACGAGCTGGACAGGATGCGGCCGGGCAGCCTGCTGATCAACGCCTCGCGCGGCCGGGTGGTCGATATCCCGGCGCTGGCCGCCGCGATCGAAGACGGCCATATCGGCGGGGCGGCCATTGACGTGTTTCCGGCCGAGCCGAAATCAGCCGACGAGGAGTTCATCTCCGAGCTGCGCGGCCTGGACAATGTGCTTCTGACCCCGCATATCGGCGGCAGTACCCGCGAAGCGCAGGAAAACATCGCCGTGGATGTTGCCGGCAAGCTGGTCCGCTACTCCGACAACGGCTCGACCATGGGTTCGGTCAATTTCCCCGAAGTCAGCCTGCCCGACCACGCCACCGCGCGGCGCATCATGCACATCCACCGCAACGAGCCCGGTGTACTGCAGGCCATCAACACGGTGTTCTCCGATTCCCGGGTCAACGTTGCTGCCCAGTACCTGCAGACCCTGCCCGATGTCGGCTACGTGGTGATGGATGTGGAAACCGACGATGCCGGCCCGCTGCTGGAGGGCCTGAAGGCCATCCCGGCGACGATCCGGACGCGATACCTGTTTTGACCGACCGACCCGGCTGTGCAAAAGACGATTGATCAGGGCAATACGGGCAGACATCGGCGCAAGAAACACCTCACGGCGTCACCTCGATGATCCAGGCTAAGGAGCCTCTGAATAACTCTGCACGGAGCGCGTTTCAGTCTCAAAAGCCGCAGATCGTGCACGCGCTTTAAGCCACTCCAGCGTGCCTTCTTGCCTGCGGCAAACCGCACTTGGCACGAAACGGCGCTCGCCGAAGCCGCAACGGGCGATCCCGCAAAGGCGCGCGCTACGGCTTCACTTCAGGGCTTATTGCCCTTCGGGCAAACCGCCCTTGCGTTTTCGCCTGCGCTGTCGCGCCCGCGCAGCGTTGTTCAGAGGCGCCCTAACCTGCAATTTGCGTCTTGACCCGATCCAGGCCCCTGACCAGCTTGTCGACCAGCTCGTCGACCTGTTCGCGGGTGATGACAAGCGGCGGGCAGACCGCTACGGTGTCGCCCGGCAGGGCGCGCACCACCAGGCCTTCGGCCAGGCAGGCAGCGGCGGCCTTGAAGGCAATTTTCTCCGAAGGCGCAAAGGCGCGCTTGCTGGCCCGGTCGGCAACCAGCTCCAGCCCGGCGATCAGGCCGCGGCCGCGAAGCTGGCCGACCAGCTCGTGATCGCCAAGGCGCAGGCATAGCTGCTGCTGGAAATATTCACCGGTGGCTGCCGCCTGATTCATCAGGTCCATCTCGCGCATCAGCTCGAGGTTGCGGCAGGCCACGGCCGCGGCCACCGGGTGGCCGGCATAGGTCAGCCCGTGGGCAAACAGCCCGACCTCGGCGGCCGCATCCTCGATGGCCTCGTACATGAAGGGCGGCACGGCCACCGCCGAGATCGGCTGATAGGCCGAGGACAGGGCCTTGGCGAAGGTCATGGTGGCCGGTCGCAGATTCCAGGTCTGGGCGCCGAACGGCTGTCCGGTGCGACCGAAACCGCACACCACTTCGTCGTCGATCAGCAAGATCCCGTACTCATCCAGGATGGGCTGAATCCGCTCCCAGTAGCCCTCGGGCGGCGGAATCACCCCGCCGGCGCCCATCATCGGCTCGGCGATCATCGCGGCGATGGTTTCCGGGCCTTCACGCGCTATGGTTGCCTCAAGCTCGGCTGCCAGCCGCTCGGAAAAAGCTTGCTCGCTTTCGCCCAGCTCGGCATGCCGGTAGTGATAAGGAGCGGTCAGGTGAATGACGTCCGGTCCCGGCAGGTCGAAATGGCGGTGGAAGGCCGGCAGCCCGGTCAGGTTGGCCGTCAGCAGCGTGGTGCCGTGATAGGCATTGCCGCGAGACAGGATCTTCTTGCGCTGCGGTTGGCCGATGGCGTTGAAGTAGTATCGGACGAGCTTGACCTGGGTGTCGTTTGAGTCCGATCCCGAGCAGCCGAACAGGAATCGGGCATCGTCCATCGGCACCCAGTCAGCCAGCTCGGCGGCCAGGCGAATGCTGGGCTCGTTGCTGCGCCCGGCAAACAGCGGTGCATAGCACAGTGTTTCGATCTGCTCGGCGGCCACACGGGCAAGCTCGCGATTGCCGTAGCCAATCGCCGTACACCACAGACCGGCCATACCCTCCAGGTATTTCCGTCCATGGTCATCGTAGACATACACGCCCTCGGCGCGAGACCAGATCAGTGGCCCGGACTGGCGCAGACCCTTGAGGTCGCTGGCCGGATGAAACAGGTGGGCGGTATCCTGAGCATGCAGGTTGGAGATCAATATCTTGTTCCCTTGGCAAACATGAGAAAGCATTGTCCCAAAAAAAACCGGCGCTGGGCGCCGGTTTTTTTTGGCTTCGGGACGGGCTGTTCAGAACCGGAACCGCCAGGCCAGGGTGAACAGGTCGACTTCACCGTCGATGCGCTCCCAGGTGAAGTCGAATCCGTTGTTGGCGCTGAACATGTAGCCCGCACCCAGACCCAGACCCCATTCCCATGAGCTGTCCGACTCGGAAACACCGCCGCCGGAGACCTTGACCTTGTAGTTGACATACGAGGCCACGCCGTACACGAAGAAATCGTTGTCGAAATCAAGCTGAAATCGGTTGGAAAAACCATAAAGATTGTCTATCTCGACATCGGCTGCAAGGGAACCTTCTGTAAAACTGTCATCCACGACGCCGAATCCGAGACGGAACTCGGGCACCAGGCTGAAACCCTCGGCGACCGGTACCTGGTAGCCGATAGAGCCGACCAGTACACCCACATCGAAATCGTCGGTGGCATGACCATAACCGACGCTGCCTGTCCATTGCGCGGCGACCGGTGCATTGAGCATGGCCAGCAGTATGGCGCCTGCCAGAAAACGTTTGAACATGACTAGACCCTCCAAGTTGGATTGCTCGGCCGGAAATCCCGGGCCGAATTGTTATTGTACCGGCGCTGATTGATCGCTGGAAAACCGGCAACCAAACATGAGCACCAGCCTCTGGTTGAACTCGCTACCCGGCCCGGGCGCCATTTCATGGCATGCACACGGGTTCGAAGAGCTTGGCTCGATTATATATACGTGAAATAGGGCCCAAACCTGTCACCCGGCATCAGGCCAGCCATTTGAGCAGACGCATTTTCCACTGGCTGTAGGGAGCGAAACGGACATTGACCTCCGGCCATCGCGCTCTCTTCATCACGGACTTCAGATGACTGAGCCGATCGAAACCCGCTCGGCCGTGGTACTGGCCCATGCCGCTTTGACCGACGCCGCCGAACGGCAGGTCAGGCACCGACATGAACATGATCACATCGTTGATGCACAGGGAGCCGCTGCTGACCTGGTCTGAAAAACGCCGCTGGTTATCGCGGCTGCCGGAAAACAGGTAGGCGGCCAGCGGCTTTTCGCCCTGCCTGATGATGTCGATGGCCTGGCCTAGATTGTCGATATCCAGCACCGGCAGGATCGGCCCGAAAATCTCCTCGCGCATGATCTCGGCATTCGGGTCGACGTCGGTCAGCACGGTCGGCGCAATCCGGCGGCGCCGATCGTCGCTCTGGCCGCCGATAGCGACCTGGCCGGCATCGAGATAGGACTTGAGACGTTGGTAATGACGGTCATTGATAATGGCCGCAAAGTCAGGACTTTCCAGCGGCTGCTCGCCGTACATGGTCTCGATCGCACGGCCAATCTCGGCGATCAGCGCATCGCGCCGGCCCTTGTCAACCAGCACGTAATCCGGGGCAATGCAGGTCTGGCCGGCGTTGAGACACTTGCCCCAGGCGATCCGCCGTGCCGCCGAAGCCAGGTCAGCGCCGTCATCGACCACACACGGGCTTTTGCCCCCAAGCTCCAGCGTGACCGGTGTCAGGTACTCGGCTGCCGCCTTCATCACGATCCTGCCAACCGCCGCACCGCCGGTGTAGAAAATATGATCGAAGCGCTGACGCAGCAGCGCCGTGGTCTCATCGACCGCACCTTCAACAACGGTGACCGCCTTGCTGTCCAGATACTCAGGCACCAGCCTGGCCATCAGCGCCGAACTGGCCGCGGCCACCTCGGAGGGCTTCAGCACCGCGCAGTTGCCGGCAGCCAGCGCCGGAATCAGCGGCGCCAGCAGTAGCTGGACCGGGTAATTCCAGGCGCCGATGATCAGCACCACGCCCAGTGGCTCGGGCTGCACCCAGCTGCTGCCCGGCTGACCGACCGCCGGTGTCCAGACCTTGCGCGACCGCATCCAGGCACGCAGATGGCGGCGGGCGTGGCGGATCTCGCTGAGTATCAGCGCGGTCTCTCCCATCAGCACCTCCTGAAGCGGCTTGTCCAGATCTTCTGCCAGCGCCTCGCTGATCGCCGACTCGTTGTCGGTAATCAGCCGAGCCAGGGCATCGAGCTGGGCCAGGCGCCACTGCCGAGGCCGAGTGTTGCCGGCGGCGAAATACTGGCGCAGCTTCTCGACTTCGTCCTGGTATCTGGCGCTGAGGGTATCGATTGCGGTGTCGGAGTCCATAGTCCTGTGTACAAGCAAGTCAATGCTTCATTCTGACACGTTCGACGGGCCGCGTTGTTTGCGCCGCACAATTACTTTTCTCCCTGTCGCAGGCACAATGTGGCCGGGAACAACCGAAAAATCAATCAAAGTCCAAGGAGTGAAAATGGCTCATATTGCGATCGTGACCGGCGGCACCCGCGGCATTGGTGAAGCAATCTCGAAAAGACTGCTGGCCGATGGGTTCAAGGTGGCAGCCAGCTATGCCGGCAACGACGAGGCGGCGCAGAAATTCGAGCAGACCACCGGCGCCAGGACCTACAAGTGGGATGTCTCGGATTTCGGGGCCTGTCGAGACGGCGTGGCCCAGGTCGAGGCCGACCTCGGCCCGGTAAGCGTGCTGGTCAACAACGCCGGCATCACCCGCGACGGCACCCTGCACAAGATGACGCCAGAGCAATGGCAGGCCGTGATACAGACCAACCTGAGTTCCTGTTTCAACATGTGCCGGGCGGTGATCGAGGGCATGCGCGAGCGTGGCTATGGTCGCATCGTCAACATCGGTTCGATCAATGGCCAGGCCGGCCAGTATGGTCAGGTCAACTATGCCGCAGCCAAGTCCGGGATCCATGGCTTCACCAAGGCGCTGGCCCAGGAGGGCGCGGCGGCCGGCATCACGGTCAACGCCATTGCCCCCGGCTATATCGATACCGACATGGTCGCCTCCGTGCCTGAACGGGTACTGGAAAAGATCATTGCCCGCATCCCGGTCGGCCGACTCGGCCAGGCCGAGGAAATCGCACGCGGAGTGTCGTTCCTGGTTGCCGAAAATGCCGGATTCGTCACCGGTTCGACGCTGTCGATCAACGGCGGGCAGCATATGTATTAATGGTGAGAAGGGGAGAAGGGGAGAAGGGGAAGAGGGAAAATCTGAACTGGACCGCTCTCGCTTTGCCTCTTCCCCTCTTCCCCTCTTCCCAAGTTTATTGCACCGCACAAAAGTCTGTGCTAGTATTTGTGCAGCGCACAATCAAGGCGCTGTCGATTCAATCGACCCAGACCGCACAGACGAGGTAGGACATGAGCAACAAGACCGCATTCTCAACCGATCACCCGGCATTTGCCGAACTGAAAAAGGCCCAGGAAATCATCTTCGAGGCAGTCGACCAAACCGCGCGCAAGAACCTGGAAGCCACCGAAAAGCTGCTGGAAATCAACAAGCAGCGTTTCGCCAATGTCCAGGACTTCTCCAACCCCGGCGACTACGTCGCCAAACAGTCGGCGGCCTTCAAGGAATACGCCGAGCAGGTCAGTGCCCATCTCGAGGCCCTGGCTTCGATCGGCGCCAGCTCACGCGAGAAGCTGAGCGAAGTGGGCACCGACTTCGGCAAGGCCTTTGACTTCAGCGACTTCTTCCCGTTTGCCGACGCCGGCAAGACCAAGACCACCAAGTCGAGCGCCAAGAGTAGCTGATACTGCGGCTACAATGACGTCCCGGCGGCAGTCGTAACCGGCTGCCGCCGATTTTCACCCCGGAGACGACTTGCATGAGCGCTTCAACTCGTGTCATCAGGAAATACGCCAATCGCCGTCTCTACGATACCGAAACCAGCCAGTCGATCACCCTGCAGGATGTACGCGAGCTGATCGGCGCCGGCGTTTCTATCCAAGTCGTCGAAGCGAAAACCGGTCGCGATGTGACTCGCTCGGTGCTGCTGCAGATTGTGGCAGACCAGGAAATGCTGGGCAGACCGGTGCTCAGCGATGAGTTTCTGGAAGCGATGATCCGGGTCAATTCCAATCCCATGCGATCACTGGCCAGGGACTACCTTGAAAAGGTCATGACTCACCTGGAGTCGCAGCAAGGCTCTGTTGAAAAAGCCTGGCGAGCGACTTTCGGCAAGGTCGGCATGGAGACCCCGGACAGCACGCCGCTGGAGCCTTTACGGAAATTTCAGGCACGGATGTTCAAGCTGTGGACCGACACCCTGTCGCCACCGCTTGCACCCGACTCGGAGGAACCCGGTTCCAAAGACGATTGACGCCATGCCCTCGCCACGTCGCGACAACAACCACAAAAACCAGCAAGACAAATCAAAAAAGGGACATCCATGAACCTGAAAGATCGTCGAATCATCATTACCGGCGCCGCTCGCGGCCTGGGTCGCAACATGGCGCTGACTCTTGCCGAATCCGGTGCACGCCTCGGCCTGATCGACCTTGACGACAAGGGCCTTGAGCAGACACTGGCAGAGCTGCCCGGCTCCGGGCATGCTGCCACTGCCGCCAACGTCGCCGACGAATCCTCCGTAGTCGCCGCCTTCGAACATCTTCAGCAGTCACTGGGGGGAATCGATGCCCTGATCAACAACGCCGGCATCACCCGCGACGGCCTGCTGGTCAAGTCCAAAGACGGGGAGATCCTTTCGAAAATGAGCCTCGAGCAATGGCAAAAGGTCATTGACGTCAACCTGACCGGCGTTTTCCTGTGTGGCCGGGAAGCTGCCGCACGGATGATCAGTGACGGCCATGGCGGAGTGATCATCAATATCTCCAGCATCTCCCGCGCCGGCAATTTCGGCCAGAGCAACTACTCGGCAGCCAAGGCCGGCGTGGCGGCGATGACAGTCACCTGGGCCCGCGAGCTATCCCGCCACGGCATCCGCACCGCGTCGGTTTCGCCCGGATTCACCCGAACCGAGCTGGTTGCAGCCATGCCGGAAAAAGCCATCGAAAGAATCGTCGGCCAGATTCCGGCCGAGCGCCTGGCCGAGCCGGACGAGATCAGTCGTACAATCCGATTCATCCTCGAAAACGACTACGTCAATGGCCGGGACTTCGCCATTGACGGTGGCCTGAGACTGTAGACTAAAAAAACCATGAGCGAAAACCAGCCCACCCTGACGACGGAACTTGCCCGCATCGCCCAGCTGTCGGCATCACTGGTGATGCAGCAGGTGCGCCGCATCGAACTGCCCAATGTCGATCCGCTCAACCTGCGACGTCCTTTGCTGGCCGCGCTGAAGAGCACGGTCAGGCATCCCGGGCGACTGGTCGCCGCGCAGTGGGATCTTTTCCAGCGCCAGCTGGGCCTGATGCGCTACCTGGGTCTGAAGACCCTAGGACGCCCGGGGGCTCCGCCGGTTGAGCCGCCGCGCGGTGATCGCCGGTTTCGGTCAGAGGCCTGGGATGAGCGTCTGATCTTCGATCTGCTCAAGCAGACCTACCTGGTGACCGCCGACTGGATGCTGGAAAATGTCTCCCGCATGCAAGAGCTGGACGACGATGACCGGGCGCGAATCCGCTTCTATACCCGGCAGTTCGCCGATGCCCTGTCGCCGTCGAATTTCGTCCTGACTAATCCAGAAGTGCTCGATCGCACTCGCAGCGAGAAGGGTCTCAACCTGCTGCGTGGGCTGCGCATGCTGCTGGAAGACCTGGAACGCGGCCAGGGTCAGCTGCTGATCCGGATGACCGACACTGATGCTTTCGAAGTCGGAGTCAACGTCGCCACCACCGAGGGCGCGGTGGTCTACGAAAACGAAATGATGCAGCTGATCCAGTACGCGCCGCGCACCAAGACGGTCTACCAGAAGCCGCTGATGATCATCCCGCCGTGGATCAACAAGTTCTACATTCTCGATCTGCAGCCAAAGAACTCGTTCATCCGCTGGGCGGTCGACCAGGGCTACACGGTGTTCGTCATTTCCTGGGTCAACCCGGATGAAAAGCTGCGCTACAAGCGCTTCGAGGACTACATGCACCAGGGCATGCTCGAGGCCCTGGACGCCATAGAGCAGGCCACCGGACAGCGCGAGGTCAACACCATCGGCTACTGTATCGGCGGCACGCTGCTGGCAGCCGCGCTGGCGTGGATGAAGGCTCGCGGTGACGAACGCATCAGCTCGGCCACCTTCTTTACCGCCCAGGTCGACTTCTCCAAGGCAGGGGATCTGAGGGTGTTCATCGACGAGTACCAGCTGGCCAGCCTGGAAAAACGCATGGCCAGGCAGGGCTACCTCGACGGCGAAGCGATGTCGATGACCTTCAACATGCTCAGGGCCAATGACCTGATCTGGACCTTCGTCGTCAACAACTACCTGCTCGGGCAGCAGCCGCCAAATTTCGACCTGCTGTACTGGAACTCCGATTTCACCCGTCTACCCGAGACCATGCATGTCTACTACCTGCGCAACATGTACCTGGAAAACCGGCTGGTCGAGCCGGGTGGCATAGAGATGGACGGCGTGCCGATCGACCTGTCAACCATTGATCTGCCGATATACATTCAGTCCAGCCGCGAGGACCACATCGCTCCATATCCCTCGGTCTACAAGGCAACCCAGATCTATTCAGGCGACACCACCTTCATGCTGGCAGGCTCCGGCCATATCGCCGGCGTGATCAACCCCCCTGCCGCCAACAAGTACGGCTACTGGACCAACGATGCCCTGCCCGCCGACCCCGAAACCTGGATCGCCGGAGCCGACTACCACGAAGGCTCGTGGTGGCCGCACTGGCACGGCTGGCTGAAGGGCCAGAGCGGGCGACGGATACCGGCACGCCAGCCTGGTGACCGCGAGCTGGCCGTCATCGAGCCGGCGCCGGGCCGGTACGTGCGCGGCTGAGGCGCTTTCGCAGCTCGCTCTCAGGGAACATTCACCACAGAGGCACAGGGGTCTCAGAGAAAGATCCAAAAACTGCTTCTTATCTCTCTGGCCTCAGTGTCTCCGTGGTTTATTTTTGTTGTTTCTTCCCCGATGTTTGGCCAGGTAATGAGTCTGTAGAGTCCGCTGGCCACCATAACCGACCAGCGAGGCCTGAGCCCGGACTATTCATGACCCGGACGTAGCGAGACGGCTCCAGGTCCCGTAGATGGGGCGTTTCGCGACCGAGCGAACCGGAAGCGTAGCGCTCCTACGGTGAGGATTCGCGACCGAGCGAAACGTCGCAGATGCGGGGCCTGGAGTCGTCGCAGTAGGCTGGGTCATGAATAGTCCGGGCTGAAATCAGGCGCATCGCCAGCAGCAGCCAGAAACTCAGCAAAGCCGCGGTGCCCAGGTGGGACTGCTTGGCCACATCGGCCAGTCCGTCGCCGAACACCACGGTAACCAGCATCGCCCAGGGCAAGCCGGCAGTCAGCAGCAGGCCGAACACCAGGCTGTCCCCAAGCTGACCGGCTCTGGCAGTCGGGATCAGCAGCAGCATGATCAGCGGCGGGGCCAGGAACAGCACGGCAAAGACCCCCACCGGCAGCCGATCCAGCCAGTCACTCAAGGTGAAGAACGACGGTGGCAACGGCGCCGACTCCGCGCCGGCCTGGCGCCCCAGCACCGGCGGACCCAGCCAGGGGCGGACCTGGATCAGTCCGCGTCCCAGCGCACGTCCCAGCGTGACCGGCTCGAGCACGCCCAGCCACAGCAGGCGAACACGGGACATCTGCTTGATTTCCGGACAAGGGTGACCGTCGGCCATCAGCGGCGAAAACCAGCTCTCGCCGGCGTAATCGCCGCAGTGCTCGGGCAGCCCCAGCCGCATTGCGGCCCGGTGCGGGTCGGTGGCGCTTCCCAGCACGGTGTGCATCACGGTATTGGTCAGGTTGGCATGACGAATGGAGGTCGTGCTCTCGCTGTTCATGTGCGCCAGCTGGGCAGCGCCGCCGACCAGGGCGGCAAGCACCACCGCCACTGTCACTCGCCCATCAGGCCGCCGGCCGGTCCACAGCATCCAGCCAACCAGCGCCAGGGCGAATATCAGGCCCAGGGCCACGTACTGGATCTTGGCCAGGATGGCCAGAACCATGGCCAGAAAGATCAGCATGGGCAGCCACCAGCCCGGTGACCTGCCGCCCAGCCCCGCAGCCAGCAGCACCGCTGCCAGGAAGGCCCAGGCAAAGGCCGAGAACTCGGCGTAGAAGCCATTCAGGTACTGGGTGACCGCCGGGTCCATGGCAACAACGGCGGCAAGCAAAGCCACCGCCAGGGCGCCTGACGCCTGCCTCGACCGCAACAGGACAGAGACGGCGATCACCGCGATGATCAGCATCAGAGCCAGCTTGGCCAGGCCGACGATGCGCAGCGAAAAGCTGCCATCTTCGCTGGCCGCAGCCTGCCAGCGCATCATCGGCCAGGCAGCGAAGGCGACCAGCGCCTCGGAGCTGACGAAACAGGGCTGGTCGACATCTTCAAGAAACCGGTAGCGCTCGATCGGCGCCTGCCAGCTGTTGGTCCAGGGCGCAATCGACTCGTCCCTGACCGGATAGGCATCGATGCAGGCCTGGACGCGGATCATGTCGAAGTTGTTGGCCAGGCCAATCAGCGGGTCATGCAGCACCAGCGCCAGACCACGGGCGGCCGCCAGCGTCAGCAGCAGCCAGACGGCAACCCGAACCCAGCGAGAACTATTCAGTGATTCACTCACTCAGCCGGGCCAGCAGTCGCACCTGGCGGCGCAGGCTGTGGACTTCCTCCAGCAGGTCCAGCACCAGCGGCAAGGCTTCTGTTTCCAGTTCCAGATCACGCTGCAGGCGACAGGCCAGGCGCGCCCGGACTACCTGGCGGGCGCTGAATCTGCGCGGCCCGGACGGGTCGGCCTGCGGGCTGATCACGCCTTCGGCTATCCACTCCAGCAGATGCTCGCGCTCCAGCCGGCACAGACGACGCAATTCCTCTTCGGCCACCGGCCGATCCAGCCCGATCAGCTCCAATTCAGCACTCATCCGGTGATCGATCATGTCTGGGCCTCCAGTTTTTCGCGCGGATTGAACGGCATCTCGCGGCGCATGCGCTCATAGCGTTCACGGTCGGCATCATCGCGTACCGGGGGAATCGCCACCTGCAGGATCACGTACTGATCGCCGGGCGGCTTGCCCGGCAGCCCCCTGCCCTTCAGGCGTAACCGGCGTCCCGAGGTCGAGCCCGCAGGAATATTCATCTGCACCCTGCCGCCCAGCGTCGGCACGTCCACCTTCGCGCCCAGCGCCGCCTCCCACGGCGCGACCGGCAGCACCAGGTGTACATCGCGTCCCTGCACTTCGAAAACCGGGTGCGGCAGCAGGCTGACTTCCAGGTACAGGTCTCCGGCCGGACCGCCGGCCAGACCCGGCTCGCCCTGTCCGGCCAGGCGAATCTGCTGACCGTCAGTCACCCCGGCGGGTATGCGAATATCCAGGTTTTGCCGCCGGCGCCTGAAACTGCCGTCGGCAGCGGGCTCGTGACGCTCCAGCGAGATGCGTCGGGTACCGCCAGAGTGGGCAGTAACCAAATCGACCTCGACCCGGGCGCGCAAATCCTCACCGCGGCGCGCGCGCGACCGGGCCTGTCTGGCTCGACCGCCGAACAGGCTTTCAAAGAAGTCGCTGAAACCGCCCAGATCCTCGAAACCACCACCGCCGGTATCACCGCGGTATTCGCCGGACCAGCCCGGCGGCGGCCTGAACTGATCGCCGCCACGCCAGCCGCTCTCGCGCAGCTGGTCGTAGGAGGCGCGCTTCTCAGGGTCCTTCAGCACCTCGTAGGCTTCACCCACCTCCTTGAAGCGGGCCTCGGCGTCAGACTCCTTGCTGACATCGGGGTGGTACTTGCGCGCGAGTTTCCGGTAGGCGCGCTTGATGTCATCGGCCGATGCGTCCCGGGCCACGCCCAGAGTCTTGTAATAGTCCTTGAATTCCATGCAATGACTCGCTTGCCTCTCAGTGCTCCGCCCTCAGCAATAGGGGCAGGCCACCGCAATTCAACACCATCAGGCTCCGGATGCCTTGCGCTGCAACTCATCGCGCAGCTGCGGCCAGGCCTCGGGCTCGGTCTGCGACCAGGTCTCGATGATCTCCAGCGCATCCTGTTCCTGTCCCTGCGCAAGCAGCCAGCGGGTCCGGGTCGGCAGTGCTACTGGATGGCCTGGAAAGCGGCGCTCCAGCTCTACCATCACTTGCCCGGCCTGTTCGATTTCACCTGAGGCCAGCAGCCAGTCGAAATGCGCCCGGGCAACATCCAGCGCCAGCAGTGGCCGCTGCGCCAGCAGCGGATCACCGACCACACGCTCCCAGGCAGTCACCGACTCCATACTTCCTGCCGCCTGGGCACGAACCAGCGCCAGATTGAGCTCGAGGTCCGGATTGGGCTCCTGTTCAAGCACTTCCTCAACTCTGGCCAATAGATCGTCGACCGGCCGATCCAACCCGTTGGCAACCGCCAGACCGGCAACTATCAGCTGCTTGCTGGCCAGCTCGACTGCGCTGATCGCAGGCTCCGAGACTTCGATTGCCTGTTCGGCGATCACCAGCGCCTGCTCCGCCTGGCCGGCCTCCTGCTCAATCCTGGCCCACTCTATCAGGGTCCGTCCCTGTCCCGCCGGATCGCCCAGCTCGCGATAAGTGGACAGCGCCTGTTCAACCGCCGTAGAGGCAGAACCCGTTCTTCCCAGCACCCGCTGCAGGCTGGCCCGGCCCAGCGCTGCACCGGCCCTGCCGTTGGCATACCCAACCTCGACGGCCAGTTCGGAAGCCTCGTCCAGGGCGATGCCGGCCGGCTCGAAGCGACCCAGACGACGGTACAGCTCGCCGAGGTTGGTGAGGCTGAACACCATCATCTGGCGCAGGTCAAGCTCGCGCTGGATCTCAAGCGCCAGCTGCTGGTACTCGAAGGCTTCCTGTAGCCGGCCCTGCAGGCCCGACAGCACCGCCAGGTTGGAATAAACCGCCGACTCGCCGGCCCGCTCGCGCGCCCGCCTGAACTCCAGCAGCGCATGGCCGTAGTACAGACGAGCCTGTTCATGATCACCGGCACTCGCGGCAAAGATACCGAGGTTGCCGCGGGCATAGGCCTGGTTGAGGGGATGATCGGCGCGGATGAAGTTGGCAAGCGCCTGCTCGTTGTATTCACGCGCCCGGTCGAGCTGGCCGCGGCGCCATGCGATCACGCCCAGCTGGGTCAGGGCCACCCCTTGCAGATTGGGCTCATCGGCCTGCCTGGCCTGCTCGACTACCTGCCGATACAATCTGACCGCCTCGTCCAGCTCTCCCTGCCACTGCCTGATGTTGCCGAGCTCGTAGCGGGCAAAGGCCTGCTCGGGCGCCAGACCCAGGGCAGCGTCGAACAGCGTGGCGGCAACATCCAGCTGTCCCTGCAGCAACGCGTTCATGCCGCGCGCGAACGACTGGTTGACGAAGTCGTCATCGCTGGACAGGACCTGGATATTGACCGCATCGCGCCAGCGTTGACCGGTCTGATGTGCCAGCTGCCTGGCCATGTTGTCGACCATGCCGCCCAGTTCCTCGGTTTCGAGCGCGACCTCGTGGTGGCTGCCGTCACGACCGTGAATCGACAGAGCGCCACGATAGCTGGCATCGTCTGCCACCTGCGCACTGGTTCGAACCAGGTAATCAGCGCCGGCGCGCTGGTGCAGCTCTTCGAGCAAACGTTCGCTGTCATCGCCCAGATCAGCCTTGGCTGCCTCCAGCAGGCGTCGGACACGCGGCGCGTCGACCACCAGCACCCCGGTGCGCTGGCTAAAGTGACGGGCCAGCAACTCACTGACGCCGGTATCGACCCAGCCTGACTCGTCATCGACTTGCTCGGTGCTCATCGGCAGCAAGGCCACCACGGTCAGCGGCTGAGGCGCAGCCGAGGGGCGCCAGACCAGCCACAGGCCAAAAACCGCGATAGCGAGCAGGGTCAGGCCTAGCGGCATCAGACGGTCAGACGCGAGCCAGGAAGGCTTGGCCGCAGTCTTGCCGGCAGGAACAGCCGGAACAGGCGCCGAGTCTGCCGTCTGTTCACCGACCGGCGACTCGAAGCGGGCCTCGGCAACAAACTGGTAGCCGCGCCGGTGCACGGTGCGGATGATGGTCTGGGCTCGCGAATCGTCACCAACTGCCTGTCGGGCCGCGTAAATCAGGTGGGTCAGGGCAGAATCCGAGATGTCCTGGTTGGGCCACAGCAAATCCTGCAGCTCGGCACGGCCCACGGCTCGGTCACGCCGGGCAATCAATATCGCCAGTAGTTCCAGCACCTTCGGTTCCACCGACACCGGCTCGCCGTCCCGCTCCAGACTGTAGGCACTGAAATCGAAGCGGCAATTGGCGAACCGAACCAGCCCGCGTTGTTGGTCTTCGCCCATGACCTGAATTATAGTCCGGCCAGAATGCTTTTAACCTCCCTTGTATGTTTCCAATCGTTGAATTTGAGAAGATGAAGTTGCCGGGGGTGGAGGGACTAATCCTGCCTATCTGGCATTTGCACAGACTGAATAAGACTTGTCCCGCCCCCACCTCAAGCACCGATGAGGAATCTAGCAGCGACAGACTGCCGATTGATCGCAAGGTTGTGCTCAAGGGGCTCCCCGGCATCCAACTTCAACGATTGGAGGAATAATTATGGCACAAGCAGTTTGCGTGGTCAGCTATGGCGCCGACGTCGACAGCCGCTACATTCAGATCAACCGCCACGGCGAGTCGACCGTGGACAAGATCGAGAATTCTCCGCGCGAAATTCGCGCATGGCTGAAGTCCATTACCGGCCCGGCCCGGCTGGCCGTCGAGGCCACCGGAGCCTATCACCTGGAACTGGTTGACCAGGCCCACCAGGCCGGTCTGACGGTCTACGTGGTCAACCCTCGGGCCATCCGGCAGTATCGGGAAAGCGTCGGCCAGCGGGCCAAGAACGACCGCTGCGATGCCCGTCTGATCGCTCGCTATATCGATCGGGAACACGATGAGCTGCGACCCTACACCCCGCTCAGCGCCCGGCAGCGCAGGGTCTGGCAGCTACTCAAGCGCCGTGCCACGCTGGTCAAGTCAAAACAGCAGGTCCAGCAAAGCCTGGCCGGCTTGACCGGGCTGCGCGACCCGCTCCACCAGACTTTGTCACGGCTCGACGCCCTCATCAACCTACTTGAGAACCAGACTGAGGACTTGCTCAAGGAAATGAGGCTGTGGGAGCTGGTAGAGTGCTGCCAGTCCGTCCAGGGCATCGGCGAAGTGACCGCCATGGCCCTGGTCATCGCCTTCGACCGGGGCGAGTTCACCAGTGCCGATGCGTTCGTGGCCTATTTGGGCATGGACGTCAGGGTCCGTGACTCGGGCAAGTTTACCGGCCAGCGCAAGCTGACCAAGAAGGGTGATAGCGAGTGTCGACGACTGATCTTCAATGCGGCCAGAACTGCCGGTCGCTTTGCCTTCAAGCCCTATCTGGAGCGGTTCAAGAACCGCGGAATGAAGTCCACTCAGGCCCATGTCGCATTGGCGCGCAAATTGATCCGTATCGCCTTCGCCCTGATGAAAAAGCGCGAACAGTTCGATCCAAATCGGCTCAAACTCGCTTGACTTTCAACATAGAATCTTATTCATGACGTGTTCGTAGCGCCGCTCTGCAGGCTGGTGCGGCTTGCCGAAGGCAAGAAGCGCGAGCTGGAAGAGCGAAAAGCGCGTGCCGCTCTGCAGGCTGGTGCGGCTTGCCGAAGGCAAGAAGCGCGAGCTGGAAGAGCGAAAAGCGCGTGCCGCTCTGCAGGCTGGTGCTGCAGATGCGGGGCTAAGGGGGCGTTGCAGTAGAAGGCGTCATGAACAAGGGAGGATTAATGAGTCATCAGTAGGATTGCTCTGAGTTTCAGAGCCCCGGTGGTATCAACGTGATCGCCCGATTTGCTGCCATGGGTTAAACTCGAAGCATGCCGGGAGATGTAAACGCAGACGTCGTCTGCTTTGCCGATTGTCAATTCCACACTCGGGCCTATCATCTGATCAGGAACGGCGAGTCCGTTTCCGCAGAGCCCAAGGTCTTCGAGCTGCTGGCCATTCTCATCGAGCACCGGGATCGGGCGCTGTCGCGAGCCGAGCTGTTCGACCTGCTGTGGCCGGACCAGGAAGTCGGAGATTCGGCCCTTACTCACCTTGTCTACTCGCTGCGGCGCGCGGTCGGCGACGACTCGAAAGCCCAGACCATCATCCGCACCGTGCACCGGCGCGGCTACCAGTTCATCGCGCCGATCGAGACTCCTGAACAGCCAACAGCATCCGACAATTCATCGCCCTCCAATCGCCGGTCAGTCATCATCGGCGCGCTGGCGCTGGTACTGGCATTTGGCGTGGCGGCGATGCTCTGGACGGGCGGTAACAGCGATGCCCCGGCGCCGGATGAGCCACCTGCAGTCATCGAGGATGCCGGACCGCTGCGTCTGGGCCTGCTGCCGCTGACCAGGCCCGATGCCCCGGCCCGGCAGCGCTTTCTCGAGTCGTCGTTTTCAGAAGCAGTGAATGTGCGGCTGATGGACCTGCCGCAGATGCAGGTTCGTTCACCGGCCCTGATGCGTGAGCTGGTGCGCCAGGCCGACTCCCTCCAGGATCTGCTGAGCCAGGCCGAGCTCGACGCGCTGCTGGGCGGCCAGATCACGCCCTCGCTGGCCCCGGGCCGGGCCGACCTGACGGTGGAGCTGATCCAGCCAACCGAAACCGGCCTGGCAGTCACACCGCTGGGTACCTGGACCATCCCGTTCCCGGACTCCAGCGAAGTATTTGCCGAGTTTCTTACCCTGCGCGATGCCATCGTCCAGCGTCTGCTGGACAATCTGTTTCCCGCCCTGGTGCTAGACGAGGACATCGGCGGCACCACTGACCCCGAGGCCTTCCGGCTGTTGCAGCTGGCGATGGAAAGCATTCGCGCCTTTTCGTGCACCGCCGGCAGCCTGGAGGATCTGCTACACCAGGCCCTGGCCATCGACCCCGACTTCTACCTGGCGCGAATCGCCCTGGCGGCGCTGTGGTACAACCAACACTGGGCCTGCAGTCAGCCGCCGCGCTACATCGACCTGGCATTGAGCGAGCTGGACCAGGCCCTGAATGCCCGCCCTGATCAGCCGATAGCCCTGTTTCTGCGTCATCTGATCTCCGTCGAGCAGGGCCGGATCGAGCAGACCCTGGAAGAGCTGGCCCGGCTACTGGAAACCCGCCCACCCTACCCGACCCTGCGCTTCGGCCGCGCCTATGCGCTGACCTACGCCGGGTTTCTCGAACAGGCATCCGCCGAGCTCGATGCCATCGTCGCCGCCGACCCGCTGTTCATGTCGGTGGAAACAGGCGTCACCCCGAATGCCTACCTGTATCTTGGCGATTACCAGCGCTTCGAGGCCACCATGCCGACCCAGGACGCGCCGTTCTTCCGCTTCTACCGTGGCCTGATCGAACTCAAGCAGGACCGGACCGAATCAGCGCGTGAACTGCTGGAGCCGGCATTTGCCATGAATCCGGCCGACATCTTCGCGCCGCTGACCGAGGCCATGCTGGCGGCCATGCGCGGCGAGCGCCGGACCGTGCTGGCCATCATCGGCGAGATTGACCGGCGCACCGCCGACAACCCGCGCGACGGTGAAATGGTTTTCAAGCAGGCCCAGATCCTGGCCATGGCCGGTGAAGATCAGGCGGCGGCAAGCCAGGTGCTGACCGCGGTCGAGGCCGGTTTTTTCTGCCTTCAGTGCTACGTCGAGGACCCCTGGCTGAGCCGGCTTGAAGATCAGCCGGACTATCAGCGGGCTCTGACGCTGGCCCGGCAGCGCCAGCTGGCACTGGCCGAGCGCCTTGGCCTTGACCCCCCGCCAGATCCGCGCTGAACCGAGCTCCAAACACTTTCCTGAGAGTTTCCAGATAACTTCATCGGAACTTGCTCATGTTTGACGGCCCTTCCGTCGGCACGATAGTGGCGAACTTTCACCCACGATCTGCCGGAGGAACCCATGAGCTTTCGAGACATCAAGACCCGTGACGCTGGCGCCCGTCACCCGATACTGATCATAATGGCCGTAGCGCTGATGACCCTGCCAGGATTATTGTCTGGCGCGGTACCCATTACCTACCAGGGCCAGCTCAAGCAGTCCGGAACACCGGTGACCGACAACGTCACCATGAGTTTCCAGCTGTACGACAGCCTGACCGGCGGCACCAGCCTGGCCGGGCCACAGACAATTACCGATGTCCCGGTCGAAGACGGACTGTTCCAGGTCCAACTGGATTTTGGATTGACCAGGCTGGCCAATATTTTCGACGGGTCGCCGGTTTACCTGGAGATCAGCGTCGACGGCACGCCACTTCTGCCCCGCCAGCGCATTACCGCCGCACCGATGGCGCTGAGCGTGCTCGGAGGCTCAGGATCGAACTGGCTAGTCAGCGGATCCAGTCTCTATTACAACGACGGCCCAGTGGGCATCGGTACGACTCAACCCACGGCGCAGCTCAGCGTGGTTGGCACTGGCCAGTTCGGTGCCTCGAACAATGAAGCCAGCGGCGACAACAGCTTCGTTGCCGGCGGGCAGAACAACCAGGTGACTGGCACATCTGCACACGGAGCCATACTGGGCGGGCAGTTCAATGAAGTGACCGGAAATCTATCGGCCATCATCGGAGGCTACGAAAACACGGTTACCGGGACAAGCAGCGTCATCCTGGCCGGATACAACACGCAGGTAAGCGGCTCGGAAAGCATCGCCAGTGGCGACGACAACATTGTCTCCGGCTCCAGTTCCGCGGTCATCGGAGCGGCAGACTCGGAGGTGACCGACAGCGGCTCTTTCATCGGAGGAGGGCGCTTTAATGCCGTGACTGCCAGTCGCTCGGGGATCATAGCTGGAGTCAGCAACGAAGTGACCAGCGGATCTTCGGTGATTGCTGGCGGGAGAGATAACGTGGCATCGGGCTCTAGATCCTTTATAGCCGCAGGAGGCGACAACTTTACTGATGGAGCCAACAGCTTCGCCGGTGGGGTTGCCGCGCATGCGCTGCACAACGGCACCTTCGTCTGGAGCGATTCCAGCGACACACCGTTCGCTTCCACCGCTGAAGACCAGTTCCTGGTATACGCCACCGGCGGGGTCGGGTTTGGCCGGGCACCATTGCTCGGCGATGGCGGCGAAAACACCGACTGGTTCGAAATCGATGCGCCATTCGGAACAGTCAGCGGCGACGCAGGCGACGGTGAGTCGGCTGCCTTGCGCGTGCGCCTCGACGGTTCTACACGATTGAGGCTGTTGCGCAACGGCGGACTTGCCGTGGGTGACAGCTATCGAAACAGCGGAGTACCAGAACGCGGTCTTCGGGTCTCCGGCCAGACCCTGCTGGAAAGCGAGGTCACGATCAACGATGACCTCGAAGTCAACGGCGATGTCTCTCAACCCGGCAGCGCCAACGGCCTGGTCAAGGCCTCGGCCCTGGTCAACTGCTCAGGCGGCGGCAGCAGCTCGGTGCGGTTTTTCAACAACGTCACCGGCACGCTTACCGTGACCGGCGATGGCGGCAGCGGGGGCTGTTTCATCAACTTCAATTTCTCGCTCAGCGATCGATACTGGCAGGTCAGTGCTGCTGACGATGGCTCATCGGGTATCCCGTCGGCCGACTACGCTTCCTGCGCCCGCGGGCCGGCCACGATACTTCGCTGCGTCCGCCGGGATTCAAGCGGCAACGCCTCGTCGGGCGGGATCATGATCACCGTCTACTGACGCCAGCCCGCGCGTCGACCAATCAATCACCAATCCACATCAAAGCAGACAAGGGCGCCGTGTGCGCCGGAGGAAGGAACATGATTCGCAAGATCATTTACCCATGCCTGTTCATGCTGGCGCTCGCCGTACCGGCAGCTGCCCAGGACTACAGCATCGACTTCTACAAGATCGCCGGCGGCGGCGAAATCGAGTCCGAGGGCGGCAACTGGACCCTGTCAGGCACCTTTGGCCAGTGGGATGTGGATACCGCAGCCCCGCTGTCCGGCGGCGCCTGGGAGCTGGTCGGCGGATTCTGGGGCGTCAACCTGGAAACCGACGTGATCTTCAAGGACGGATTCGAGAGCTGACCGAACCGCCTTGCGTTTTCCCCGGGAGCCACCCGGCTCCCGCTGGCCCCGGGTCCATTACAAACCCGGCAGGTTGGGACCCGGGGCCAACCTTGAACTATGCAAGCAACCTGCCAATGAAACCCACTTTCAGGAGAGCACCATGTATAGCCAAGTACGACCATTGAACTTCACCTTGCTGCTCAAGGCAGCCCTGCTGGCCCTGCTGCTGGCCGGCGCCCATGCCGTGGCCGATGACGACCCGGTCTGCCCCAGCTGCAACATGTTCCCGGGCACTCCGGCGCCGCAGCCGCCGGCGCCACCGCCGCCGGATGCCGCCGCCGACGCCGTGGGAACCTGGCAACTGCTGGTCCAGTTCCCCGACATGCCGCCGTTTCTGGAGTTCATTACTTTCCACTACGGCGGCACGCTGACCGAAACCAACACCTCGCTGCACGGCAACAGCGCCAATCCGTTCTTCCCGTTCAACGGTAACGACGGTTTCGGCCTGTGGCAGGACAACGGTGACGGCACCATTTCATTCGCCTTCAAGAAGATGATGTTCGAGGCCGAGCAGAACGAGTTCATCGGCTTTCTGCGAGTGAAGGGCTCGGCCATCGTCGAGGACGGCATCTGGGAAGACGTGGAATCCAACACCTCCATCATCACCCCGGACGGCTTCGTCATCGAGGACTTCGGCCAGGCACTGGTCACCGGCGCCCGGATGGACTTAGAGACCATCAACTAAACAACCCGACCCACCCGAAGTCGGATCAGACATGCCCGGGAACCGGCCCACCAGCAGCCGGTCCCGGGTGTGCAGTTTAATTCCGCATTCCGCAACCTTGGCCCGAGGACACCATGAATCACCGCAACTGGACCTTAACTAGTCCCTGCACAAGTATTCTTTTTCTGACATTGTTGGTTCTGCCGGGCCTGGCAGCTGCCGCACCCGTCACCTACCAGGGTCAGCTGAAGCAATCCGGCACACCGCTTACCGATACCGTCACCATGAGCTTCGAGCTATTCGACAGCCTGGTCGACGGGAACAGCATGGCCGGACCCCAGACCATCCCCGACGTGCCGGTCGAGCAAGGCCTTTTCCAGGTTGAACTGGACTTCGGGAATGCTTTCGACGGCTCAACGCGGTGGCTGGAAATCACCGTCGAAGGCAGCCTGCTCAGCCCGCGCCAGCGTATTGGAGCCGCCCCTCTGGCCCATTTCGCGCTGGGCGGCAACGAGGGACCACCCGGAGCACAAGGTCCAGCGGGGCCACCGGGACCACAAGGTCCACCTGGAACAGAGGGACCGGCAGGTCTACAGGGTCCCGACGGCCCGCCCGGTCCGGAAGGCCCACAAGGGACTGCGGGGCCACAAGGCCCGGAAGGCCCGGCCGGTTCCGATGGTGCGCAAGGCGAGCCTGGTCCACCAGGACAGGAAGGCCCACCGGGTCCAGTAGGTCCGCCGGGAGAACAGGGGCCTGCAGGCCCACGGGGCGCGCAAGGTCCTGCCGGCCCCCAAGGCCCTGCTGGTTCGCAGGGTCCACCGGGTCCTGCCGGACCAGCAGGCCTCGGTATCGATAGGGGAGCCCCCTCCAATACATTCGATCTCGTATTTTCTACTGGCTTGCTGGGAGGCATCCCCAATCATGAGCTCGATGCGACCCATGACGCGGAGGGGCGACTGGTTGTTGCCGTTAGACAAGGCGACACGCTTCAAACAATACGCTGCAACAATGCCGATTGCGCGGCTAGTCCAGCCCCTGCGCAAACCTTGGCCGACGCTCCTGTAGCCGGCGCAGTGAACGCGCCACTGGAAATCCTGCTCGGGTCGGATGGTCTGATTTACATACTTTATATCGGCACTGCGGATAATCTAGTGCTTGCCCGCTGCACTTCGGTTGCCTGTACGCAACTGGAAACCGTCATGCAAACCACTAGCGGCATCCACGCCGTGCGTGACGTGGCATTCGCGGTGCAGCAAAACGGCAACCTGATCCTGTTTGCAGCAAGGTCCAACGGGAGCGTCGACATTTACCGTTGCGTCGATTCAAGCTGCTCGGCAACCATAGATCAGCCAATGTTAATCACCTTCGGAGTGCATCAAGTCTCGGCGATACCCAGCAGTCTGGCCGACGGAGCAGTAGCCGTTGCCACGCTACATCAGCCGATTACAGGGCCACTGGGCACAATCCGCATCAGCACTTGCTCTTCATCTGTTCAAGACAGTTGCACTCAAAGATCGTTGTTTAGCGGTGTCAACATGTTTGGCGGAGTACGAGCCATAGCGGGAATCGATGGGATACCATTGGTTGGATACTTGGAAGGATGGGGAACCAACGGCAGCTCTTTCAGCATAGCTCGTTGCCAGGGAATCGACTGCGATAGCGTTGCCGAAGCACAAGCCGCCACCGCCTTTCAGCCGCAAGAGCAGTGGCGTCTGGGCGGAACCTTGCTGGGCAACGGTTTACCCGCCTTCGTCCTGGGCGATAACGAGACACGTGTTGCAATTTGCCCGGACGGCACTTGCATGGCGCCTCCGGTATTGTTCAGGCCCTCGCTGACCTCGGACTTGCCCGACGACCCTTCCACCACGCGCGCGGTCGCTGGTACAGTGGGGCCTGACGGTGCCTTGCGGATCGTTCGACCCGCCGACACAAGTGCGAGTTTTCTCGAGTTAAGGTACATTCGGTGTCGCGATACCATCAGCTGCCTGCCCTATCACAGGCCGAGGTGAAACTGCCAACAAAGGCACAGGGAGGGCTGAATGACTCAGCAAGGGCGCGCCTGACCCGCGGCCAGCGTTGAACTCTGTGGCCGGTCTGCATATACCCCAGTCTCTGAGCTATACTCAATGCAGCGACTCGCCGCCGGCGAGCTCGCCTGGCGTATACAAGTCGGGAGAAGGATCATGCGTTGGATTCCGGCTGCATTTGTGCTGGTATTCGCAGCTTGTCATCAGGCTGTCTGGGCAATGTCCGAGGAGCAAGAGACCACAGAGCCATTCGACCAGGCCGAGCACGCGGTCCGGATGGTGTCGGTGACACGGCAACTGCTGGACTCCGGCCATCCGCAGCAACAGGCTGCCGGTCTGCTGCTAGCCGAGCTTTCCAACAGCTGGGCCTGGTGGGATCAAGAGCCGATCCTGGATGAGACCGAGTCGGTAGCGTTGCTGCATGATCTGATCCGGCGCGCCGACTCGGCGTCTAACCGTGCGCTGCTGGCCCAGGTCTGCGCGGTGTTGGACCTGCGAGCCGACTGTCGCCGTCAGGGCCTGGACCAGGCCATTGCCGAACAGGACGGAGCCGAGCTGATCGCCCGGCTGGATCTGACCGACAACGACGAAGCTGAACGAGCCCGCGAGCTCATCATCGCCAGCAGAGCCCTGAATGAGCGCTACGCGGATTTTGCGCTGATTCTTCTCGATGCCATGGAGACCCACGGCGACATGGAGCCAACGGAGTTGATGAGCGCCTGGTTTTACAGCATGAACCAGGTGTCTCCGATGAGCCTGATGGCAGATCAATGCAGGAAGCCGGCCATTGACGATCCGGCGTTGGACCGCGCCTGCGAGCGCATGCTGCAGGCGTTGATGGAAGGCAGTCGCAGCATGTTGTTCAACATGCTCGGCTCCCGCCTGATGGCCAAGCGCGCCGAAGCGCGGGGAGAGGCCGCTGCAGTCGACAGGCACGAACAATGGCGGGCCCGTTATCGGGACTGGATGAGCTGTGCCAGCGGGAACGGGGCGAATTTCTGGGAAACCGCCGATGCGCAGCTTCTGCGCACCTTCCTCGAGCGCTTTCAGTACCACGGCGAGGCCAGCGCGCATGCTTTCGTCGCCGCCCGGGCCGGCGTGGACTGCGGGCTGCCCGAGCCATCACCATTCAGCACTGCCGCAAGATAAGTAGCGCGACGGCTTGCTTTTCGCTGATCAGGACTGCCGGGCCAGCCGATCCCGGGCCTGGCGCAGCCAGTAGACCGACTCGTTGTCGGTACAGCCCCAGGCAAACTCGAAGTTCCACGGTTCCGGGCGCGACGAAAACAGATCATGGGCTTCGACCAGCATGTCGCGGTCGCCGCGCAGGCCGGCCAGTCCTGCCGTGCATTGGATCAGCAACTGACCGCAGCCAACCGCGTTGGGCCGGCCCTTGAGCCCGGTGATGGCCTGTTCAAAGGCGCGTTCGGCGGCCTGGGGGTCGTCCCGGTCCAAAGCGATATTGGCCAGCACGCGCAGGGCCAGGGCGCGAAAGGTGTCGCGGTAGATGAAGTCGGAGTCTTCCAGCCGCTCAAGGCTGCGTCGGCAGGCCGCCCAGGCCTCATCCAGCTTGCCGGCCACCCGCAAAAACTCTGCCAGAAAGGCTTCACAACCTGCGGTAGGAAAGGCCACGCCGGCTGTCTCCAGCTCGATGGCCTTGCGAATCGACCACTCGGCCTCTACGCTGGCGCCCAGCTCGAAGTGACAGTTGGCCAGCCCCATCCAGGTCCAGCAGCGATTCGGGTCGACCTGCAGTGAGGCCTGGTAGGCCTTCATGGCCTCGCTCCAGCGGCCCAGCGCGGAATGACTGCAGGCAGCAAAGTAGCTGGCCATGCTGCTCGGACCACCCTGCCCGATCGCGATATCAGCCTCCTGGATGCTTTTCTCGAAACGCAGCTGGCGCATCCGGATATAGCTCAGCCAGACCCTGGGCTCGGCACCGTTTTCATTGAGCATGACGGCTGCGTAGCAGTAGTCGGCCGCTTCTTCCAGCACCGCCGGATCGGAGGTGAAGGTATAGCGCATGCTCAAGACCCTAGCCAGCCCGCACATCGCCGGGTAACACTCGGGGTTGGCCGACAGCGCCTGGCGATAGTGGCGCTCCGCCTCGACAAGACCATCCTTGCCGCCACGATTGAACGCGCTGTCGCCACGCGCCAGGCACTCGGTCTCCGACAGCTTTGCCGGCGTCCAGAACCGAGTTGATGGCCGCCGGCTTTCCAATCTCAGGCGCCCGCACAACCACTCCACCAGCTCGGCCTGGCTAACAAACAGCTGCTCGTGATTGCACTGACGAACCTCTTCGCCCACAAGACTGTCGGTGGCCAGGTCATGCAGGCCAATGCCGACCGTCAGGCCGCCATCACGGCCAGACAACCGGGTTTCAACCAGCCAGCGCGCACCCAGCTGCCGGGCCAGCGCCGTGGCGTCTATCTGCCCGTCGCCGGGGCCTTCTGCACTCATCCGGCCGCGCTGGTCGGCAACCACCGGATCCGGGATCACCTTAACCTGACCGGCAGCCCCCAGCGCGGCCTTGACCGAATTGTTCAGGGCTGTTGCCATCCAATCCAGCTCCGCGCCCGACGCCCGATTATCTTCGGCCAGCACCAGCACCCCGCCCGGTGCAGGCTGCTCGGCCGTGGCGCCCTGCCAGACCTGCTGCAGCTCCAGCAGCAGCGCCGGCGCTGAGCCCGGCCGCTGTTCCGGTTCGCGGGCAAGCGCTGCGGAGAGCAGCTCTATAACCGGTCCCGGCAGACAGCCCGGGTCGATCTGTGGTTCGGATTCGATCGTGTTGCGAATCCGTTCACCCACACTTGCTCCGGGGAACACTGGCTTTCCGCTGGCGGCCTCCAGCAGCACGGCGGCTGCGGCAAAAATATCGGTCGCCTCGCTGACCTGGGCGGCATACAGCTGCTCCGGCGGCATGTAGCCTGCCGAACCGACGACCTGGCCGGCCTGGGTCTGGTGTTCATCGTCGGGCAGGTGCGGTGTCTGGGTCAGCTTTGCAATGCCGAAATCCAGAATACAGAAGCTGCCATCGGCACGGCGCATGATGTTGGCCGGGCGGATGTCACGGTGGATCACGCCGGCTGCGTGGGCATGGCCCAGCGCCCACAGCAGGCTGGTCGCCAGCTGTTGTACCGATGGCTCATCGAGCGGCCCGCCGGCCAGAAGGTCCGACAGCGGCTCGCCCTCGACCAGCTCCATGACCAGCCCGGCCAGCTCGCCATCGGTTACGGCTTCGTGGAAGGTCGCGATGCTGGGATGCTGGAGGCGGGAAAAAGCCGCCATTTCGCGCTTGAGAAAATCGCGATCACCGGCCAGCAGGTGGCGATGGGTCAGCTTGATGGCGACCGGGCGCTCCAGCGCGGTGTCAAACGCCTGGTAAACGGCACCCATGCCGCCTGCGCCCAGCCTGTTGCCGATCCGATAGTGGCCAATCCGACTGCCCGGGGAAAGCGACGGCGCCCCGTCAGTCGGCACCGCATCGTCTTTTTTCGCCGGTGGCTCACCTACCGCGGTCAGTATCTCGGTGACGTCTCTGAGCTGTTCGGTCATTGGCCGTATTCCGTTTCCGCCAGCCAGCGCATCGTGGTCAATGGCTGGCCCAACACGGTAACGAATTGCTCGACCGGCGGCAACTGGTGGTCGGCGTATCCGGCACTTTCGAACCAGAAAAACATGCCGGACAGATCACGGCCCAGCGCCAGCCGGCGAATCCAGCGCGGCAGCGGCTTGCACCGAATCTCGCGACCCAGATGGTCAGACATCAGCTCGGCAATGCGGTGGTGGGTGATGACTTCGGCATACAGCGGGTAACTGTTGCCTGCAACCTTTCCCGGGTTTTCCAGGCACCAGGCGGCGAAGCGCCCGATATCGGCAATCGCCACCACCGGTTGCGGCACCTCACAGGCCAGCGGTATCACCAGGCGACCGGATCCGACCGCCTTGACGGTGCGCGGATACAACAGGTTTTCCAGGAAAGAGCCCGGCTCCAGCACGCAGGCAGGCAGGCCGGAAGCGGCCAGGTGCGAACGAATCTCGCGCTTGCTTTCGAAGTGCGCCACGCCTGTGGCCCGGTCGGTCCAAAGCGCAGCCGAATAAACCAGCGGGGGCGGGTTGTCCAGTGCCGACAACGCCTCGATCAGCGCCTTGCCTCGCTCCACCTCGGCACCCGAGCGACCAGGCGACAGTGGCAGCGCCAGGAACACCCCATCCACCCCGTCGAAAAGCCCCTTCAGGCTGTCAGGACGGTCAAGATCTGCAGCAACCAGACCAGCGCCCAGTTGCTCGATCCGGCGCGCCGCCGAGTCGGCGGGATCGCGAGTCACTGCCTTTACCTGGTGATCATTGGCAAGCAGCGCACCGACAACAGCCTGGCCCTGTTGCCCGGTGGCGCCGAATACGAGATACGTTGAAGTCACGGCCTGCCTCCCTGGAATGCCAGACGCTCGGCATTTTTCGGCCAAACGCTATTCTGAAACGAATGTTAGCAGAGCCCGTTCATTTCCACCGTCACACAGGACGGCATTCGAGCAGGCGACAAACACCGATTGCGTGGCACTGGATCTCACGCGTTCAGATCACGGGCCGTTCAACGCATCGACCACAGCGTCAGGTTCGGACAAGCCTGCTGAACTTGCCAGCTCGATCCGGGCCATGACCTGTTCCATCTGGGCCAGCTCATCGACCTTTTCGGCATGACCGGCATGCAGTTCGGCCAGCACTTCCCTGGCCTCTTCCAGATTGCCCCGGCCCGCCTTTGCCAGCGCCAGCTGGGCATACAGCCTGGCCCGCCAGTGGTACAGGTGACCTGCGCCAAGTCGCTCGCCAGCCAGCGTCTCGGTCTGCCGGAACCAGGTCAGCGCCTGTTCGGGATCACCCCGTGCCAGCGCCAGTTCACCCAGCGCCTGGGTGACCTCCGACTCCATCAGCGGCGAGGCGGCAGCGGCAGCTTCGCGGGCGATGAGCAGCGAGGATTCAGCCTCGTCCAATGCGCCAAGGTGCAGGCTCAGGCGGCCGTGGTCAAAGGTCGCACGGGCGCTGACCATGTGATGATCACCGAAATGTTCCCTGGCGATTGCGGCTGCTTGCCGGTAATTGGGCAAGGCTTCCGCGTCACGATCCAGCCAGCGCAGGGCGTTGCCTGTCGTCAGGTAGGTAAAGGCCAGACGCGGATGCTCCGGACCCAGCACCGCCTCCAGCCGTCGGCTTGCCTCGCTGGCTGCCGCCAGCGCCTGCTCGTACTGGCCGGCGTTGACCAGTCCCACCGCCAGGTTGTTCAGCCGCATGGCGGTTTCCACATCGCTCTCGCCCCGCACCCGCAAGGCGATGTCGTAGGATTCACGAAGCAGTGCCAACCCCTCCTCGTCCTGGCGCCGGAACGTCTTGACCTGGGCGATACCACCCAGCACGTTGGAAAGATCCCAGCTGTCCCGGCCCTCGTTGGCGCGAAAAATGCGCTCGGCATCTCGCAGCATACGGTAGGTCTCGTCGAGATCTCCACGACGCAGGGCCAGTCCGGACAGGGAGACCAGACTCACCGCATACGGGCTGGAATCCGGACCCAGTTCCGACTTGCGAATTTCAAATGCCCGCCGGACCAGCGGCTCGGCCTGGTCGAGCCTGCTGGCATTGATATGGATCTGGCCCAACTCGTCCAGCAGGTCGGCCATCAACACCGGGTCGTCGCCAAACTCGCGCTCGATGCGCAGCGCGGCATCTGCCAGCAGTTCCTCGGGGCTCCGGGCCTCGGTGCCGTGACGCATCAGTGGGTCGTTCTGGACAAACAGCTCGACCAGGTAGTCACGAACCCGTTCGGCGCGCCGGGCCTGAGCAAGCGCCAGGCTGGCCTGACGCTCGGCTTCGTGCTGGGCCCGTAGAGCCGCATCGGCCTGCCACAGGGCGGCAACCAGGCCGCCGACCAGCGCCAGAATGATCAGCGCGGTAGCCGCCAGCCCGAAGCGATGGCGGTGAATGAAGCGGCCGGCTCGATAGCCCATGGAATCTGCCCGGGCCTGGATCGGCAGGCCGGACCGGTGGCAATGCAGGTCACTTCGAAGCGCCTCGGCCGATGGATAACGGCGTTCCGGCTCGCGCCTGAGCGCCGTGACCACAATGGTATCCAGATCGCCGCGCAAGTGGCGAGCCATGCGACGCTGGGCGATACTGTGGCCGCTGCGCCGGACACAGTCACTCGGCCGGGTAACCACTTCGCCATCCAGAGAGCGCGCCAGGGTAGCGGCCGTCGATTGATCGCGCGCATGCGGAAGCTCCCCGGTCAACAGCTCGTACAGCACCACTCCCAAGGCATAGACATCCGTCGCGGTGGAAACCGACTCACCGAGAATCTGCTCGGGCGCGGCATAGGCCGGTGTCATCGGCACCAGACCGGTGCGAGTCAGTGCCCGGTCGGTGTCGTCGAGATTCTCGGCAATCAGCTTGCCGATTCCGAAGTCCAGGAGTTTTACCTGGCCTTCCCTGGTTACCAGGACGTTCGAGGGCTTGAGATCGCGGTGGATGACCAGGTTGCGATGGGCATAGGCCAGCGCTGCGCATACCTGGTCGAACAGGTCCAGCCGCCAATTCAAATCCAGTCCCTGAGCCTGGGCATGGTCGGTGATCGAGACCCCGTCGATCCACTCCATGACCAGAAAGGGCATTCCCAGCGGACCGGTGCCGCCGCCAAGCAGCCGGGCAATGTTGGGGTGGGAAAGGCGGGCAAGAATCTCTCGCTCGCGGTGAAAGCGCCGCGCCGTGATCTCCACATCCAGGCTGGCCCTGAGCACCTTGATCGCCACTTGCGCGGTATACGCGCCGTCGGCCCGCTCGGCGCGATAGACATCGCCCATGCCGCCTCGGCCTAACCGCTCCAACAGACGATAGTTGCCGAAGCGCTCACCAACCAGGTCTACCCTCGAATTGGCATCTCCACCGTCTGACTGGTCGGCGAAGGCTCGGGCAATACGGTCCAGCAGCTCCTCTCCGGAGCGCTTGCGTCGATCCTTCCGGTCATCGCTGTTCACCGCCAGAATCCTCCAGCACTTCGACCAACCTGGCCCAGCCGCGATTGAACAACATCCGTGCGGCATCGCTGCTGCGTCCGGTCTCCTCGGCGATCTCGGGAAAACTCATGCCGAACTCGACACGAAGCACGACCGCATCCCGCTGGGCCGGAGGCAGCTGGTCCAGGGCCTGCTCGTAGCTTTCCATTTCCTCGGCGCCGACCGCCTGCTCGACCGGTGAGGCCAGACGGGAGCCGCCGTCGCGATCGGCCGCCGACAGGGTCACGCTCAGGCCAGAGCGTCCGCTGCGGCGCAGTTCGTCGCGCACGATGTTGAGCAGGATATTGCGAAGGTAGGCCAGGAAAGAGCCCTGTTGACGCGGATCGAACTGATCGATGCGGTTGAGCGCCCGGACCAGCGTGACCTGGACCAGGTCGTTGGTGTCGCTGAGGCTGCGAGCAGTGGCCGGTAATCGGCCGTGCGCCCAGCGCTGCAAAGGCGCCAGGCAGCGCGCGAACAGGGCTTCGCGCGCTGCACGGTCCCCGGCGCGCAGCTGGTCGAGCAGGTGCGCCGTGGTGTGAGTCTGCGCACCGTCCATGGACGGCAGGATAGCATGGGATTCTGCGTCCGGCGATAGCCAGATAGAAGGGGTTACCGGTATTCACACAGCATAAAACGCCGGCCGGGCGTCAAAGCGAACGCTGGACTCGCGGCGGGGAACCTGTCGGGGGACTTGCCAGGTGGTCGTAGTTTACCTGGAGACAGTGCGCAGGGTCAGAAAGACCAGGCTCCCATCCGGACCGCGGTCATCGGCCGGGCCCTCGACCACGCTGAGCGTTGCCGGTCGGCCCTCGACCACACCCAGCAACGAATCAGCCAGCATATCCCACTGCCCATCCTGCTTGTGGTGGATTTCGACATGTACCCAAAGCGCGTTGCTGGGTGCACCTTCGGCGGGGTCAGGGGACTCGATTTCAAACACCAGGCGCCAGCCGGAGTCGGCGCCGTGAGGTTCATGAACCAGTTCACCGGGTTCGCCGGCCTTCAGGTCCAGCTGGTGCTCACCCTGGTGGACGCCATCAAGCCAGAGGTCGAGCTCGACCCGGTGCTCGGAACCAGCAACCGCCGGGACCACCACAGACCAAATCACCAGCCAGCCAGCAAGTGCAAGACCAGACCAGAGGTGTCGGGAACGCATGTTGGTCAGGCCTCGCGATTACGGAAACGCTCGGGCAGCACTTCCTGGCTGGGCTGGTCAGCGCCTTCTTTTTCGATCGGCATCAGGTCCTGCTTCGACACCCCAAGCATGATGGCGGCGTTACCGGCAATGTAGATCGACGAGTAGGTCCCGACGATGACACCGAGAATGAGGGTCAGGGCGAAACCCTGAATGATCTCGCCTCCGAACACGAACAACGCGGTCAGCACCAGCAGCGTGGTCAACGAGGTCATCAATGTCCGGCCCAGCATCTGGTTAATCGACAGATTGCACAACTCGACCGGCGTACCCTTGCGCTTGACCCGGAAATTCTCGCGCAGGCGGTCATATAGCACGATGGTATCGTTGAGCGAATAGCCGATCACCGCCAGCAAGGCAGCAACCACGGTCAGGTCAAAACTGACCCGGAACAGCGACAGCAGGCCGACCACCAGCAGCACGTCGTGAACCAGGGCAGCAACGGCGCCAACGGCAAAGCGCCACTGGAAGCGGAAGGAAACATAGAGCAGAATCCCGAACAGCGCATAAAGCAGCGCCAGCCCCCCCTGCTCGGCCAGTTCCCGGCCAACCTGCGGGCCGACAAATTCGACCCGGCGCAGATCGATACCCGGCTCAGCTGCCGAAAGCGCCTCCAGTACCCGGGTGCTGAGCTCGGCGCCGGTTTCATCATCCTCGTCGGCGGGCAGTCGCACGACGATGTCTCGCGCGGTGCCGAAAGTCTGGACGGTAAAGGTGTCGAAACCGTAAGCGTCGAGCGCAGCACGCACGTCCTGAAGCTCAGGCGCCTGCGGATAACTCACTTCGATCAGTGTACCGCCGGTGAAATCCAGCCCGAAGTCCAGCCCACGGGTTACCAGCGAGGCAATGCCGATGGCCAGAATGATCGCCGAAATGACCAGCGCCACCTTGCGCTGGGCCATGAACTGGATGTTGGTGTTGGCCTTGATGATATCCATGAGAGCTCCTCTAGATCGCCAGGGCCTTGACCCGCTTGCGGCCGCCATAGACCAGGTTGACCACGCCGCGGGTGCCAAGAATGGCGGTAAACATCGAGGTAACGATGCCGAGACTCAGCGTCACGGCAAAGCCCTGAATCGGTCCGGTTCCAAACAGGAACAGGACGATCGCGGCAATCAGCGTGGTGACATTGGCATCGGCAATGGTCGAGAAGGCTTTTTCATATCCCGCCCGAATCGCCGCCTGCGGCGTGTTGCCGTTGCGTAACTCCTCGCGTATTCGCTCGAAGATCAGCACGTTGGCATCCACCGCCATACCTACCGTCAGCACGATACCGGCAATACCCGGCAAGGTCAGCGTCGCGCCCAGCATCGACAGCAGTGAAACGATCAGCACCAGGTTGGCCGTCAGCGCCAGGTTGGCAATCAGCCCGAATACCTTGTAGTAAACCGCCATGACCACCAGGACCAGGGCAAAGCCAATGATGACTGAACGGAAGCCCTGGTCGATGTTGTCCTGGCCCAGGCTGGGACCTACCGTGCGCTCCTCGATGATCTGCATCGGCGCGGCCAGGGCCCCGGCACGCAGCAGCACGGCCAGCTGAGCGGCCTCGGTGGACGAACCCAGGCCCGTGGTCTGGAAACGCCGCCCGAACGGCTCGCGCACCACCGCCGCCGAGATCACTTCCTCGACCCGCCGGGTGGTCTGAACTTCTTCGCCGTCAACCACTCGGGTATCTGGACGCTGCTCGATGAATACCACCGCCAGGCGATTGCCGACATTCTCGCTGGTGAAATCGAACATGCGACGGGCGCCAATGCCGTCCAGGGTCACCGAGACGTTCGGCTGGCCGGTCTGCTGGTCGAACCCGGCATTGGCGTTGACCAGGTTGTCACCGGTTGCGATGACCTGTCGCGACAGCAAAATCGGCTCGCCTTCGCGCGTGTAGTAAAGCCTGGACAGCGGCGGGACGCGACCGGTCCGGGCAGCCTCAAACGGATCATTCTGTTCGTCGACCGCGCGGTATTCCAGGGTTGCGGTGGCGCCGAGTATGCGCTTGGCCTCGACCGTATCCTGGACACCGGGCAGCTGGACCACGATACGATCGGCGCCCTGCTGCTGGATGATCGGTTCGGCCACGCCAATCTCGTTGACCCGGTTTCTCAGCGTGGTGATGTTCTGTCGCAGCGCATTCTGCTGGATCTCCTGCAGCACGTCTTCGGAGATGACACCGCGCAGGTTGAAGGTCTCGGAGCCGTCACGCTCTTCCAGATCCAGCTCCTCGATCTCGCGATTGATGATGCGCCGCGCCGAGTCGCGGTCCTCGCGAGAGCGCAGTTCCACCACCACCGCGCCACGATCGGCACGCACCGAGCGATAACGGATGCCGTTTTCACGCATCAGGTTGCGGATGTCGCTGACGAAGCGCTCGATCTGCTGGGTGCGCGCGGCATCCATGTCGACCTGCAGCAAAAAGTGCACGCCGCCCTGCAAATCCAGGCCCAGCACCATCGGCTCGCCGCCGAGCATGCGCAGCCATCCCGGCGTGGCCGGCGCCAGGTTCAGCGCCACGACATACTGATCTCCCAGCTCGTCGCGCAGCAAATCAGCCACGCGCAACTGGCGATCGGTATTGTCCAGGCGCACCAGCATGCGCTGCGGCATGAACTCCATGGCGCGAATGGGAATTTCGCGGGCATCCAGCATCTCCTCGATGCGCTCGGGCAGCGCGCTGTCGAGCTCAAAGCCACGCGTCGAGGAAATCTGCACCGCCGGATCATCGCCGAACAGATTAGGCAGGGCGTACAGCGCCCCCACGCCGAGAACGATGATCAGAAGCGCGTATTTCCAGGGCGGAAATCGATTCATGGTTTACAAGCCTGCCTGTTCAAGGTGTCAGTTTGCGGAGTCGATGGTGCCCTTGGGCACTACCTGGGCAACGGAGTGACGCTGGAGTTTGACCAGCACCTTGTCAGCCAGTTGCAGTGTGACAAAGCTGTCACCAACCTCGGTAATCTTGCCGAGCAGGCCACCGGCGGTGACCACTTCGTCACCCACGGCCAGTCCCGATACCAGCTCGCGATGCTGCTTGTTGCGCTTCATCTGCGGCCGGATCAGCAAAAACCAGAAGATCGCGATGATCAGGATTAGCGGCAGGAAAGTACCGAGCATGCTCGGCGCATCCGGGGCGGCATCCTGTGCCATGGCGGCGGTGATCAGAAAGTCCATCATGACTCCTCAAATGGGGGACGGAACGAGTCGAGGCAAGGGGGCCGGAAGGCGCCGCGACATGTCACTTGACTCAAACCCGCAATTATTGCACATCAAAGCACAGATCGGCCAGCCCTGACTATCTGAAACCCTGAACCGCCAGGCTGGCGCATCAGGGCGCAGCGGGTCACTCATCCGGCCCGCGTGCCTGGTCGGCATGAAACTGGCGGCGCCAGGACTCGAAACTGCCGTCGGCTAGGCTGGCGCGGATTTCGCGCATCAGCTGCTGGTAGTAGTGGAGGTTGTGAATGGTGGCCAATCGGTGAGCCAGGATTTCGTTGCAGCGGTGCAGGTGACGCAGGTAGGCGCGGGAATAATTTCTACAGGTGTAGCAGCTGCAGCTTTCATCGATTGGCCGGGTATCGAGCCGATAACGGGCGTTGCGTATCCGGACCACCCCGTAGCGGGTGAACAGATGCCCATTTCGCGCGTTGCGGGTCGGCATCACGCAGTCGAACATGTCGACGCCGTGGGCCACCGCCTCGACGATATCCTCCGGCCGTCCAACGCCCATCAGGTAGCGTGGACGGTCGGCCGGCAGCAGCGGACAGGTCGCCTCCAGCATGGCGAGCCTTTCGTGCTCGGGCTCGCCAACCGACAGCCCGCCAATGGCGTAGCCATCAAAGCCGATCTCGATCAGGCCGGCTGCCGACTCGGCACGAAGCTGGGGATACATGCCACCCTGGACGATACCGAACAACGAAGCTGGGTTGTCGCCGTGCGCATCGCGTGAGCGTGCCGCCCAGCGTAGCGAGCGCTGCATGGACTCGCGCGCTTGCGGCTCGCTTGCCGGATAATCGGTGCATTCATCGAAAATCATCACCACGTCCGCGCCCAGCGCGCGCTGCACCGCCATCGATTCCTCGGGGCCTAAGAAGATCTTCGAGCCATCAACCGGTGAGGAAAAGGTGACACCCTGCTCGGTCAGCTTGCGAAGCTCAGCCAGACTCCAGACCTGGAACCCGCCGGAGTCGGTCAGGATCGGGCCATCCCAGTGCATGAAGTCGTGCAGATCCCCATGCGCACGGATCACTTCCGTGCCCGGCCTGAGCATCAGGTGAAAGGTGTTGCCGAGAATGATCTGGGCGCCGGTTTCGCGCAGCTCTTCCGGGGTCATGGCCTTGACCGATCCGTAGGTGCCGACCGGCATGAAGGCCGGGGTGTCGACCTGGCCGCGCTTCAGATTCAAGGTTCCGCGACGCGATGAGCCAGTTTCTGCGTGGATTACGTATTTGTTCATGAAGGCTCCTGTCAGGCCGGATCGACCAGGGCTATCCCGGGGCTCGTTTCGACCTGACGGGGAACAGGCAAGAAAGGGGACCGCCGCCGCGAAGTTGCTGGTCTTCGCGGCGGCATTTTATCCCGGATCACCCTTCTGACAAATCCAGAATCGGCTTCAGCTCCGGCCACAGACGCTCGAGCATCAGCGGCTGGGCCTCGATGGTGGGATGGATACCGTCGGCCATCATCATCCCCGGCTGATCGAAGATGCCGTCGAGAAAAAAGCTCACCAGCGCAATTTCATGCCGCTTGGCCAGCGCCGGATAGACCGCCTCGAAACGCTCCAGGTAGACCGGACCAAGATTGCCCGGCAGGCGGATCTGCATCAGGATCGGCATGGCGTCAGCGGCCAGCACCCGCGTGATAATGGCCTCCAGGTTCTGCTCGAGCTGGCGCGGCGACAATCCTCGCAGGCCGTCGTTGCCACCCAACTCGATCAACACGAAGTCAGGCTCGTGACGCTTGAGCAGCGTTTCGATGCGATGCATCCCGCCGGCCGTTGTCTCACCGGAAATACTGGCATTGATGACCGTGAAGTCGTCGCCCAGACGCTGCTGCAGCAGGCTGACCCAGCCGGCTTCACTTGGCATCTGATAGGCATCTGACAAACTGTCACCAAGCACCAGCAAACGCTCGGCGGATACCGGCATGGACAGCAAAAGGATGATTACGGCGATAATGGAACGCATGCATGCACCTGAAAAATTGATTCTGGACTGCCGCCACGTCGGCTTCCGGGTAGACGCGCCGGATGGCGAACTGGTCATCCTTGACGATATCAGCTTTCAGCTGAACGGCAGCGAAACGCTGGCCATCGTCGGCGCTTCGGGCTCTGGCAAGACCACCTTGCTGGGCCTGCTGGCCGGGCTGGACCGTCCTACCCGCGGAGAAGTATGGCTTGCCGGCCAGCAACTCAACCAGCTTGACGAGAACGAGCGGGCGCGGCTGAGGCGCCAGCGCGTCGGTTTCGTGTTCCAGTCATTCCACCTGCTGCCCAGCCTGACGGCGCTGGACAACGTCATCCTGGCCATCGAGATCGCCGGAATGGACCGTGCCGGCGAGCGCGCCCGCCAGGCGCTGGCCCAGGTCGGACTGGATCAGCGGCTGCGCCACTATCCACGGCAGCTCTCCGGCGGCGAGCAGCAGCGGGTGGCCATCGCTCGTGCCTTTGCCATCGAGCCGGACATCCTGTTTGCAGACGAACCCACCGGCAACCTGGATCGCAGCACCGGCGAGCGCATTGCCAGCCTGCTGTTCGACCTCAACCGGCAGCACGGCACGGCGCTGGTGCTGGTCACCCATGATCCGCACCTGGCCGAGCGCTGCCAGCGTGTGCTGACCCTGGACGGCGGCCGGCTGGTCGGCGCCGATGACGCTCAGGCCAAGCCGATCGCTGCGACGGCCAGTCTATGAACCCCATCACCCTGTCGCTGAAGCTGCTCGGCCGCCAGGGCCAGTCCATGCCGCTGGTCATGTTACTGGCCGGTCTGGCCGTGGCCACCGCGGCGCTATCTGCGGTCAGCCTGTTTACTGACCGGGTCGGGCGCGCCATGGAGCGCCAGGCCAGCGAGGCGCTGGCAGCCGATCTGATCGTCGCCGGCCGCGAGCGGGTACCGGTCGAGTTCGTCGACCAGGCCAGAAGCATGGGCCTGGAAACCGCCGAGCTGGTGTTGGTCAGCACGGTGATCTTCGCCGGCGATGAGTCCAACCTGATCGACGTCAAGGCGGCTACCGACGGCTACCCGCTGCGCGGCCGACTGCAGGTCAGCCCCGAACTCGGCGCCGACGACCGCGAGGTCGAACAGGGCCCGCGTCCCGGCGAGGCCTGGCTGGAGCCGCGCGCGGTCCGAACCCTGGACCTGGAACTGCCGGCAACGGTAGAGCTGGGGCGACGCACCCTGGATGCCAGCCAGGTGCTGACCTGGGAGCCCGACCGCGGCGGCAGCCGCTTCATGCTCGCCCCGCGCATGCTGGTGCATTTCGATGACCTGATGGCTGCCGATCTGCTGGGGCCGGGCTCACGAGCCCGCTTTCGCCTGCTGATTGCCGGCAGCGAGCGCAGCGTCGCCGAGTTTGGCTCCTGGGTTTCGGACCGGCTGGACGACAACCAGGCGCTGATCACGGTGGCCGATGCCGAGGACCAGACCGGACAGGCGCTGACCCAGGCCCGGCGATTCCTCGGTATCGCCGCACTGACCGCGGTGATCCTGGCTGCAGTGGCCATCCTGCTGACCGCGCTGCGCTACCAGCGCAGCCAGCGCGATCTGATTGCGCTTCTCAAGTGTTTTGGCGCCAGCACTACCCAGGTCGGCCTGGCGATGGTGCTGGTTCTGGCCTGGCTGGTGCTGATCGCGGTAGCGGTAGGCGGGGCGGCCGGCTGGCTGGCCCAGGAGTCCATCGTTCGCGCCCTGGCCGAAGCCCCGGTCGGCGAGCTGCCGCCGGCCCGCCTGCTGCCGCTGCTGGGCAGCGCCGTATTCACCGTGCTGCTGGCTGCAGGCTTCGCCCTGCCGCCGCTGATGTCGCTGCGGCGAGTTCCCCCGATGCGCATTCTCAACCGCGCCATGGACCGCATGCGCACGCCCTGGCTGTTGAGCTGGGGGCTGGCAATCGCCGGTGCGCTGGCCATTCCGGTGCTGCAGCTGGGCGATCTGCGACTGGCCGTGATCGTGCTCGGGGCCTGCCTGGTGCTGGCGCTGGCACTGGCGCTCACCGGCTGGCTGGCGATGCTGGGGACACGAACGCTGGCAACCCGCGCCGGTCCGAGCTGGCGCTTCGGGCTGGCCGGGCTGCAGCGCCGGCGCGCCGGCGGCATTCTGCAGATCACCGCACTGGGTCTGGCGCTGATGGCGCTTTTGCTGCTGCTGGTGGTGCGTGGCGAATTGATGTCGCAGTGGCAGTCCAGCCTGCCGCCGGACACCCCGGATCACTTCCTGGTCAACATCCAGCCCGACCAGGTCGAGGCCGTCGGCGAGAGACTGACATCCATCGGCGCGCGCAACCTGCAGATCCGCCCGATGGCCAATGCCAACCTGCTGCGCGTCTCCGGACAGCGTCCACCGGATGACCGCATGGCCGGCCAGGTCAATATCTCCTGGATTGACGAGCTGCCGCCGGCCAATGAAATTGTCGCCGGCGAGTTCTTCGCGCCTGGCGCCACCGGCGAGGTCTCGCTGGCCGAAATGTGGGCCGAGCGGCTGGGCGTGGAGCTGGGAGACGAGCTGACCTTCGAAAGCGGCGCCCTGGAGTTCTCGGCCCGGGTGACCAGCATCCGCCGGGTCGACTGGAACTCCTTCAACGTCAATTTCTTCATCCTGCTGACACCGGATGCCGGCCAGGTCCTGCCGCACCAGCACATTGCCAGCTTCTACCTGGCCGACGGCGACGGCAGCGTGCTCAGACCGCTGAACCGGGAATTTCCCAACATCAGCATTCTCGACATCGGCGCCCTGATCCAGCGCGTGCAGGAAATCATCGACCAGGTCAGCAACGCCGCACAGGTGGTGTTCTTCTTCACCCTGATCGCCGGGCTGGTGGTGCTGCTGGCAGCCATCGAGGCGACCCGCGACGAGCGCCGCCACGAATCGGCGCTGATCCGCACCTTAGGCGCCGACAACGGCCTGGTCCGCCGCGGCATCCTGGTCGAGTACGGGGTCATGGCGCTGATCGCCGGCCTGCTGGCCACCGGCGGCGCCGCGGTAACCGGGTGGCTGATGGCCCGCGAGCTGTTCAACTTCGCCTATCAGCCAACGCCGATCCTGTTTGCCCTGGGCTTTGTCGCCGCCTTCATCCTGGTGCTGGGCAGCGGCTGGATAGGCAACCGCAGCGTGCTGGCAACACCGCCGGTCAGGATACTGCGCGCCGGCTGACCGACCCTCTGCGAGGGCGATCACCGGCTTGATCGGCCCGCCGACTCGGGTATATTGAGCGGCAGTTCAAACAAGATTGCCCGCGTGGCCCGAGTCCTGGTACTGCAACATGTCGCCGCCGAACCGCTGGGGCTGCTCGACCCGATGCTGCGCCGGCAGGGTCATCGCATCCGCTACGTCAACTTCGCCCGTCAACCCGACTACCAGCCGCGCCTGGATCGTTATCACGCGCTGATCGTGCTGGGCGGGCCGATGCAGATCGGCCAGAGTCGGCGTTATCCGCATCTGGACGTTGAGTGTCGACTGATCGAGCAGGCCTTCAAGCGTGATGTGCCGGTGCTGGGCATCTGCCTGGGCGCACAGCTGATGGCGCACGTGCTCGGCGGGCGGGTTGGTCCAGCCGAGCGGGCCGAGATCGGCTGGTACCGGATCGAGCCGACGAAACAGGCCGCCGCCGACCGGGTAATGTCGGCCTGGCAGCGGTCTCACCCGGTGTTCCAGTGGCACCACTGGGGCTTTGACTGCCCGCCGGATGCACTTGAGCTGGCCACCCATGCCGATTCGGGCTGCCAGGCATTTGCCACCGGACAGAGCGCCTGGGGCTTCCAGTTTCACCTGGAGCTTGATCAGCGCCTAATCCATCGCTGGCTCAGCCTGCCGTTCTACCTCGAAGACCTGGCATCGTCCGGCCTGGATGTCGAGCCGGAGCACATTCGCCGGGAAACCACCGAGCACCTGCCGAACACGCTGCAACTGGCCGACCAGGTGTTCGGCAACTGGCTGGAGCTGCTGACCAGCCCGGAGCAGCGGCTGGTCGTTCCGTCACGTTGATATCGCGGTTACCCACAACACTGCCGTCGCCAGCACCGTCAGCGAACTCAGCGCGGCTACCAGCGCCGGACGCCAACCCATCGCCGCCAGCTGTCCCCAGCGTATCCCCATCGCCAGTGCCGCCATCGCCATGGCAAAGCCGAACAGGCTGAGCTGGGCGGCCACCTCGAGCAGGCCCTGCCACCAGCCGGCATCAGCCCCGAACAGCCAGTCGCCAAGCGAACGCAGCACCGACAGGGCGAGGAAAGCGAGGATGAACAAGGGCAACGGCAGCCTGGAGCCAGCATCAACCGGCTGATGCCGACTGACCAGCCAGACCACCAGCGGAATCACCGCCAGCATCAGAGCATTGCGCGCCAGCTTGGTCACCGAGGCTGCGGCCACCACCCCCTCGGCCTGGAAACTCTGCTCGAAAAGGCTCGCGGCGGCGGTGACCTGGGCGGTGTCGTGAATCGCCGCCCCGATCACCAGGCCGGCCAGTACCGGATCATCGAACATCCCCTGCAGCAGCAACGGATAGACCAGCGTGGCCGCCAGCCCGAATACCGCCACGCAGGCAATCGCATAGGCCGCCTGCTCGGCCCCGGCGCGCACCGCCGGGGCCGTGGCGGCGATTGCCGAGGCGCCGCAGATCGCACTGCCGACCGCGATCAGCGCCGTCAGTCTCGATGGCAAACCGAAAAGCCGTCCTGCCAGCCAGCTGGCAATCAGCCCGGCTGCGATCACCGCGCATACCAGCGGGACGGCCAGCATGCCGAGCTCGCCCAGATCGCCCAGCGCCAGGCGCAGACCGATCAGGGCCACTGCGGTCTTCAACACGATGCCGCGAGCCAGGTCCAGCCCTGGCGTCCATTCCGGTCGCCGCGCCGCCCGCCCGGAAAGCACCAGCCCGGCCACAATGGCAATCAGCATCATGCTGACTGGCAAGCCCGCGGTCGGCGGCCAGACTGCCAGTCCCGTCGTCACCGCCCAGGCCCCGACGGCAATCGACGCGGCCAGCAGCAGGCCGGTCCCCACCGAGCCTGGCTGATCAGGATTCAAGCCGGCGTTCCCGATCAGTCAACGCAGCGAGCCAGTCAAGGGCAAGATCTTCAGCGGGTCACCGGCATCAGCGTCAGCTCAACCCGCCGGTTCATCGCCCGTCCCTCGGCGGTTTCGTTGCTGGCGATGGGGTAACGCTCGCCGTAGCCGTAGGCCGCCACCCGCACCGGCTGCACGCCCTGGGCGGTGAGGTAGCGGGCGACGGTATCGGCACGCCGCTCGGACAGGCGCTGGTTGTAGCCGGGGTCACCCACCGAGTCGGTATGCCCGTCGACCACCAGCACGGTCTGGTCGAACTCATTGGCCACCAGCACCACCGAGTTGAGCACTTCGAAAAAGTCCGGCTTGAGCGCCGCCGAATCGAAGTCGAAGGTGACGTTGCCCGGCATGTTCAGGATGATGTCGTCGCCGCGCCGGGTGACGCTGACGCCGGTGCCCTCGAGCTGGCGCCGAAGCTCGGCCTCCTGGCGGTCCATGTAGCTGCCCACGGCCGCCCCGGTCAGCGCCCCGATGCCGGCGCCGATGGCGGCGCGCTTGAGTCGATCACCGCCGCTGACCGCGCCGATCACCGCACCAACGCCGGCACCAATGGCCGCGCCCTGCCCGGTACGTGTCGCGCGCGGTTCGCCGGTCCACGGATCGGTGGTCGTGGCGCAGGCTGCAAGCATCGCTGCGGTCAGCAATGCCAGGCAAGCATGGGAAATTCTGGTAGAAGTATTCATGCTGTTTTCCTTGTCCATCATCAGGAGCCAATTCTGTCACGTTCACCATCGCATCGGCGCGCTGAATCAACCCTGAACTATGACCATCCCGTCCGCCTGTCGGCCCCATTCACCCATTCACCCATTCACCCAGCGCCCTAATGATCCACCATAATCCGACCACACTCGAGGACCATAATGGAGCGCTCCGCAAGCTCGGGAAATAGCAATGCAAACCGTAGACGATATCGACAAGCTGCCCGACGAGCTGCTCGAACATATCAAACAGGCCCGCCGGGTCGCCGTGCTGACCGGTGCCGGGGTATCGGCCGAGTCAGGGATTCCGACCTTTCGCGACGCCCAGACCGGGCTGTGGGCCCGCCACGATCCGATGAGCCTGGCCTCGCCGGAAGGCTTTGCCCGCGATCCGGCCCTGGTCTGGTCCTGGTATGCCTGGCGGCGCGAGTTGATCTCGCGCGCCCGCCCCAATCCCGGCCACTTCGCGCTGGCCGACATGGCCGGCTGCTTCGAGCAGTTCACGCTGATTACTCAGAACGTCGACGGGTTTCATCAGCTGGCCGGATCCGACCCGGTGCTGGAGTTGCACGGCAATATCCACCGCACCATCTGCTCGGTCGCCGGCCGGCCGATCGACCATGAATGGCTGACCCGTCATGCCGACTCGCAGCCGCCGCCCTCGCCGCATCATGCCGACGGTCTGGCCCGCCCAGACGTGGTCTGGTTTGGCGAATCGCTGAATGCCTCAACACTGGAAGCGGCCTTCAAGGCCGCCGCCGGCTGCGAGCTGATGATCGTCGCAGGCACTGCCGGTGCGGTGCAGCCGGCGGCCAGCCTGCCGGCCATCGCCCGCGACCAGGGCGCGACGGTCATCGACATCAACCCGATGGTCGGCGAGATCACGCGCCTGGCCGACTGGCACCTGTCAGGGACCAGCGCAGCCTGGCTGCCTGCGATTTATAATGATCTGTTATCTGCGCCTTCTTCAACGGAGCGGCACCCATGACGAGCAAGATGCGGGCCCTGGTCAAGGCACAAGCTGCACCAGGGATCGATATGCGTGAAGTACCCATCCCCAGCCCCGGCGCCAACGAGGTGCTGGTCAAGCTGGAAAAGACCGCGATCTGCGGCACCGACCTGCACATCTACCAGTGGGATGAATGGGCCCAGCGCACGATCCGGCCGCCGCTGGTGATCGGCCATGAGTTCGTCGGCCGCATTGTCGATATCGGTGATGGCGTGCGCGGCTATGAAACCGGCCAGCGGGTCTCGGCCGAAGGCCACGTGGTTTGCGGTGTGTGCCGCAACTGCCGGGCCGGAAAGCCTCACCTTTGTCCCTATACCGAGGGCATTGGCGTCAACCGTGACGGCGGCTTTGCTGAATACGTGGTGGTACCGGCGACCAACCTGTGGCCCATCCCTGATGAAATCCCCTCGGAACTGGCGGCCTTCTTCGACCCGTTCGGCAACGCCGCCCACTGTGCGCTGCAGTTCGACCTGGTTGGCGAGGACGTGCTGATCACCGGCGCCGGACCGATCGGCATCATCGCCGCCGGCATCGCCAAGCACGTCGGCGCGCGCCATATCGTGATCAGCGATGTCAACGACTACCGGCTGGACCTGGCCCGCCAGATGGGCGCCACCCGCACCCTCAACGTGCGCAACGAGCGCCTGACCGACATCCTCGACGAGCTCGATATCGACGGCTTTGATATCGGCATGGAAATGTCGGGCCACCCGCAGGCCTTCAACGACCTGCTCACCTGCATGTACCATGGCGGCAAGGTCGCCCTGCTCGGCATCCTGCCCAAGGGCACCGGCGTGGACTGGGACAAGATCATCTTCAAGGGCCTGGAACTGCACGGCATCTATGGTCGGCGCATGTACGAGACCTGGTACAAGATGACCCAGATGGTGCTGACCGGTTTTCCGCTGGACAAGGCGCTCACCCACCAGATCTCGATCGACGATTTCGAAACCGGTTTCGAGCTGATGGCGAACGGACAATGCGGCAAGGTGGTCTGCGACTGGACCGGCGAGATCCGTCCGGCAGCGTGATTCCGCACCACAGCCAAGACACAGGAGCACGACTCAAGCCATGACGGATACAACCCTGCTCGATCGGCTGGAAAATGAACTGGCCGGCATCGACGCCGACGGCCTTTACAAGCGCGAACGGGCGATCACCACGCCGCAGCGGGTCGAGATACAGACCCGCGAGGGCGGCGAAGTACTCAACTTCTGCGCCAACAACTACCTCGGCCTGGCCGACAACGAAGAGGTCATCGCCGCGGCCCGCCAGGCGCTCATCGACCACGGCTTCGGCCTGGCCTCGGTGCGCTTCATCTGCGGCACCCAGGACCTGCACAAGCGGCTGGAAGAGACCATCGCCGAGTTCTTCGGCAAGGACGACAGCATTCTCTATGCCGCCTGCTTCGACGCCAACGGCGGCCTGTTCGAGCCGCTGCTGGGCCCGGAAGACGCGATCATCTCCGACCAGCTCAACCACGCCTCGATCATCGACGGCATCCGCCTGTGCAAGGCCGAGCGCCACCGCTATCCGAACTCCGACATGAACGCGCTGGAAGATGCGCTCAAGAAAACCCGCCACAAGCGCACCCGCATGATCGCCACCGATGGCGTGTTCTCGATGGACGGCTACGTGGCCAAACTCGACGAAATCACCGCGCTGGCCGAGCAGTATGATGCCGTGGTGATGGTCGACGACTGCCACGCCACCGGGTTTTTCGGACCCACCGGCCGCGGCTCGGCCGAACACCACGGCGTGATGGACAAGGTCGATATCTTCACCTCGACCCTGGGCAAGGCCTTAGGGGGTGGCATGGGCGGCTTCACCGTCGCCAGCCAGCCGGTGATCGACATGCTGCGCCAGCGCTCGCGGCCCTACCTGTTTTCCAACTCGCTGGCCCCGCCGCTGGTCGCCGCCAGCATCCGGGTGTTCGAGATGCTGACCGAGTCCACCGCCCTGCGCGACCGACTGGCAGACAACACCCGCTACTTCCGCCAGGCCATGACTGACGCCGGCTTCGACATCAAGCCCGGCGAGCATCCGATCGTGCCGGTGATGCTCTACGACGCCCCGCTGGCCCAGCGGATGGCCGATGAGCTGCTGGCCGAAGGCATCTACGTGATCGGATTCTTCTACCCGGTGGTGCCGAAAGGCGAGGCGCGCATCCGCACCCAGATCTCGGCCGCCCACACCCGCGAGCATCTGGACCGGGCGGTGGATGCCTTCACCCGGGTCGGCAAGCGGCTGGGCGTGATCGACTGAGCGGGTCCTGAGTCGGGCTTCAGCAGTTTCAGGCTCGTCCCATGAACTCGCCGGTTTCGGTATTGACCCGGATGCGCTCGCTCGGGGTGATGTAATCGGGTACCAGCACCTCCACCCCGGTCTCCAGGGTGGCCGGCTTGTTCGACTTGGTCGCCGTCGCCCCCTTCATCACCGGCGCGGTTTCACTGACCACAAGCTCGACCGACTGCGGCAACTGGATCGCCGCCGGTTGACCGTCGATCAGCATCACGTAGATGCCGTCCAGGCCCTCGGTGATGTAGCCGATCGCATCACCGATCACCTGCTCGCCCAGCACGTACTGGGTGTAATCCTCCGAATCCATGAAGACCAGGCCGTCGGCGTCGCGGTAGGAGTACTCGCACTGGCGCCGTACCAGGTCGGCCTCGCTGAGCTGATCGTCGCCCTTGAAGGTCAGGTCGCGGCGCTCTCCGCCGGGAATGGCGACCAGCCTGAAGCGATACAGGGTCGAGCCGCCGCGCGCAGTCGGCGCGCTGCGCTCGATCTGGCGCACGGTATAGACCGTGCCCTCGTGTTCGATGACCTGACCGCGCTTGATCTCGTTGACTCGGGGCATGGGAAATATCCATCAAGGAAAAATCGCGCGCATTGTAGCCGAATCGTCAACTTACTAGTCCCTGCATAAGTATTGCCTCACTCAGAGCTTCGGACGCGTTCGCTCGCAAGGCGCGCTGGCGAAGGCATAGTGGGCCTATGTCGAGCCAGCGGAACGAAGCGAGCGGGCGCGTCCGGAGCTCCCTTCGGGCTTGCCTCTCGGCGTCCGTGGACTGCGTTGTCGGCGCTCGATGTAGGCCAAGCTACAGACTTCGCGCCGACGCCTTGCCACAAACGCCGAGAGACAAGCTGAGCGTGGCAATACTTATGCAGGGACTAGTATGGTTCACCATGGTGGCTGACACAATGGTCTAAACTCCTGATCCGAATTCCTGCTCGAATTTCACTCGATCTCCATGACCGCAACGCTTTCCACCGGCCAGATGCTGCGTCGCAGCCTGATCTATACCGTGATAACCATCATTGCCCTGGTCGCGGCAGTATGGTTCGGCGGGCGCGCCTGGCTGGCCGGCTCGATAATGCCCTACGAGGGTCGCGCGGTTGTCCAGGGCCTGGACGGCCCGGTTGAGATCCTGTTCGACGCCCGCGGCATTCCGCGCATCTACAGCCAGACCGACGGCGATGCGCTCAAGGCGCTGGGCTGGCTGCACGCCGGCGAGCGGCTGTTCCAGATGGAGCTGATCCGCCGCGCAGCCGCCGGTCGCCTGGCCGAAGTGCTCGGCCCGGTGGCCCTGAACACCGATGGCGTGCACCGGGCGCTGGGCTTTGCCCACCGGGTGAACCAGGCCGAACACCAGCTGGACGAGCATACCCTGGCCCTGGTCGAGCGCTACGTTACCGGCATCAACGCCTACCTGGACAGCGCCGGACGCCTGCCCCCGGAATTCCTGGCGCTGCGCTTTCAACCCGAGCCATGGACAGTCGACGACGTGGTGCTGGTCACCTACTACCAGACCTGGTACCCCAACGTGCTGGTCGAGCGTCTGAGCGAGGCCTGGCGCGAGATCGGCGAGGCCTTCGGTGAACCGGCAAGCCAGTGGCTGGCAGCCATCCGGCCCTGGGCGCCAAGCTCGGTACCCGGCAGCAGTGCCGACGATGTGCCGACCTGGCCGATCACCGACAGTTCCAACTCCTGGGTCGTGGCGCCCGGCCGCTCGGCTTCGGGGCAGGCACTGCATGCCGCCGACCCGCACCTGGACATCACCATGGCGCCCGGCACCTGGTATGCCGCCGGGCTGCACAGCGCCGAAGGCCTGAATGTGCTAGGCGTCACCGCACCCGGCATCCCGGTCGTGGCCATGGGCCACAATGGCTACGGCGCCTGGTCGTTTACCGTCGCCCCGGTCGATGTGCTGGAGTTCTATCGCCAGCCGATCGACCCGGAAGATCCCAGCCGGGTACTCGGCACCGACGGCTGGCAGACCCTGGACCAGCGCACCGAATACCTGCCGGTGGCCGGCCGTCCCGACACCATACCGCTGACCCTGGAATACACCGAACATGGCGTGGTCATCGAGCGTCATCCCGACAGCGTGGTCAGCATGCGCTGGGTCGGCTTCGAGCTGCCGCTGGATGAGCTGCTGAGCAACTCGCTGGCGGTCAATCGGGCTGACAGTTTCGAGAGCTTTCGCCGCGCCGCCACCGGCATCGGCGCGCTCAGCGTCAACTGGCTGTGGTCCGACCGCGAAGGAAATATCGGCTACGTGCTGGGCACTCCGGTACCGCGCCGCGGGCACGAGCAATTCTTCCGCATCCTCGACGGCGCCGACCAGGCCATGGTCTGGGACGGCGTGCATCCGCCCGACGCCCTGCCCCATGCGCTCAATCCTGAACAGGGCTGGCTGGCCAGCAGCAACAACGAGATCGTCGACCAACACTGGCCATGGCCGATTCCCGGCTTCTACAAGCACCTGCGTATCCGCCGCGCCGCCCACTGGCTGTCGCGCCCCGGTCCGCTGGATGTGCCAACCATGCAGCGAATGCAGATGGATCGCATCTCCGACCGCGCGCTAACGCATCGCGACTGGCTGGCCGACCTGGCCGAACGCCATGGCGCAGCTTCCCTTGCCGCCGATTTGAGACGGTGGTCCGGCGAGCTGACCGCCGCCAGCGAACTCGGTGGCCTGTTCGTTCACTTCTGGCAGGTATTGCCCGAACACCTGTTCGCCAACACCGACGGCGCCGACTGGCGCACGCTACGAAACGTGCTCGACGAGTGGCTGCAAGAGCCGCCGGATTTTGCCGGTATCGATCAACAGGCCATCGACGAGGCCGGCCTGGCGGCACTGCGCGAGGTCTTGAGCCACGGCATCCACCCGCTGGGTGAGATGCAGACACTCACCATCGCCCACCCCTTGAACCAGGCCGGTTTCCTCAACCGCTGGCTCAAGCTCACTCGCGGGCCCATCCCCACCGGCTCCGATGCCGGCAGCCTGAACGTCTCCTACTCGCGCTGGCACCGCGACCAGCAGCGCCTGAGCGTCATCGCCGGGGCCAGCATGCGCTACATCATGGACTGGTCCGACCCCGACAGCTTCACCCTCAACCTGACCCTGGGCCAGTCCGGCCACCCCTTGAGCCCGCACTTCGACGACTTTCTCCCCGCCTTCATCAACGGGCAGCCCTGGACCGTCCCCTGGCAGCGCGAAACCGTAGAACAACGCAGCCGCCGCCGATTGGAACTGGTGCCGGCTCGCGCGGAGTGAGTCACCGACTTCGTCCTTTATGGCTTGCCGAAACCGCAGGAACGGCGCTAAGATCAAACACATGTCCGTCGGCATGAGGAATTGCCAAATTCGTGAATTACACGGCGAACCGCAATCTACCACTCTTATACGCTACGGCAGATGTGAATCTGGATCCATACGCTCATGAAGGATTCGAATGATTTCCACCATGTCAGTGACTCGGTAGTAGATAACGTGGGAGCCTTCGGGAAACTTGCGGTAACCTGGAGAAATCTCATCACAGATGTTACCGATCGAGTCGTTTTCACTAATAAGCGCAAACGCTTCATCAAGTTGCCCAAGGTAGTGGTTTCGCTTGGCCTTACCCCATCTGCATTCAGTGAACCGACCAATTCGAAGCAAATCCTGTCGAGCGACTCGGGAGACCCGAAATTGGCCTTTAGCCACTTGCGCTCTCGTCCAGTTCGGAGATCACAGATTCCAGCGAGTAATTGTCGAACCCGCTTTCCTCGCCTTCTCGAAGTGCCTGCCGTAAAGCTCGGACCTTTTCCTCTCGTTCCTCAAGCAGCCGCAGGGCTGCTCGTATCACCTCGCTCGCCGAACCGTAGCGGCCTTCCGCCAGTTGTTGGGAAATGAACTCGTCAAAGTGCCCGCCTAATGTAATGCTAGTGTTCCTTGCCATACTGAACCTACCGGATACCAGAAAATACCGGGATATGGTACACGCGCATAACAAAGGGCTCAACCGGACCACGGTAAACTCCGCGGCGGCAAGGCCGGGCGAGCTCAGCGACGGCGCCGGCTAACCCAAACGTTAGGCTTAATCTACCTGGTTGTTAAGGCAGAACCATGACTGCGATATCTGAGCACCAAGCCGAAATGCGGCAATCCTATATCTGGGGCTCAACCGGGGTCATTGTCTCAGGCATTGTATGGCTGGTGGCCGCAGCTGTTGCGTACCTGGTCAGCCCTCAGAACGCGGTCTGGACACTCTTTATCGGTGCAGTTTTCATCGCGCCCGTTTCCGGCTTGCTGGAACGCTCGCTCGGGGCACGAGGAACGCATTCTGCCGGCAATCCACTGGGAAAACTGGCTGCCGAAGGCCTGGTGTTCATGCTGATGTGTCTGCCCCTGGCATATGGCCTTTCACTGTACCGCATGGAGTGGTTCTTTCCCGCAGTCCTGATGATCATCGGAGGGCGCTATCTGACATTCGCCACACTGTACGGAACGCGACTCTACTGGGCGCTTGGTGTTCTGCTTGGCGGCATAGCGCTGCTCGGCTTCTATCTGTCCCTGGAGCCACATTTGGTGGCCTTTGCCGGTGGCGCAGCCGAACTCTTGTTCGGCCTGGTGCTGCTTGTCACCAAACGCGGCAAGGCCTGAAGTGGTCCGACACCCATCCATGGCATTTGCTTTTAGCACCTGACTACCGGTTCGAATGGACGCCGGAAAAACCGGGCAAGTTCGACATCGCTTGTTTAGCCAAGCACTGGGTCTTGCCATGTCTAGATCTCTGATCAAGCCTTGCGCCGACTTCAAGGCCAGCTACGACGGTTACATTCGCGAATTGGGCGATGAGGAACGCTACCCCTTCCCCCTGGATTTCGATCATTCTGACTTTCCCGCATTGCTGCAAGGACTTGGCCCACCTTGCTCACAATAATGAACAAGGTGGGCTTAAAACGGAAAGATCAGCGGCACGACGATCAGCGTGGCAATCAGCAGCAGTACCTGCAGCGGTATGCCGACGCGGGCGAAGTCGGTGAAGCGGTAGCCGCCGGGGTTGAGCACCAGGGTGTTGACCGGCGAGGCGACCGGGGTGGCAAATGCGGTCGAGGCGGCAATGGCGACGGTCATCATCAGCGCGTGCGGGTCGATGCCCATGGCCAGGCCGGCACTCAGGCCAATCGGCGCGACCAGCACCGTGGTGGCGGTGTTGGAAATGATCTGGCTGAGCACCGAGGTGAAGATGAACAGCGCCGCCATCAGCGCCAGCGGGCCGAGATCGCCGGCAATCGCCAGCAGCGCCTGACTGGCCAGGGCAATGCCGCCGGTGTTGTCCAGCGCGGTGGCCATCGGCAGCACGGCGGCAATCAGCACCACGCTCTCCCAGTTGACGGCCTGGTAGGCCTCGTTCATTGTCAGACAGCGGGTCAGTACCAGCGTCAGCGCTGCGGCCAGCACGGCAATGACGTTAGGCACCAGCTCGAAGGTCATCACCAGCATCATCGCCAGCATCACCGCTACCGCCACCGGCGCCAGGGTCAGCCGCGGTTTTTCTTCCAGGCCGTCCCCGCCGATCATCACCAGGTCTCGGGCAGACCGGCTCAGGCGTCGCAGGCTCTGCTCGCGCCCGGTCATCAACAGCGCGTCACCGGCTGCCAGCGGCAGGTCCAGGTCCGGCGGGATGCTGTCCTTGCCGGCCGGCCGATGGGCCAGCACCAGCACGCCGGCGCCGCTATGCAGCCGAAGATCACGCAGGGTCTTGCCGATAAACGACGAGCGCGGCGGCACCAGGGCGTCGACCAGGACCAGCTTTTGCGGCAGCTCCGGCTCCGATGTCAGTCGCTCCAGCCCGAAGCGCTTGATCGCCCGGTCGATGCACTCGTCGGTGCCGGTGACATAGACCTCGTCATTGGCCGACAGTACCGATCCGGGTTCGGCCTTGCGGGCTACGCGGCCGGCAGCTGTGCGCGATCGGATTACCATCACCGTCACGCCATGGCTGCTGCGCAGATCGGTGGTGGTCAACTGCTGGTTTGCCAGCGCGCAGCCACGCGGGAGGCGCAGATGCGCGACGTGCCGATCGATGCCGTAGTCGGCCAGCATCTCCTGCCAGCTCGGTGTCCGGTCGGGTGCAGCCGCTGCCCGTCTTTCAGGAATCAGCCACGGCCCGACCCAGACCATGAAGGCCATGCCGATGGTCAGCATGACCACGCCGGCCGGGGTGAAGTCAAAGAAACCGAACGGGTCCATGCCGGCGGCGGCAAGCTGACTGCTGACGATCAGGTTCGGCGGTGTACCAATCAGGGTCATCATGCCGCCCAGCAGCGCCGCAAAGGCGACCGGGATCAGCAGCAGTGACGGACTGATGCCCCGATCGCGGGCAATGGCCAGCACCACCGGCAGCATCACCGCCAC
>SKQS01000113.1 GCA_007118895.1 Wenzhouxiangella sp.
CCGAAGATGACCGTAATGATCAGCAGCGTGTAGGCCTGGTTGGCGAAGTCGAACATCGCCCAGCCAAACACCTCGCGCTTGCGCACCTCGACGACGGGTGAAATCGGACGCTCCAGTGCCCGGCCAGGGATCAAAAAGGAAGGGCTTTAGTGTAGCGAAAGATTCCCGGCCACATCAGGATCGTGCCGGTCAAAACCGCATCCTGAAGGTTGCACCCAGCAACGGTGCCGGATCGAAGCACTCTTCCCGAACCTTGTTGCTGTCGGAATCTTCCACCCGCAATCCGCCCCCGACAATGGCCCCCGCGTACAGGACCACCGATGCCTGCCTCGAGAGGTTGGCCGTCCAGCGCAGAAAGACCGGAACGCCGCGCTGCTCACCGACACCGCCCGGGACTGAGCCCGTTTCGCTCAGCCGAAATTTCAGGCTGCGGTAGGCGGCGCCCAAGCCGAGCCTGGAGCCGTTGTCGAAACGATCGTCGAGCTCGAGTCCGGCCGGTCCGACGGGTCCCGCCGGCAGTGGATTGACCAGGCTCCAGCGCTCGTTCAAACGCCAATTGACGATCAGGATCGGAATCACCCTCGTCTCGTCGAACTGGTCGAACACCCCCACACCGAAGCCAAGGCGCTGGTCGTGCGCGAAGGCCCGGGTCGCGCCGATAATGCCGCCTTAGACCGTCGATTCACTCGAGTCGGCGCCCTTCTCACGGGATATCTCCACCGAGGGCGTGACGCTGCAGGACCAGTCGCCGGCCCCGCTGAACAGGAGCGGCACGCTGAGTCCAAACCGCTCCACGTCGCCCCGCCAATACCCCGGTGCATCCCTCATTGACTTTCTGGTGCCTGCCTCAGCAGGACGTGCACTGTCGCTAGCGCGCCAGGGTAGTCGAACGCCGCCAATTGCCGCTCCAGTTGCATGACTGCCGCCCCGTGCGTCGCCCGCAAGAGCGGCCGACTGGGTTCGAACAGATCGGCCGCTGCGGGATCGTCGCGATCCAGCAGGAGGGCCAGTTGTTCGAGCACTGCGCGCGCTCGCGCGGAATCGGGCACTGGCACGGCGTCGGTCGCCGCAGCGGGCACTTGCGCAAGCACCGCATCCAGGGCCTGCATTTCGGTCTGCAGGGACGCCACGCGTTCTGGTATCGATGCCGTCTCATGGCCGGACAAGGCTTGCTCGAGCGCCAGTGCGGCGGCATGCAGGGCGGTCGCGCCCAGGGATCCCGCGGCGCCCTTGAGAGCGTGCAGCCGTTGCCTGGCGGCTTCGGCCTGGCCTGCGGCAAGCGCACCTCGCAGGAATTGCGGATCGTCGCGATGGCTGGTGGCAAACTTACGCAACAAGGCCACATAGGCGGCAGCCTTGCCTCGCAGGGCCCGCAGTCCGCGCGCTGTATCCAGACCGGCAAATTCCGTCAAGAGAGTCGGCAATGCACTCTGATGCAGCGACAGGGTGTGCGGCGCGCCAATCGCGTCATTGGCGCGTTCAGCCTCCTGTCCCGCTGACAACCACTTCAGCAAGGTGGCAAAGAGCGTGTCCGGCTCAACCGGCTTGGTGATGAAATCATCCATCCCCGCGTCCATGCAGGCCTGGCGATCATCGTCAAAGGCATTGGCTGTCATCGCCAGGATCGGCCGGTTTTCCCAGCCGGGCAGCTTGCGAATGGCGCGGGTGGCGTCAAGGCCGTCCATGATGGGCATCTGCATATCCATCAGGATCAGGTCGTACGCGCGGGCGGCGGCTTTCGCCACCGCCTGCCGGCCGTCTTCGGCCGCATCCACGGCCAAACCCGCGCCGTGCAGCAGTTCCAACGCCACTTCACGATTGATAGCGTTGTCCTCGGCGAGCAACAAGCGCTTGCCGGGTGACTGCCGACGCAGTTGCGCCTCGGCATTGCCCGTGGGTTCGACCCTGTCGGAGGCCATGACGCCATGCCCGCGCTGTAGTCGGGCGGTGAACCAAAAGATGCTGCCCACCCCCGGCGTGCTGTCAACGCCGACTTCTCCGCCCATCATTTGCGCCAGTTGCTTGCTGATGGCGAGTCCGAGGCCGGTGCCACCGTACTTGCGCGCGGTCGAGGCATCCACCTGCTCGAAGGCCTGGAACAGCCGCTGGCTGGCTTCCGGCGTGATGCCGATGCCGGTGTCCGTGACCGCGAATCGCACCAGCAGGCCCTTGTCGTCGTCTTCCAGGAGCTTGGCGCTCAGCATGACACGACCTTTCTCGGTGAATTTGACGGCATTGCCGGCGAAGTTGAGCAAGGCCTGGCGCAACCTCACCCTATCGCCGCGCAGCCAGGTCGGCACCGCGTCGCGGTCGATCTCGACCGCGAGACTTTTCTCCTGCGCCGCAGGAGCGATGATGGAGGCGACGTTGTCGAGGACGGCCGAGAGGTTGAAGTCGGAATCATCCAATCGCAGCTTGCCCGCCTCGATCTTGGACAGATCAAGAATGTCGTTGATGATCGACAACAGGTGTCGGCTCGCGTTGTCGATCCTGGTCAGCCGGTCCGCCTGCTCCGGTGTTGCACCCGCGCGTTGCATCAAGTTGGTCAGGCCGAGGATGGCGTTCATTGGTGTGCGAATCTCGTGGCTCATATTGGCCAGGAAGGTGCTCTTGGCCATGTTGGCGGCTTCGGCGGCGTCCTTGGCTATTTGTAGTGACTCTGCAAAGTTCCTGCGCTCGGTAATATCTACGCCAAAGCCAGTTAAATAATCGGCGGAGCCGCCCCGGCCTTCGTGAAAGTAGACGGTCATTTCGACCGGAATGGTGTGACCATCACGGTGCTGGTGGTCGGTTTCAAAACGCATAAAGCGATTGAGACGGATATTCGCGGCGACGTCGCGATAGGTGTCGACCGTAATGTGCGCATCGATATCGGGAACGCTCAGATCGAGCATTTGCTCCGGCGCGTAACCCAGAAGCTCAGCGGCATAGCGGTTGGCGTAGATCAGTTTTCCGTCGTCCACCTCGGCGCGGAATATTGCCGTGCCGACGCTCTCAAGCGCAAACAGCGTGTCATTCAATGCAGCGGTGCGCTGCGCCACCAGGTCCTCCAGGTGATTGCGGTACTGGTCAAGCTCGACTCCGATGCGCTTCTTCTCCGTGATGTCATCCTTCACGGACACGTAGTGGCTGATCGATCCGTCTGGCTGGCGCAGCGGCGTGATGATGGCGAATTCGATGTATTCGCCGCCGTCCTTCTTGCGGTTATGGAATTCTCCCTTCCACGACTGTCCCTGCGTCAGGGTGGCCCACATCGCAGCATAGGTTTCGGGCGGCGTCTGGCCTGACTTGAAGATACGAGGATTTTCCCCGATCAATTCATCGCGGGAATAGCCGGTTATGTGCGTTACGGTGTCATTGACATACTCGATCGTGCCATCGAGTTTGGTGATCACGATACTTTCCGGACTTTGCTCAATCGCGAGCGACAGCTTGCGCAGTGTCGCTTCGCTTTCCTGGGCTTGTTTCTGGGCGGCCAGTGCGTCTTCCATCAGGCTCAATGCGGCACGCGACGACTGGCGCTGAATTTCAAGGGCGGCGCTCATTTCGGCAAGGCGCCGGGACTCGCTTTCGGCCAACTGGAGGGCGGTGCGCTTCTTCTCGGTGATGTCGTTGACCGAAAGGAACGCGAGCCTCTCGCCGTCGGTGCTGTGGATGAGCCAACCGGAATACGCGAGGATCTTCTCCCAGCCCTGATCGAGCCGGCGTAACCTCAGTTCCCAATCGTGCAACTTTTCGCCGCCCAGCACGCGGCTCATCGGCCACTCTTCGACCGTTAGCAGGCGATCCTCGTTGAGTGGCCGGAATTCAAACATTCCGGCAAATTCGGCGAGCGGGCGCCGGCAGTCGTCCATACTGGCGAAGCCGTTCATTGCCAGGGCCATCGGGTTCCAGTAGATGACCTGCCCCTGATCATCGGCCATGATAAGACCCTCAGTGATGTTCTCCATCACCGCCGCCAGCCGATTGTTGTTCTCCTTTACCGCCGCCTCCACCTGCTTGCGCGCGGTAATGTCGCGGGCGATACCGTAGAGACCGATGATTTCCCCGTGCTCGTCGCGGATCGCATACTTGCGGTTGTCTACCCAGCCTTTTTGGCCGTCCTTGGTCAAATATTCCTGAACTTCATGGGCAACAGGAATGCCGTCGAAGATCTGCTTTTCGAGTCGGTAGTAGATATCCGCATATTCTTCGGGAAAGACATCGTAGTCGGTCTGGCCGAGCAGATCGGTCCAGTGCTCGGCGGGATCGCAAAGTGACACCAGCGTCTGGCTGGCCCCGGTAAAAACATAATTACGATCCTTGAAATAGATGTAGTCATCGGTGTTTTCCATCATGGCCGTAAAATTGACCATCGTGGAGACATCAGACATCGTTCGCTTCAGGGATTTCGCGTCCTGCAGCAGCACATTGAGCATCAGGCCCTCCGGACCGGGCTCCTTGCTGTATTTCCCACGGATGCAGCGAATGCGGCCGTCGGCATGCCTGAGTCGAATGTTGAAGTCGCCGGACACGCGGGGATCGCCAGACGAAAAAAGCATGTCGGCGATGTCGCTGTCTTGCGGGTGAATTTGTTGCTTCAGGGAAACGCGCCCTGACAGATAGTCGTCCGCCGAAAAGCCGAGCAGTGCTTCGATACTGTCGGAAACCGACACAATCGGCAGCAGTCCCGTCAAGGCCAGGCGGATGCTTGCTTCAAGCACGCCGTCGCCGCTCTTGGGCGGGTTCATGCGCCACCACCGCCCGGCTCCTCCGACAACTGCTCCGCATAGCGCGGCGGCTGACCGGACCGGGCCAAGAGTTCGTTGACCTCCTGCTTGATCGAAATGATGCGGCCCTCCCGACCGAGCATCGACTGCTGCCAGCGGTGCAGTTCGTCAAGTTGTTCATGCAATAGTGACTCCGTCTTCTTGCGTTCGGTGACGTCGTAAAGCGTTACGACATGGAGATCGTCGAAAGACGATTCCAGCGGCGACGCCGTTGCCAGCACGGTGCGTTCACGGCCATCCTTGCAACGGATTTTCACCTCCATCGGCTCGAACGGTTTGGCATCGCGCTTTGCCACATCAAGACGCAACAACCACTCTTTTGCGACCTCCTGGCGATATTTTTCGTCCGGATAGGCCTTGGGCCACCATGCTTCCAGCGTCGGGATATCTTCCAGGTCGTAACCGAATGTCTGGATGAAGGCGCTGTTGAGATAGGTGATGTTCAGCGCTGAATCGTTCAGCGCAAACGGGATAGGGGATGCTTCGATGACGGCCCGAAAACGGGCTTCAGCAAGACGGATGTCGGCCTCGGCCCGCTTGCGCTCGGTGATGTCCTGCGCAGCGCCCCAGAGGCCAACCGTTTTGCCTGCTGAATCCACTTCGACCTCGCCCTGCACCCATATCCATCCATTGCTGCCGTCTTTCCTGACGGTTTCCAGTTCAAGCGTGTACGGAACGCCGGTCTCCCGGGTATGGGCCAGGGCCGCGGACAGCCTCTCCCAACTTTCTGGAGTGAACAGTTTCATGTGCTCGGTATAGGGCGGGACAGGCAGCGCTGGATCGAATCCATACATCTTGTAGAGCTCTTCCGACCAAACGACTTGATTGCTTGCCACGTCCAAACGCCAGTTCCCGACATGGGCAATGCGCTGGGTTTCTCCCAGATCTTTGACGATCCTGCGCGTCGCATCCAGCAGACTGTTAAAGCGGCTGATCAATTGCCCGATTTCATCCTGCGTGGTCACGGGCAGCGGCTCGGCGATCAAGCCCTGCCCCGGGCGGGCACCGAGGGCGGCGACGGCGGCGCCGATCGGTGCCAGTTGGCGCCGCAGTATCCACCAGATCAGTCCCCCAGCGATCATAGTGAGCAGGATCGTGGTTAGCAGCATGCGCTGCTGCATGTCACGAATCGGGGCGAAGGCCTCGGCGGTGGGCAGGGTTGCGGCGACATACCAGTCCGCCACCGGGATATTCTTGATCGAGGTCAGGAGTTCCACGCCCTTGGCATTGCGCAATAGGCCCGAGTCCTCGTACCCGGCCAGGTATTCGTCAATGTCCGGCCTGACGCCGGGCGCTGGCAGGGCTTCCATGATGCGGCTCTTGTCGGTGCCGGTGACGATCATCCGCTGCTGTCGATCGGCGATTACATAGCCCCCCGTACGCCCATAGGGGCTGGAGATAAGCCTGTCCAGGAAATTGTCCGGGGTCAGCTGGACGACGCCCACCAGACTGCCGACGATCTTGCCTTGGGCATCGCGTATCGGCACCGCCAGACTGAAGACCGGTACCTGTAACACCCTGCCGATTTCCAGGGCACCGATTGTCGATTTGCCTTCACCCAGCGCCGCAGCAACGTTATTGCTGCGAGAGTAGTCGATGCCGATGCGACCTACGTCGACTGGAAGAGAGGCGGTGGCCATGCCTGCGGCATCGGTGACAAAAAAGCCTCCGTTGAACAGAAAGGGCAGGATCGACCGGCGCTCGAGGTTGGCCTGCTGAATTTCTGGTGAGCTCAATTCCCTTTTGCCAAAGTCAGCCGCGATCAGCTCCAGGGCAGTCAGGCGGTCCTTCAGTTCCTGATCAATCTTTGCGGCCACCAAGGCCACGATCGAGCGTTGCTGGTCGCCCAGCATCTGCACCATGTCCGTGCGCAGCATCTTCGACGCGTAGAAGGCGAGCGCCCACAGGCTGAAGACAAAAATCACCAGAGAAAACAGGGTGACACGAGTCTTGAGCGAGCGCCTCAGCGGTCCGATCATGTTGGCTTTCTTCCTGGCGGCAGTGTGCCGATAGAGACGTGGGCCCATTCGGTCGGGCCGCGGATCCGCGCCGCGAATGCGGTATGGAACAGCTCCACCCGGCCTGCGGCGGCGGCGGGTGACTTGATCTTGCGCGCCCCCTCTGCGATGCCCATTACGCTCGCGGGTTGCCCCGCTCCTGGTATTGATCGGCGATGGCCGTTATGGTACCGAAGTCTTCGATAAAGGTCGCCACAATGTCAGGGTCGAAATGGCTTCCGCTGCCATTGGCAATGATCTCGAGGGCCTTTTCCTAGCTCATCGTGGGCTTGTAACCGCGCTGCGAGATCAAGGTATCAAACACGTCAGCGATTGCCATCATGCGGGCAGAAAGCGGGATCGCTTCGCGATGGAATCCGACGGGATAGCCGCTACCGTCCCATAGTGCCAATGGGCGATCTCCTTGACCATCGAGAGAAAGGCAACAGGCGACCGCATTCGAGCCTGGGGCAGCAGACCCCGGCGGCATTCAGAGAATCCTGCCGCGTCGCCACCAAACCCGAGGCCACCTTCCAATGACGGAAACGGCCCGAAGAAATCAGGCAGGTCACCGATTGGTCACACAGCGGGGGAATCCGTGACCAACCAAAAAAAAGCGACCCGGTTATTCACCTAAGTCGCTTTTTTATTTAAAAAAATTGGTAGGCGCGATTGGACTCGAACCAACGACCCCCACCATGTCAAGGTGGTGCTCTAACCAGCTGAGCTACGCGCCTGTCGTCTTCGAACGCGGGATTCTACCGCCTTCCCCGCCCAAG
>SKQS01000287.1 GCA_007118895.1 Wenzhouxiangella sp.
TACAACCGGGTACTCGTGGCGGATACGAACTCTTCGGCCTACGGCATGGTCTTCTCTGTATCCTCAGACGCCACATTGGGTTTGAGCGTGGAGAACAATCTGGTGCGCGGATCATTTGTCTTTTGCGCAATCTGCGCGATTGTCGCTGAAACGGCATCGGCCAGTCCGGCCGGTCATGTCCTGATGCAGAACAATGTGCTGATTGCCCGTGACTTCGGCATCGGCACCGGGCTACGCGGTCTGGCAGGCGAGCGCGGAATGTATTTCCAGGCCAACAACAATTCCATCGTCGGTTACAGTCGTGCGATCTCGGTGACAACCCGTTTTTTCGATAACCCGCCGCTCTTCCCGGCCGCGTTCTCCGGCATGCTGATCAACAACCTGCTGATACACAACACCACGGCGCTGTTCATCGATGACCCCGGCACCTCGCTCTCCAACCGTCACAACCTGTTCTGGGCCAACACCAACAATATCGGCGGCGAAGTGCCGCCGATCCTGGGGGTCAACTCGGTGTTTGCAGACCCCAGGGTGTTCGACCCGACCATGCCGTTTCTAAAACCCGGCTCGCCGGCCATCGACGCCGCCAGCCTGATTTCGGTGTTGTTAGACATCCCACCTACTGATGCGGCCGGCAACCGGCGCGTGCGCGGACCGGGTCTGGATATCGGCGCCTACGAGTTCGGCGACGACTGGCTGAGCCGGCGCGCCCACTCGGGCAATATCACTGCCAACTGGTTTGATCTGAACCATCCCGCGCTCAATGGCCAGCACTCGGCCCGTGTCCTGGCCTCGCCCCGATTCCGCAATACCGCAAGCAACATTCGCCCATTCGGAGTCTGGTTCGATGACTGGGTTTCTCGATGGGCGGTCTTCAACCAGGACTTGTCGAGCATGCAACCGGGCGTGGAATATCACCTGTTCATTCCGGCCTTCGGCCCAGGCAACTTTCTCCACCAGGCCAGCACCGGCGGCATCGACCCGTCGACGCAGCTGACCGACGCCTCGACCATCAACAATCCCGATGCCATCATCCTTGCCACCCAGAACTGGAATCCACCTGGCGCCTTAGCTATCTACAACGACAATCCGATCGCCATTGGGAGTTCCAGCGGCAATTGGTTCATTGCCAACAGCAATGGCCAGTCCATGCCGAACAACGCCGCCTTCAACGTTTACGTGCAGCAACCCAGCCCGACCGCCTTTGTCCATGTTGCCGATGAATTCAACCGGACCGGCAGCTATACCATCATCAATCATCCGCTGCTCAACAACCAGCCCTGCGTGCACCCCCAGGTGGTGGCGCGGACGGGGGCTTTCGGCGGCCGCCAGTTCGACATCGAGTATCGATCCGACCTGCAGCGCTGGGCGATCTATTCCCCCGACGGGATGCCCGAAGGCAGCCGTTTCAACGTGGTGTTCAGCGGACGGCAACAGGCGATCTGCGCCGACACCATCTTCTCCGACGGCTTCGAGGCGGATTTCTGACGTGGATCGAGTGGAAGACTACAGATTACGCCCGTAGAACAATTCCTGCATTTCCTTGCGCAGTCGCTTCTCGATCCGGCCGTGTTCACGCTTGCTCAGCTCGGCGGCGTTGATGCCGAACAGGTAATTGTCGATATCGAATTCCTTGAGCCGCATCTTGGTGTGAAACAGGTTTTCCTGGTAGACGTTCACATCGATCATGTCGTAGGCGGTCTTGGTGTCGCGGCTGAAGTAATCCTGGATCGAGGTGATCTTGTGATCGATGAAGTGCTTGCGGCCACGCACATCACGAGTAAAGCCACGGACCCGGTAGTCGACGGTAACGATATCGGACTCGAAGCTGTGGATCAGGTAATTCAGCGCCTTGAGCGGCGAAATCACGCCGCAGGTGGCCACATCGATATCGGCGCGAAAGGTGCAGATGCCGTCGTGCGGGTGGCTTTCCGGGTAGGTATGGACCGTGATATGGCTCTTGTCGAGATGACCGACCACGCTTTCCGGCAAAGGCCCGGGCGCAGCGGTGCTCACTGTGGTGCCGGGCGCCACCGGCTCCTCGGCGATAAGTATGGTGACGCTGGCACCCTGCGGGTCGTAGTCCTGACGGGCGATATTGAGAATGTTGGCGCCGATGATGCTGGAGACATCGGACAGGATGTCGGTCAGACGCTCGGCATTATAGGCCTCGTCGATGTAAGCGATGTAATCGGCGCGCTGGGCCTCGGTGGTGGCGTAGCACAGATCGTAGATATTGAAGCTCAGCGCCTTGGTCAGGTTGTTGAACCCATGCAGCTTGAGTCGCCGTTTGCTCATCGTGAGCGCCTGTAGAGTAAAGAACCAGGCGCGCAATTATCGGTCATTTGCCGTGTCGATTTCCACCTGCCAGACCCTCCCGGGGTGGCAGCCATAGTCGATTGGGCTATGATAGAGGGATAGGCCCATGCCTCTCGGGCCGTGAAGGGGACAACAACAAGATCGACGGATTGACTATGCGTGACTTTCAGTTCTATGCCGTGGACAGGGAAGCCATGGAGCGATTTCTAGAAGTCTGTCGCCGGCATCACTATCCGCCCAAGACAACGATCATGCGGCCCGGTGATGCCGGCAACAGCATCTTCTACGTGGTCGAAGGCTCGGTGACCATTTCAACCGAGGGCGAGGACGGTCGCGAGCTGATCCTGTCCTACCTCAATCCCGGCGATTTCATCGGCGAAATGGGACTGTTCATGAAACCCCGGCCGCGCGAGGTGCTGGTGCGTACCCGCAGCAAGTGCGAGCTCGCCGAGGTCTCCTATGCTCGCCTGCGCGAGGCGCTGGAACGCGAGCTGAAGGATGACGCCCTGGAGATCATGGGTGCAATCGGCGCCAAGCTGGCCCAGCGCCTGCTGCAGACCCGCCGCAAGGTCTACCACCTGGCCTTTCTGGATACCCAGGGCCGTGTCGCCAAGGCGCTGATCGACCTGTGCGCAGAGCCGGATGCGGTCTCGCACCCGGAAGGCACCCAGATCAAGATCACTCGCCAGGAAATCTCGCGTATCGTCGGATGCTCCAGGGAAATGGCCGGCCGGGTGATGAAGAACCTGGAGGAAGACGGCATGATCCGTGCCCACGGCAAGACGGTGGTAGTGCTCGGCACCTTCAAGGGTCCGGCGGCGGCCTGATCTCTATCAACCAGGTTCGATCAACTACGCTCGATCAACTCCGTCCGATCAACTCTGCCAACGCCAGCCCCGGATCCGGCTGGCGCATCAGCGACTCCCCGATCAGGAACGCGCCAAGGCCGGCCCGGCGCAGGCGATCAATATCTGCCTGGGTGCCAATGCCGCTTTCGGCGACCACCACCCTGTCAGACGGCACCGATGGGGCCAGTTCGATGCTGGTTTCCAGCCGCGTTCGAAAGCGCCTAAGATCGCGGTTATTGATGCCCACCAGGCGACCGGGCAAGGCCAGGGCGCGAGCCAGCTCGGCGGCATCATGCACCTCGATGAGCACTGCCAGACCGAGCGCATCACCCAGTTCGTGAAGCTCGGCCAGCCTGGCATCGTCCAGTGCGGCAACGATCAAAAGCAGGGCATCGGCACCCATGGCCCGGGTCTGGTAGACCTGCCACGGATCGATGATGAAATCCTTGCGCAGCACCGGCAGGGTGCAGGCCTGGCGGGCCAGGTCCAGGTCACCGGATCGGGCGCCGAACCAGTCTCGGTCGGTCAGTACCGACAGGCAGGCCGCGCCGCCGGACTGGTAGGCCCGGGCCATGGCGGCCGGATTCAGGTCCGGACGGATCGGACCGGCCGATGGCGAGGCGCGCTTGATTTCGGCAATCACCGCCGGCTGGCCGGCGCTGATGCGACTTTCCAGCGCGCCGAGAAAGTCGCGGCAAGGCGGCATGTCGACAGCCTTCGAGCGCAACTCTGACAGGGCATGCTGATGGCGGCCGGCGGCTACCTCACGCTGCTTGCTTTCGATGATGCGCGTCAGCGTATCGGCGCTCACAGCTGGCGGCTCCGCTCTGCGTAGGCCTCAAGGCGCTTCAGCGCCTGGCCCGACATCAGCACCTGGCGCGCCCGCTCGATACCTTCGGCCAGGCTGGCCGCCTGAGCGCCGACATGGATCGCCGCGCCGGCATTGAGCGCGATCATGTCGGCAGCAGGGCCCGGATGACCGCCCAGGGCCTGGCGAATCAGCGCCAGGCTGGCCTCGGCGTCGGCAACCTCGAGCGCGCCGAGCGAATCGAGCTCGATGCCGAACTCGGCCGGATCCAGTACCCACTCGCGTATGGCCCCGTCGACCAGCTCGGCCACGCGGGTCGGCGCTGCCGGCGAGATTTCATCCAGCCCATCCTCGCTGTGGACCACCATCACGTGAACCGAGCCCAGCTCGGCCAGCACCTCTGCCATCGGCCTGACGAGATCGGCATTGAACACGCCCAACACCTGGTGCGGCGCGCCGGCCGGATTGGTCAGCGGCCCGAGCAGGTTGAACAGGGTGCGCAGACCCAGCGCCTTGCGCGGCCCGATGGCATGCTTCATTGCCTGGTGATGGGCCGGCGCGAACAGAAAACCGATGCCCAGCTCGTCGATCAGCTGCGCAACCTGCGAAGGGCTCAGATCCAGCCTGCAGCCGGCTGCTTCGAGCACGTCGGCGGCACCGGAGCGGCTGGAGACCGAGCGGTTGCCGTGCTTGGCCACCCGCACCCCGGCACAGGCGGCAACGAAGGCCGAGGCGGTCGAGACGTTGAACAGGCCGGCGCCATCGCCGCCGGTGCCGACGATGTCGGTCAACCCTTCCGGATCGACCTCGACCGCGGCGGCAAGGCGACGCATCACGCGGGCGCCGGCGGCAATCTCGGGCGGCGTCTCGCCCTTGACCCGAAGCGCCATCAGGAATCCGCCGATCTGCGCGGGATCAGCCTGGCCTGCCATGATCTCGGCCATCGACTGTTCCATCAGGGTCGAGTCGAGATCCCGACCCTCGGCAAGTTCGGCCAGTGCCTGACGCAAATGCTTCATCGCAGTCTCTTCAAGAAGTTGTTCAGCAAATCATGGCCGTGGCGGGTCAGGATGGATTCCGGGTGAAACTGCACACCCTCGATATCCAGCTGACGATGCCTGAAGCCCATGTTCTCATCGATCGAGCCATCCGCATGACAAGTCCAGGCGGTCTCTTCAAGACAGTCAGGCAGACTCTCACGCGCCACCACCAGCGAATGATAACGCGTGGCCTCGAAGGGGTTGTCCAGCCCGGCGAATACTCCGACACCCCGGTGATGAATATCGGAGACCTTGCCATGCATGACCTGGCGCGCCCTGACCACCTGCCCGCCGAAGGCCTGCCCGATTGCCTGGTGCCCCAGGCAGACACCTAGAATCGGTATTTGTCCGCCCAGTTCACGCACCACCGCCAGGCTGATGCCGGCCTCGTTGGGTGTACACGGGCCCGGGGACAGCACGATACCGGCCGGCGCCATGGCCACGATATCGGCAACGCCTACCGCGTCGTTGCGCACCGTCACCACCTCGGCGCCCAGCTCGCCCAAGTACTGCACCAGGTTGTAGGTGAACGAGTCGTAGTTGTCGACCATCAGTACCTTCACCGGTCGATTCCTCCGCTGGCCTTGTTGACGGCACGGATCAGCGCCCGGCCCTTGTTCATGGTTTCTTCCCACTCACGCTCCGGGTCGGAGTCGGCGACGATGCCGGCGCCGGCCTGCAGATGCAGCATGCCGGACTTGACCAGTGCGGTGCGGATGGCAATGGCCAGGTCGGCCTCGCCAAACCAGTTCAGATAACCCACTGCACCGGCGTAGATGCCTCGCCGGACCGGCTCGAGCTCGTTGATGATCTCCATCGCCCGCACCTTGGGGGCGCCGGACAGGGTGCCGGCGGGAAAAGTTGCCTTGAGTACCTCCAGCGCGTCGATTCCGGGCTTAAGCACGCCGTGGACCTCTGATACCAGGTGCATCACGTGCGAGTATCGCTCGATCACCATCTGGTCCGTGACCTCCACCGTGCCGGTCCTGGCGATCCGGCCGATGTCGTTGCGGCCCAGGTCAATCAGCATCAGGTGCTCGGCCAGTTCCTTGGGGTCGGCCTTGAGCTCGCGCTCCAGCGCCTGGTCCTCGGCCGGGTTGCGTCCGCGGGGCCGGGTGCCGGCGATCGGCCTGACCATTGCCTGCCCGCCCTGGACCCGGACCAGCACCTCCGGCGAGGACCCGACGACCTGGAAATCGCCGAAGTCCAGGTAATACATGTACGGTGAGGGATTGAGACTGCGCAGGGCCCGGTAGACTTCCAGCGGCCGCGCATCGAGCTCCACGCTCATGCGCTGCGACAGCACCACCTGCATGACATCGCCGGCCAGGATGTACTCCCTGACCCGCTCCACGGCACGACAGAAATCGGTCTTGCTGAATCCGTAGCGGAAATCGTCTTCGGTCGGCGCCGGTAGCGGCAGTGCTGGGGGATAACCCGGTCCGCCACAGCGCAGTCGATGGGTCAGCTGGTCAAGACGGCGCATCGCCCGGTCATAGGCATGATCCTCGGCCGGGTCGACATTGACCACCAGGTACAGCTGCCCGGCCAGGTTGTCGAAAATCGCCAGCTCCTCGGCCTCCAGCAGCAGGATATCCGGCACGCCAAGCTCATCGGGCCTGGCCGAGAAATCCAGCCTTGGCTCGATATGGCCGACCGTCTCGTAGCCGAAGTAGCCGACCAGCCCACCGGTCAACCCGGGCAGTTCCTCGATCTTCGGACAGTGACGCCGGGCGACGATTTCCGACAGCTTGTCCAGCGGGTCGACATCCTCGTGGCGTTCCTCGACCCGACCGAAATCCAGAAGCTCCAGGCAGCGGCCATAGGCCCGCCAGGCGCGCCGGCAGGGTAGACCGATGAAGCTGTAGCGGCCCCACATCTCGCCGCCTTCGACCGACTCGAGCAGGAACGCGTTGGGACCGTCAGCCAGCTTCAGATAGACCGACAGCGGGGTGTCGAGGTCAGCGGAGATGGCACGCCAGACCGGTATGCGGTTGTAACCCTCACGGGCCAGTTGCTGAAAACGGGCTGAGTCCACGACAGCTCAAGCGGAAAGAAACGAGGGAGTATTGTATGCGGGAAGGATCAGCAACGGTGTTCAGGGCTCAGGGCTGAGGGCTCAGGAGCCCGATTTGTGCGTCTGTGCGTCTGTGCGCCGGTGCGTCTGTGCGGCTGTGCGACCGTGCGTCCGTGCGTCCGTACCGACCAACGTACCGACGAACTGGCGCACTGACGCACTGACGCACCGTCTTCCGTCTTCCGACAACCGACGCACCGACGCACCGTCTTCCGTCTTCCGTTTAGCCTGGGGAGAGGGATAGAAGCTCAGGGGAAGAGAGGACAAAGCGTTCCCTCCGACATCCCGCGCACTGACGCACCGACGCACCGGCGCACCGACGCACCGACGCACTGACGCACCTACGCACCGCCGCACCGCCGCACCGCCACACCGACCTCACCGCCGACCCGGCGCCTGCCTCCGACCGGCCAAAATCAGCGCACCCAACCCA
>SKQS01000047.1 GCA_007118895.1 Wenzhouxiangella sp.
ACTAAGACATTCATATTCAAAGCCTCATTCAGCTTGTCTGTGGGCGTTCGTGGCAAGGCACGCGCTGACGGCTCCACTACAGGGCTCCTTTGCTGCGCAAAACCGCCCTTTCGTTCCCGCCGGCGCTGGCACGCCAGCACAGGCAACGCAAGGAGTGCGGTTTCGCGAAGCGAAGAAGCACTCCTGGAGTGCCGTCGGGCGTGTAGCCACCCTACATCAAGTGCCGGGAACACGCGCGACGGCTCCGCTCCAGGGCTTTTCCGCTACGCGAAGCCGCCCTTGCGCTCTCGCCTGCGCTGTCCACGGACGCCCACAGGCAAGCCCGAAGGGAACCCCTGACACGTCCGCCTGCGGCGTTACGCTTGCTTGACGTAGCTCACTATGCCTGCGCAAGCCTGCCTTGCAGGCGAACGTGTCAGGGGTTCTGAATGTGGCTTTGAATATGAATGTCTTAGTAGAAGTTGCGCGCGGGATTCGGGGATGACTTTCGCGGCCACACACATTGGCGGAATGTTGGAAAGCATAGTGCCGGCTTGCTGCCGGCACCATGCTTTCTTGCCCCTGGTCGAGCTTCGGCCGCGCCGGAGGGCGACCGCGTCCCGGATGCTATTGCTGCTGCACCACTACTGGCAGACGGGCATCGGGCGCAATCAGCCCGATTTCGCTCAGGATCAGCTCGCCAAAATCGAAATCGCTGCCGGATGACACATTGCTGGCAGTCACCTCCAGTCGCTGGAAAGAGCTGTTGGGTGCGTTCGGTCCGTCCAGATCATCCCGGAAGATGACGTCGCCCGGCAGCAGCTCGAAGCTGCCGGGCACGACATCGATCTGGAAGTTGTCGGCACTGCCGGAAGCGGTCCAGGATGTCACCTGGTCACGCGCGTTGCGCACCGTGCGCGTCCAGGAACAGCTGCTGCCACATCCACGCTGCTGCATAGCGGCCAGATTCAGCCCGGGCAGATTGCCACCCTCCTGCGGGTCGTTGTCGAGCATGTTGAGAATCGATTCATCCAGCACCAGGCCAGCCTCGGCAGCCATCTCGAGATTGACTCGACCGGCGCCAACATCGAAAGGTATCGCTGGAACGATTGCGCCGCCACTCTGATTGCTCAGCAGGCCGGCGCTGGTCGCAGTGGTCATGATCGCCGACTTGATCTCCATCGGGCTCCAGTCCGGATGGACGGCGCGGACCAGCGCGGCGGCACCGGCCACGTGCGGACTGGCCATGGATGTACCGCTCTTCAGACCCAGCTGGGTGCTGCTGCCGACATCGGCGGCCAGAATCAGCGAGCCCGGGGCAATGATGTCGGGCTTGAGCAAGTCGAAGGTTGCCGGTGCCGGACCGCGCGAGCTGGATATCGAAGTCACCCCGCTCTGTGCTTCGACAAACTGCGGATCCAGCGTGATTTCGGCGGTGGCCGCGGGATTGGCGGCGAAGAAGTCGGCAACCTCGTTGCCCAGGGTGCTGCTGGCGCCGAACACCGGTACCGGGGCTTGCGGCGAGCCACCCGGGGCGATCACGCCCTCCGGCACGTTGTTGGCAATCACCACGGCCACCGCACCGGCATCGACCGCGTTGGCAGCCTTGGTTGCAAATGCGCAGCCGCCGCGGCGGAGCACCGCGATGGCCCCGGCAAAGGTGTTGGCGGCGAACGGCGTACAGCCATCCCCCTCGTTTTCCGGATCTGGGAACTGGGTGTTGATATCCGGGCTGGCAACCAGCGGCGTGCTACCAGGAATCGGCTGGTTGAAAGGTGCGCTGACCGGCCCAGTGATCACACCCTGCTCGACCAGTGCCGCCGGTGGCGTCCCGGGGCCGGTGGCACTGAAGTTGTTACCCACCCCACCCCGGGTATGAGAACTGTTGGCCACCGTGGTTACCCAGGGCTGGAAGTGGCTGACCGTGGACGGCCCCGGCCCGGAGTTGCCCCCGGCTGCGGCCACGAAGACGCCGTTGGCCGCGGCATTGGCAAAGGCCAGCGATATCGCCTGTGTCCACGGCCCGGTACCGCCGCCGATCGAATAGTTGATCACGTCGACAATGCCGTCAATTACCACCTGCTCGATCGATGCCAGGGTGGCGAAATTGAAGCAGCTGCCCTGGCCAACGCTGTTGGTATGGCAGGCGTCGTAAACCACCAGGTTGGCGCGCGGCGCCACGCCGGAAATCGAAACGCTGACGCCCTGGAAATTGCCGTCGATCGCATTGCCGACGGCGGTACCGGCAACATGCGTGCCATGGCCGTTTTCATCCAGGGCATTCTCGAAATTGGTCAGCGGCACAGCGAGGTTGTTGCAGTCCTGAGCGGTCAGACCAAGTGTGCCACTGGATGGGTCCGGCAGCGCGCACTCGGTATTGACCAGCTGTACGAAATCGAATGCCGGATCCCAGGCGCCAATCAGCTTGTCGTTACACGCAGGCCCCAGCAGCGGGTCAGGTGGCTCGCTGTCGCACAGTCCAAGATAATTCCCAGCCCCCAGCGGATTGGTGTGAGCGAATCCATCGCCGTCCGTGGCGCTGAAGGAAGGATGAGGCCAGTTGATGCCGCTGTCGATGATGCCCACCACCACGCCTTCGCCCCGGGTTGCCGGCTGGCCGGCAGTGGCACTGCCATCCCATATCGCCGGCGCACCGATGAATGCCGGGCCTGCGTCGGTTGTCAGTGGCAGTGCCGCAACCGGCTCGATCAGACGAACATCCGGATGCTGGGCCGCAGCCTGCCTGGCCGTGTCATCGAGCGTGATGACCAGCGCGTTGATTGCATGGTGAAAGTTGCGCAATACCACCGGCTGCCGGTCGGAAGCGGCAGTGATGTCAGCCACAAAATCCTGCTGCCGCCGATCAAGGAACGCGACATAATCGCGGGCCTGTGGAGAGCTGGCATCCATCCGCCTAGGCGCATCCTTGCGGACAGGGATCGCCGGCAGACCTGGCAATTCACCGCGGTAGACCGATGCCGGCGGGTCAGCCAGTTGCACGATATAAAGGCCCGGCAAGGTTGTCGATTCGAGGGCCGCCGAGCGTTCGATGGAGTCTGCAGACGCTGACAGCACTCCGACAAGCAGTATCGACAACACGGTGACCGGCTGCCAGATGATGTTTTTACGCTGGTTGAACACTTTTTATCCTCCTGGAACGAAAAACACCCCCAAATTGAGTTTTCACTACTAGCTATTACCCTAACTCATAAATCTGACAAATCCTCGTCGAGGTAAAGTGAGGGCGCCATCTAGGAGCCTGTCGGATTTGGGCGATCGTAGCGCAGGCAATGAAGGAAGGGCGGTTTCGCCGCAGGCGAACAAGCCCGACCGGAATGCCGTAGCGCGTGAGTGGTCGCGGGATCGAGTCAGGATTTCGGCCCGACAAGCTCCCAGGAGTCAGGGATCGCTGCGGGTCGGATCGTTCCGGCCGTACTGATCGTGGCTGGAAACCCAGTCCAGCGAAGAGATGGCGGCCGCCAGCGATATCTCGCCGGCCAGCACGGTGCCGGCAACGATCTCGGCAAACTTCATGACCTTGCCCGGACCATTGCAGCCCATCATCCGCAGGCTTTCGGTCTGGGTTGGCAGGCCGGTGCCACCGCCAATGGTGGCCACGATCAGGGAAGGCAGGGTGATGGAAATGTACAGGTCCTTGTCTTCAGTCAGCTCGGTACAAAGAATCCCCGCCGAGGACTCGGCGACATTGGCTACATCCTGGCCGGTGGCAATGAAGATCGCGGTGATCGCATTGGCCGCATGGCAGCCATTGTTGTTGGCCCCCGCCAGCATGCTGCCGATATTGGCTATCCGGGAATGGGTATGAAGCTGCTCGGTGTCGGCGTCCATCACGTCGCGCAACACTTGTCGTCGCACCACCAGCTCGGCAGTGACTCGCTTGCCACGGGTGCGCATCGAGTTGATCATCGAAGCCTTCTTGTCGGTGGCGAAGTTCGACTCGAGAAAGAAATCCTTGACCTCGGCACCATCGAACTGCTCCAGGATCCAGTTGCAGGCCGCAAAGGTTGCCTTGCCGACCATGTTCATACCCGCAGCATCGCCCGTGGTGAAGTTGAAACGCGTGTAGCAGAAGCGGCTGACCAGGTAATAGTCCACATACTTCAGCGAGACAAAGCGATCGGACTCCGTGCACACCTGGCGCAGGCTATCGGTATGCTGCTTGAGCCAGTCAGCAAAGCGTCGCGCTGCCGCCGCGTTGTCGAAGACAAACACCGGGGCACGCTGCATGTTGTCGCCGACCACCGTGCACTTGACCCCACCACACTCGCGAATCACGCGCATGCCTCGATTGTAGGAAGCGACCAGCGTGCCCTCAGTGGTGGCCAGCGGTACGTAGAAATCGCCCTGGGCATGCTCGCCGCGGACCCGCAGCGGGCCGGCTATACCGAGAGGAATCTGGGCAACCCCGGTGAAATGCTCGATGTTGCCGCGAGTAATCGATGGGTCGAAGGAGTACTGCGCTACGTGCTCCAGCCGCGTGTCGGTGCGCTCGGCGATGAATTCCTGGCGTGCCTTGATGATTTCCCGACCGTAGTCATTCTCCGCATCGCGCGGAATGGCCTCAGGCGGCCGCTCAAGTTGCTGCAGTTGATCGCTGACCTCAACCTTGAGCCGGCCGAAGGGACTGGCCCGAAATGCCAGTTCGATCCGATGCTCTCCCTCGGCCAGCGACTCGCCTTCCAGGTCAATGACCAGCAGCGCACCGAGACGAAAATCCACGGTCCGGTCGGGATCGATATCGCCAGGCGCGAAATCGGCATCTCCTTCCAGCGAGAGCCGGATACGGTCGGTGGCCACCGCTCTACCGTCGATGGAAATCTGCTCGATCGCCTCGAGGCGCACCGGACTGAGTCGGTTCTTGATCGAAAACCGCACGCCTGAGGCGGTGTTGCGCAGGCTGGAACGGTTGTAGATTCGCTTCAGCAGAGACTTGGGCACGAAACGGGCCATGGTTCGAATGCTCCTTGAGTGACCGGGAAATTGGCTGCTTTACCGATATTAACCCGGCCGGAACGACCAATCAGTAGAATCGCGAACCCGCAATGCCACATGGCGTTGCTATCATGCACGGCCTGCCACCCCCATGGAGTTGTCGATGATCAAGTATCCGGTCTTTGCCATTCTCGGTTTGTTGCTGGCGCCTCAGCTCATCCTGGCCGAAACCACGCTGCGCGCAGTTACCCATGAAGACGTCTGGCTGATGCAGCGGCTCGGTAGCCCGGTTGTCAGTCCGGATGGACGTCAGGCCGTGATCTCGCTTACCCAACCATCGTACGAGCGGGATGGGGATGTCACCAACCTGTGGCTGGTCAACACTGACGGCAGCAGTCAGCCCAGGCAGCTGACTGCCCACAAGGGCGGCGAGAGTGGCGTCGACTGGCGACCCGACGGGGCGAAGATCGCGTTTTCGGCCAGGCGCGACGGCGACGAACAGCCGCAGATCTATCTGATGGACATGCGCGGGCCAGGGGAAGCCATTCGCATCACCGATCTTTCCACCGGTGCGTCAAACCCGCGCTGGAGCCCGGACGGTAAACGCATCGCCTTCGAGAGCCAGGTCTATCCGGATGCCGCCGATGATGAGGCCAACAAGGCGCGCAAGAAGGAAATCGAGGACAGCGGGATCAACGTCTCGCGCTACGAGATCTTTCCGATTCGCGACTGGAATCGCTGGCGCGACGAGAAACAGAGGCGACTGTTCGTGCAGGAAGCTCGCGAAGGGGCCGAACCGAAAGACCTGCTGGTGGGCACCGATCTGGTCTCCGGCCCCGGTTTTGAAGGCGGGCTGCAGGCGGCCTGGACGCCAGAGGGTGATGCCTTGGTGTTCTCGGCAACCGAGAACCTTCATCAGGCCGCACACTCAGTGGTGCTACGACACCTGTATCGTGTTCCGGTCAACGGCGGAGAGCCCGAAGCACTGACCACGGGCGAAGATTTCAGCTGCACCCGCCCGATCTTCTCTCATGAGGGCCGCTGGCTTTACTGCAGCTACTCGCCAATCACCGAGTGGGTTTACAACCACAACGAAATCGCGCGAGTGGCCTGGAACGGAACGGCAACAGAGGGCGCGGTTGATGTACTGACGACCGAATTCGACCGGTCAGTGATGAGTTTCGATCTGTCGGCCGATGACCAAAAGCTGTATCTGACCGCCATGGACCACGGTCGGGTACGCCTGTTCACCATGCCTGCCGAAGGAGGCGAGGTCAGCGTGCTGGACGCCGAAAGCACCGGCGTGTATGCCGGTGTTCAGACTGCCGCAGGCGGGCTGGTTGCTGTCTGGGAGAGCTCGGTGGCACCTGCCGAACTGGTCCGGGTCGACCCCAACAGCGGAGAGCATGTGGCGCTCAGCAGCTTCAATACCGAGCGCGCTTCGGGGCTGGACCGCCAGCCCTTCAGGAGCTTCTGGTTCACCTCCAGCCAGGGCCGGGAAATCCACAGCTGGCTGGTCATGCCGCCGGGCTTTGACGAGTCCAGGCGCTACCCGCTGGTGCTCAATATCCACGGCGGGCCGTTCACCTCGTCACTGGATGCCGATCATGTGCGCTGGAGCCCGCACCTGCTGGCAGCACCCGGCTACGTGGTACTGCTGGTCGACTACACCGGCTCGGTGGGATACGGCGCCGAGTTTTCGCGCAACATCGAGGGAGACCCGCTGGCCACGCCGGGCGCCGAGCTGGTCGAGGCCGTCGATGCGGTGATCGAGCGTTTCGATTTCATCGACCCGGACCGCCTGGCGGCGACCGGCGCCAGCTACGGCGGCCACCTGGCCAACTGGCTACTGGCGACCTCGGACCGGTTTTCCGCCCTGGTCAGTCACGCCGGCCTGATCAGCCTGGAGGGCCAGTGGGCCACCAGCGACGTGGTGTTTCATCGCGAGCGGATCAACCAGGGCCCGCCATGGGAGAGCGATATCTGGACGGAACAAAGCCCGTCGACCTATGCGGCCAACTTCTCGACCCCGACCCTGCTGACCATAGGCGAACGTGACTACCGGGTGCCGCTGAATCAGACAATTGCCGCCTGGACCTACCTGCAGCGCATGCAGGTGCCCTCACGCCTGCTGGTCTTTCACGATGCCGACCACTGGATCATGAACGGCAAGGAGGCACGCTTTTTCTGGGAGCAGGTGCACGACTGGCTGGACAAACACCTGGAGTAAGCTTCCGACGCTCAAATATGGTAGTTTGAAACAAATATGGATTCGGCTGGCATGAATGCCCGAGCCAGCCATCTGTCTGATGGGAGTCAAAGTTCCTGCAGGGGTCGTTGCAAGGCGCTGCGAGCCTGCAGATCATGCCGATGAAAATAGCCAAGCATCGTGCGGCAAGTCAAAGGCTCAGGCTGAGGCGCCTGCGCCTGGCCATGCTGACCTGGGC
>SKQS01000205.1 GCA_007118895.1 Wenzhouxiangella sp.
GTCGATCTGCGGCCGTTCATACTTTCCGGACAGCGTATACACGTCACCAACGGCGGTTTGACCCGCGTGGCGCTCAAGGCCGGTTCGCTGGTGGTCAATACTTCCCAGGGGGGCGGCAGCAAGGACACCTGGATCGTGGAGAGCGATCGCTGATGCTGTCGAGACTCGCCAAGAACCTCTACTGGCACGGCCGCTACCTGGAGCGGGCCGAAGATCTGGCGCGACTGATCAACGTCAATGCCAACCTGATGCTGGACCTGCCCGGCAAGCTCAATCCTGGCTGGGAGCCATTGATCAGAATCACCGGCAACTCGGCACTGTTTACGGCCAGTCATGAAGGCGAAGCCAGCGAACGGCAGGTGGTGCGCTTCCTGTTGTCCGATGAGGCCAATCCCGGCTCGATGCGCCAGACCTTGTTGCAGGCGCGGGAGAATCTGCGTTCGGCGCGCGACCTGCTGCCGCGCGAGGTCTGGGAACAGATGAACGCGCTTCACCTGAAGGCCGAGGACGAGCTTTCCGGGGTGCTTTCGAAACGTCGTCGTCACGAGTTCCTGCGCCAGTTGATTCTGGATTGCCAGCAGATCGCCGGCACCCTGCTCGGTTCGATGAGCCAGGATCATGCCTACGATTTCATTCTGCTCGGTCGTTACCTGGAGCGAGCCGACATGACCACGCGCATCCTTGACGTGCGCGCCGATGACCTGCTGCCGGAAGAGCTGGAGGAGCTGCTGCCTTACGAGTCCATCCAGTGGATGAGCGTACTCAAGTCGCTGACCGCCTACCAGATGTACCGGCGCCATGTTCGCCTCAGGGTCAGCGGCGTGGATGTGCTCCGCTACCTGCTGCGCAATCGGCAGTTTCCGCGCTCGGTGATGTTCTGCCTGGTCGTGCTGCAGGACCTGTTGTCCGAACTGCCCGGAGAGGATGACCAGGCTTTGCGGGCAGTCAGCGCGCTGATGCGGCGGGTCAACGAGACCCGCCTGGCCGGCGTCAAGGGCCAACCGCTGGCCGAATACATGGACCGACTGCAGATCGAGCTGGCAGAGATCGACCAGGCCATCGATCAGACCTGGTTTGGCGCCGGCGACACATGAAGACATTTCCATGCAGCTGTGGCATCACGCTGTATTTCGAGAACTTCCACTGCATGGCCTGCGGTGCCACCCTCGGCTTTTTGCCCGATCACCTGATTCTTTCGCCGATCGAGCCGCTGCCCGACGGCAGCTGGCGCGCGCTGGCCGAGCAAGCCGACGGCAAGCGCTACCGCAAGTGTCGCAACTACAGCGAGCAGGATGCCTGCAACTGGATGGTGCCGGTCGACGATCCGGATGACTTCTGCCTTGCCTGTCGACTCAACCAGGTCATTCCCAATCTTGAAAAACCCGGCAACAGGGAGCTGTGGATCCGCATCGAACAACGCAAGCGCCGGCTGATCTACGATCTTCGCCGTCACCGCCTGCCGGTCTATCCCAAGTCAACCTTTCCGGACATTGGCCTGGCCTTTGCCTTTCTCGAAGATGACCCGAACGAATTCGAGTTTCACGTCAGTCACGGCAGCAGCCAGATACTGACCGGCCATGCCAACGGCCTGATCACGATCAACATCGCCGAAGCCGACGATATAGAGCGAGAGAAAATGCGCTTGCAGATGAACGAACAGCAGCGCACCCTGCTTGGTCACTTCCGCCATGAAAGCGGTCACTACTACTGGGATCGGCTGGTGGCCGACGGCCCGCTGCTCGGCGTGGTGCGCCGCGTATTTGGCGACGAGCGCCTGGATTATGCGGCAGCGCTGGCCAACTATTATCAGCAAGGGCCGGTTGCCAACTGGCAGCAGCAGTTTGTCAGCGCCTATGCCAGTGCCCACCCCTGGGAGGACTGGGCCGAGTGCTGGGCCCACGTGCTGCAGATTTCCGATACCCTGGAAACTGCGGTTGCGATCGGGCTGGCGCCGCCGGAAGTGCTGGCCGGCAGCTTTGCAGATCGCATCGACCACTGGATCGAGCTGGCGCTCAAGATCAACCTGCTCAATCGTTCACTTGATCAGCCCGATCCCTATCCTTTCGTGCTGGCGCCTGCGGTGATTGAAAAACTGCGGGTCGTGGATGAGGTGATCTCGGGCAGCGGGTTCAGCCCCTGATCCACCCTTTCAATTCTCCCAGTCAAAACGCGGCAGTTCCAGAAACAATTTCTTCAGCCCGTCACCCCAGGCGCTGCCCAGGCGTTTAAGCCAGGGATCGTCAGCCTCGAATCGGCAGTGGCGCTGGACTGACAGGCTGTCGGCAGCGTAGATCAATAGCTCGATCGGTGGACCGACGCTCAGGTTGGATCGCATCGAGGAATCCATCGATACCATGGCGCAACGAGCCGCCCGCTCCAGGCTGGTAGTCGGCTCTATGATCCGGTCGAGGATCGGTTTGCCGTACTTGGTCTCGCCGATCTGCAGGTAGGGCTTCTCGCGCGAAGCGGAGATATAGTTGCCCTGCGGATAGATCATGAACGCCTCATGGGCGTGGCCGGCAACCTGACCGGCCAGAATGAACGAGGCCTCCATGACATTGCCATTCTGCTCGGCCTGGCCAGCGAAACCTTGCTGTACCTGGGCGCTGACTTCTCCGATGTAGCCGGCAATCCGGTCGAGATGACTGAGCGTGTTCAGGCTGCGCTTGCCATCGATGTCTTCGAGATCGCGCTGAAGCTGACTGGCAACCGCCTGGCTGGTTGCCAGGTTGCCTGCCGACAGCAGCACCAGCAGCCGATCGGGCGCCGTTTCGAACTTGTGCATCTTGGAGTAGACACTGATGTCATCGACACCGGCGCTGGTTCTCGAATCGGAAGCCAGCACCAGGCCGCTTTCCAGCCGAATGGCAACGCAGTAGGTCATGTATGGAAAATCTTGCGCGGGCTGGGGAGGATTATACGGCACGCCCGGGTCGACAGCGCTGGCCAGTCTGGCGATAATCGTCAGCGTGAGTACCCCGGCAAGCCGTCCACCAACCCGAATGACCCCGGCCCGCCGCCGACTGGTCAATCGCCTGCTCGATGACCTGCTTGATCTGTCCGAAATCGAGCGAACCGACGAGCTTGAACGGCTGCTTGTACGGGCGCCGAGGCTGGGCGGATGGTTAGCACGCCTGCTCCAGGCCAGTGAAGAGATCACGGAGATGCCGGGTGAGTCGACGCTTCGCCGCCTGGCCAGGCGCGCCCTGGACGATCGCGAGTCCGAGCCGATCCTGCCGCCGGGCACTCGACTGGGACCGTGGCGTCTGATCGAACCCGTGGGCCAGGGGGGCATGGGCACGGTGTATCGCGCCGAGCGTGCCGACGGTGCCTTCGAAATGCAGGCTGCCGTCAAGCTGATCCGCATGCGCGGCCGGCCTCAGCTGGTTGAAAGACTGGCAGCCGAAAGGCGGCTGCTGGCACGTCTCGATCACCCGGGCATTGCCCGCATTCTGGATGGGGGCAGCAGCGAGGAGGGTCGAGCTTACCTGGCGATGGAGTGGGTAGCGGGCACCGATCTGGCCGACTGGCACCGCCAGGGCCACGATCACGAGCTGTTTTCGGTGTTTCGACAGATCGCCCAGGCCGTCGGTCACGCCCATCGCAACCTGATCGTTCATGGCGACATCAAACCGGCCAATCTGCGCCTTACCGACGATGGGCAGGTCAAGCTGCTGGATTTCGGCGTCGCCCGCCTGCAGGAACAGGACGAAAGCGATGAAGGTCCGCGAGCCCTGACGCCGGCCTTTGCCGCCCCCGAGCAGCAGCGCGGCGAGCTGGCCAGCGTGCAAAGCGACATCTACTCCCTGGGGGTATTACTCAGGTGGCTGCTGACCGGCTCCACGGAAGACAGGGGAAACTGGCGGACACCGGGCGTGCGGCGTCATGCTGACCTGGAGGCCATCATTGCCCGGGCCACCGACCCGGAGCCCGGGCTGCGCTATCGCAGCGTACCCGAACTGATCGATGAGCTGGATGCCCTGCAGTCGGACTACCCGGTGCTTGCCCGACCGATTGGCGCGCTGGCGCGTCTGCGGCTGTGGATGCGACGTCATCGTCTTGCCGCCAGCATGGGGCTGGCCGCCATGGCCGTTTTAAGCGCTGCCGCGGCAACAATCGTCATCCAGGCCAGCCTGGTTGCTGCAGAGCGTGACCTGGCCCGGCTGGAAGCTCAGCGTGCCAACGCCATGCGTGACCACCTGGTACTGATGTTCCGGGAAGCGGCCCGGGATATCGACGATCCGGACATCACCGCTCGCGATCTGCTGCAGGAAACCATGCGCCAGGCCGAGTCGGTATTCCCCGAAGACCCGGAGAGCCGAGGCCAGGTGCTGGCCATGGTGGGTCAGTTGATGATCGCCCTGCACGATTACGCCTCGGCGCGTCCGCTGCTGGAGTCCTACCTGAACATCGTGGATGGCGACCAGTCGCCGGCACTGACCGCCGAAGTCTTCCAGGACCTGGCACAGACCCTGGAGCGGCAGGGAGAATTCGATCAGGCCCTGGAGTACAGCAATCGGGCGCTCGATCTGCTGTCCACGATTCCCGGCGACACCGCCGAGCGCGAAAGCGGTATTCGCCAGATCCGGGGTCGCATCCTGCGTAGCCAGGGCCAGTGGTCGCCGGCTATCAGGGAACTGGAGCTGGCCGTGGCCCTGGCCGACCGCGATGGAAAGCCGACACATCAGGCTGCTTGGGCCCATGGCAATCTCGGCACTTCACTGCTGATGGCCGGTCGCCCGGCTCAGTCACGCCATCACCTGGCGCAGGCACTTCAACTATGGGAAACCCTCGGCCTCGGCGACTTCAGCGACGCGCTGGTGGTGCGTGGCAACCTGGCCTCGGTGCTGCATCAGCAGGGACTGCTGGGCGAGGCTGAACCGCTGTACCGGGAGGTCATTGCAGATCGCGAGCGCCGCTTCGGCCCTTCCGGCGCGCTGGCCGCCGCTTATATCAATCTGGCCAACCTGCTGGGTGAGCGGGGCCAATATGACGAGGCGCTGGACCTGGTCGAGACCGGCCTTGCTCTGCTCGCCCGCTTCGAGGGAAACAGCGGGGTCAACTACGCCCGCACCCGGCTGGTCAAGGCCAGGCTGCTGGATTTGGCAGGCGAGCATCGGGTTGCCGAGCAGACGCTGGATGCCGGTCTGGCGCAGGTCGAGGAGCTGCTTGGACCCGACCATCTGTTCTCTCGGATCGGCAAGCTCAGCAGGACCGAAATGCTGGCCAGAACTGACCCGCAGGCGGCCTCGCAGGAGCTTGAACAGGCGGCGACCTATTTTGAACAGGCAGGCGCTCCCGGCATGCGGCCGCTGGCCCGGGCCGTCTGTCTGCATGCCCAGTTGATGGTTGATCTGGACCGGCCCGATCAGGCATTGGCAAGCGCCCGGCGCTGCCTAGAGGGACGTCTTGAAATCTATCCGGAACATGCCTGGCCGCTGGCCGAAGCGCAAGCCATCACCGCGGTGGTCGAGCATCAGCTGGGGCACCGGGAGGCGCTGAACAGGCTGCCCGACGAGCTTGATCGGATCGCAGCTGAGGTTGGCCGCAATCACCCGACAGTACGCTGGCTTGCCGATTACCTGTCAGCTCAGAACTCCCAGCGCAATCCGAAGAATAGTGAGTGACGGTTGGTATCGCGCTCGAACAGCAGCGCGCTGTAGCTCAGGAACAACTGGTTGCCGGTGGGGAAAACCCAGGAAAACCCGGCATCCAGACGGCCGAAGTTGCGGTCAGGGTCGGTGAGGCCGACCAGCGGACCGGGCAGCCCCGAATCAACCAGTACCGGCTGAATGAAGTAGCCGTCGATCCCGCCTTCATGCTCCCAGGCCAGATCGAGATACGGAATCATCACCCCGCGATCAAGGTTGATGGCCCGGGTTGCACGCGCGCCGACCGACCACAGACGTGAATGAATGCGCTGGTCGGGGTAGCGAAAGTCGAACACGCTGCCAGACTCGGAAAAGCCGTCGATACTGGTGCGACTGTAGGTGTACTGGCCGTATGGCGTGATGGTCCAGGCTCCCTCAAGGCGCAGGCGATAGTTCAGCGACAGGCTGGCCGAGAGCTGGCGGGCATCGGTGCTGCCGCGGGCAACGGTGCGGGTCAATGCGCCGATTCCTGACAGATCGACCACCCGGTCAATATCAAACCCGGTCCAGGTATGGCCCAGCGTGGCATCGATGAACAACTCGTCGCCAAACTCCCAGCTGCCGAACAGCTGCAGGCTGTAGCCATCTGCATCCAGATCGCCGCCACGATCGTCCAGGTCTGCGCTGTAGCGACTGTAGCCCAGCGCCGCACCGGCAAACGCGCCGTTGTCGAAGCGGTAATCCAGTCCCGCGGTCAGCCCCCAGGAGCGGAAGTCGAATCCGGTTTCATTGCCGCGCCGCGACCGGTCGCCAAAGCTGACGTTGCCGTTGACGAAAGCGCCCCATCGGTCGGAGAACAGGGTGCTGCCCGGGCCGTCGGCGGCTGCGGCCTGAAGCCCGACCGGAAGCCAGTCACCGGAAATGGTGTGGCCACCGTAGCTTAAGGAAAGGCCGCCCAGGCTGACCCCGGCGGTCATGCCCTGGCGCAATGCCGCGATGCGCTCGGCGACGTTGCCCAGCTGGATCCGGGCGCCCTCTCCGGATGCTGCCGGCAGGGCGGCGACCTGGTGGGCGTCGAAGGCTTCGGCGGCGCGTCGTCGAAGCTCGCCGGTGGTGGCGAACTGGCCGATTTCCTCACAGGTTAGCGCCAGGCTGGAGCCCGGGGTGGCCTGTTCACAGCTTTCGTTCAGAGTTAGCGCCGAGCCGCCAGTGCGCTCATCATCCGGGTCCGGCAACAGACCCGGATCAATCACATCGCGACGCCCGGCTACGCTGATGATGGCCAGAGTCGGCCGTCCGCCGATTTCACCGAAGCTCTGGCCGCCGTCCGGCATGGTGATGAAGAAGGTGATGCGATCGCCGACCAGGGCGAGGCGAAATTCGTCGTTGCGCGGCGCCGGCCGCAGCGCTTCGTAGGAAAACTGCCGCGACTGCGATGCGCCGGCGGTCAACGGCACGACCAGGCTGGCCGCCTGGGGCATGGCATTGAAGTCCTCACCCGGCACGCCGGACTGGACCTGGTGGCGGAAGGAAAACACGGCCTGACCCGGGAAACAGGCCAGGGTGATGGTGATCATGACGCTGACCGTTCCACTGTCCTGCTCGCCGACTTCCAGCACCAGGGCCTCAGGCTCCACCTGTTCGGCGAAATCGAACACCAGCCCTGGCTCGCTGTCGCAACGCTCGCTTCCCTGCTGCATGACCTGGTGGCCAGCATCGCGATAGACCAGCTGGCCGGACTGGTA
>SKQS01000048.1 GCA_007118895.1 Wenzhouxiangella sp.
AGCGTGACGCCATTCGAGAATATCCCGCTGAATCAGTTGCTTACCGATATCGGCCCGGGAGAAGATGGCCGGGAAGAAGATAACCAACTGAAATTAATATGAATTCTGTCGGACACTAGTGTGCCGCGTTAATAACCCGATTCAGAGTCTGCGGTCGCGAAACGGATGAAAGTAGCCGACCACAGAGGTACAGGGGGCACAGAGAAAAAGTGGTTTTCTGGTTTTTCCTTGTGAACTCTGGGCTTAGGTTGGGAATTTAAGATGTTTGATCCTCGAGCGGCCCGTCGCGGCTGATGCGCTGGTGGAGAAAGCGGCAGGTGAGTCCGGCATGAAGATCACTCAGGTCGAATCGGGCTATAATAGTGTGTTGTGTCGCTGTATTTCCCACGTTTTCTAATCGCCACCAACGGCTGGATTGTCGCGAATGCTTTTCGATAATGTTGTCATCAAGTCTGTGAGCGCGGTCGACGCGCCGCACCCCGTCACCAGCGCCGAGATCAACGAGCGCCTGGCGCCAACGCTGAAACGCCTAGGTGTACGCGGAAATCCGCTGATCGATCTGGCAGGAATCGAAGAGCGTCGCCTGTGGGACGATGGCTTCATGCCGTCGGACGGCGCTACGCTCGCTGCCCGCGCTGCCCTGGCCAAGGCCGATATCGATCCGCAGCGAATCGGTATCCTGATCAACACCTCGGTTTCGCGTGATTTCCTCGAGCCCTCCACGGCCTGCGTGATTCATTCGAATCTTGGCCTTCCCGCTTCGTGCGAGAGTTTCGATGTTGGCAACGCCTGCCTGGCGTTCATCAACGGCATGAACATTGCCGGGCGCATGCTCGAGCGCGGCGAGATCGACTACGCGCTGATTGTCAACGGTGAGAACAGTCGCGAAATCAACGACAACACGATCAAGCGGCTGCTGGAGCCCAAGGTCACCCGCAAGCAGTTCAAGAGCGAATTTGCCAGTCTGACGCTGGGCTCGGGCGCGGCAGCCATGGTCTTGAGTCGCGGCGACCTGGAGCCCGATGGGCACCTTTACAAGGGTGGCGTGGCCCGAGCTGCCACCGAATTCAACTACCTGTGCCGCGGCTGGAACCACCAGATGTGGACCGATACCAAGCAGCTGCTGATCCAGGGCATGAAGCTGGCGCAGCTGACCTATGCCGCGGCCCGCACGGTGCTGGACTGGGTTGTTCAGGATCTTGACCATGTCGTGATTCACCAGGTTTCCAAGGCGCACACCGAGTCTTTCATCCGTGCCTTCGGTGTCGACCCGGCGCGCGTTTATCGCATTTTCCCCAAGCTCGGCAATATTGGCCCGGCTTCCATCCCAACCGTGTTGGCTCGCATTGTCGAAGAAGACAGGGTCAAGCGCGGCGACAAGATTGCCTTGATGGGTATCGGCTCCGGGCTCAACTGCGCCATGGCCGAAGTCGTCTGGTAGCCGAGGCGATGCCGGAAAACGCGGGCGGGTCGGAGCGGGGCCCGAAGGGTGCCCCTGTCGTGTTCGAATCACCGCTTTACCCGTTCAGGTCGAACTTTCATCGGCTGCCTGACGGGCTTCGGCTGCACTATCTGGATGAGGGCGCTGCTCACGCTGCGCCGGTGGTCATGGTCCACGGCAACCCGACCTGGTCTTTCTATTACCGCGAAATGGTTCGCGGGCTGTCCGATCGCCACCGTTGCCTGGTCCCCGATCATGTCGGCATGGGTCTGTCCGATCGGCCCGACGACAAACGCTATGCCTTCACCCTGGCCAGACGAATCGAGGATTTCGGCCACTGGCTGGATGCAGTTGAGCCATCGCGGCCGCTGGACCTGATTGTCCACGACTGGGGTGGGGCGATCGGGATCGGTTGGGCGGCGCGCAATCCTGACCGGGTACGGCGACTGGTCGTGCTCAATACCTGGGCATTCAACATTCCCGAGGGCGAGGGCCTGCCCGCCTCGCTGAAGTTTGCCCGGACGCGCCTGGGCGGCTTTCTGATCAACCGGTTCAATGCCTTTTCCGGGCTGGCAGTGCGCATGGCCACGGCAAGCCGACTGGAGCGGGAAGTTGCCAGTGGGCTTGTTGCGCCCTACCGCGGCAGCCCGCTGGAGCGCCTGGCCACCTTGCGCTTTGTCCAGGACATTCCGCTGTCGGAGTCCGATCCTGCCTGGTCGGTGCTGAGCGAAACCGAGTCGCGCCTGTCCAGTCTGGCCGACAAGCCGATCCTGATTGCCTGGGGCGGCCGCGATTTCGTTTTCGATGACCGGGTGCTGGCAATCTGGCGCGAGATCTGGCCGTCGGCACGAGTCGAGTATCTGGCCGATGCCGGTCACTACGTGCTCGAAGACGCTGCTGACCGGATCGTGCCAATGGCGCGAGATTTCCTGGCCGGTGACGGGCAATGAGCCTTGCGGCCGATCCACCGGTCAACATAGCCGCTGCACTGACCCGCCAGGCCGAGGCCCGGCCCGACGGCATTGCCCTGATCATCCCGCGCCGCCGGGGCGATGGCTGGCAGGATGTGCGCTACAGCTACCTGGAGCTTGATCAGCTGAGCAGTCGTCTGGCGTCCGGACTGGTCAACTCCGGGATCGGGAAGGGCGCACGGGTCGCCTTCATGGTGCCCCCCTCGCTGGAATTCTTCGCCCTGTTCTTTGCCCTGTTCAAGGCCGGATGCGTCCCGGTCCTGATCGACCCGGGGATTGGTCTGCGGCCGCTGAGAAAGTGTCTGGGCGAGGCGCAGCCTCAGGCCTTCATCGGCATCACTCGGGCCCAGGTGGCACGTCTGGTGCTGGGGTGGGCACGCGAAAGCATAAAGAAAGTTGTCACCGTCGGCCCGCGTCTGGGCTGGGGTGGCGTCCGTTATTCGAAGCTGGCTGAGGCAGAGCCGCTTGGCGACCCGGTCGAGGTGGCACCGGATGATCCGGCTGCCATTTTGTTCACCAGCGGCTCGACAGGCATCCCCAAGGGCGTGGTCTACCGCCATCGTCACTTCGCCGCCCAGGTCGAACTGGTGCGCGACAGTTACAACATGCAGCCCGGTGAGGTCGACCTGCCGACTTTTCCACCGTTCGCGCTATTCGATCCGGCACTGGGCATGGCCACGGTGATACCGCCGATGGATTTCACCCGGCCGGCGCGGGTCGATCCCGGAATGCTGGTCAGCCTGATCGAGCGCTACCAGGTCACCAATCTGTTCGGCTCGCCGGCGCTGATCAATACCCTGGGCCGCCATCTGGCGGCGAACCAGATTCGCCTGCCCACGCTCAGGCGTGCGCTGTCAGCCGGTGCCCCGGTCTCGCCGCAGGTGCTGGGGCGGCTGCTGCCGGCGCTTGCCGACGAGGCTGATGTTCACACGCCCTATGGGGCCACCGAGGTACTGCCGGTGGCTACCGTGTCCGGACGCCAGCTGCTTGCTGGCTTGAGCGACGGCCATCGCCGCGGCAAGGGTGTTTGCGTGGGTCGGCCGCTGGCCGCCAACCGGGTCGCCATCATTACCATCGATGATGGTCCGCTGGAGCGTCTGGAGGATGCAGAAACACTGGCGCCGGGTCAGATCGGGGAAATCTGCGTCAGCGGTCCGACCGTCACCGACTGCTATTACCAGCGCCCCGAGCAGACCGCGCTGGCCAAGTGTCACGACGCTGAAGGTCGCCTGTGGCACCGCATGGGAGATCTGGGCTGGATGGATGATGAGGGCAGGCTGTGGTTCTGTGGCCGCAAATCCGAGCGGGTTCGAACTGCCGAGGGCGAGCTTTATACCGAACCGGTCGAAGGTCGGATGAATCAGGTACCGGGCGTTTACCGCTCGGCCCTGGTCGGCGTCGGTGTGCCAGGCGCCCAGCGCCCGGTGCTGTGCATCGAGCTGGAGCCCGGGGCCGATCGTGACCGGGTAGCCCAGGCGACGCTGGAGTTTGCCCGCGGCGCATCGGAAACTCGATCCATCGAGACTGTGCTGGTTCATCGCGGCTTTCCGGTCGATATCCGCCATAACGCCAAGATTCGCCGTGCCGAGCTGGCCTGCTGGGCCGCCAGGCGTCTGGCCAGGGGATGATCCGTGCACCACGCCTTGGTGATAGCATTTCCAGTTGAATTCATGCAGCGAGTCGACCATGTTTGATGCCTCCTACCGTATTGCCGGATTCGATCCGGAACTGTCTGCTGCCATTGCCGGCGAGAATCGTCGCCAAGAAGAGCATATCGAGCTGATCGCCTCGGAAAACTACGCCAGCCCGCGGGTGCTGGAGGCACAGGGCTCGGTGCTGACCAACAAGTACGCCGAAGGCTACCCGGGCCGGCGCTATTACGGCGGTTGCGAGTATGTCGACCAGGCCGAGGCGCTGGCCATTGCACGGGCGAAAGAGCTGTTCGGCGCCGGCTACGCCAACGTGCAGCCGCACTCTGGTTCTCAGGCCAATCAAGCCGTCTACCTTGCGCTGCTCAAGCCCGGCGATACCATTCTCGGGATGAATCTTTCCGAGGGCGGCCACCTGACACACGGCGCCTCGGTGAATTTTTCCGGCAAGGTCTTCCGCGCGTTTCACTATGGGCTGGATCACCAGACTGGTCTGATCGACTACGAGGCCATGGCCGAGCTGGCCGAGCGGCACAAGCCGCGGATGATCATTGGCGGCTTTTCGGCCTACTCGCGGATTGTCGACTGGGCCCGGATGCGCGAGATCGCCGACAGCGTTGGCGCGTGGTTCATGGTCGACATGGCCCATGTGGCCGGCCTGATCGCAGCCGGCGTCTATCCCAACCCGGTACCGCATGCCCATGTTGTGACCTCGACCACCCACAAGACCCTGCGCGGTCCGCGTGGCGGCATCATCCTGGCCGGTGGCGAAGACGAGGATCTGAACAAGAAGTTCAATTCGCTGGTTTTTCCCGGCTGCCAGGGTGGTCCGCTGATGCATGTCATCGCAGCCAAGGCGGTGGCCTTCAAGGAAGCCCTGGAACCGGATTTCAGGCGCTACCAGGAACAGGTCGTGGCCAACGCCCGGGCGATGGCCGAAGTCATCGGCGAGCGGGGATACAAGGTGGTCTCTGAAGGTACGGACAATCATCTGTTCCTGGTTGATCTGATCGACAAGGGCATCACCGGCAAGGATGCCGAGGAGAGTCTGGGCCGGGCCAATATCACCGTCAACAAGAACACCGTGCCGGGCGAGCCACGCTCGCCGTTCGTTACCTCGGGACTGCGGATCGGCACGCCGGCGGCTACCACCCGCGGATTTGGCGCCGACGATTGTCGCGAGCTGGCTGGCTGGATCTGTGATGTGCTCGATCGGGTCGGCGATCAACAGGTCGAGTCCGAGGTCCGCGACAAGGCGCTGGCACTGTGTCGGCGTTACCCGGTGTATCGTTCCGGCAACCGGTCCGGCAACCTGACCGACTGAGACCTGGCGGAGTCCTGCCCGGAATGTGGTGTCCATTCTGCAATCATCCGGAAACGCGGGTGATCGATTCGCGGCTGACCAGCGACGGCTTCCAGGTCAGGCGCCGCCGCGAGTGCGCCAGCTGCCAGGCGCGGTTCAATACCTTCGAAACAGCCGTGCTAAAAGCCCCGAACGTGATCAAGTCCGACGGCTCTCGGGAGGCTTTCGACGAGGACAAGCTGCGCGCCGGCATGCTCAAGGCGCTGGAAAAGCGCCCGGTTGAAACCGCCGAGGTGGAGCGATCGATGCGCAACCTGGTGCGCCGGATCCGCACCCTCGAAGAAGCCGAGATTTCGGCCCAGCAGATAGGCGAATGGGTGGCCGGCGAGCTGTCCCGACTGGACCAGGTTGCCTACGTGCGCTTTGCTTCCGTTTATCGCCGTTTCGAGGATGTCCAGGCCTTTCGCGAGGAAATCGAGCGCCTGGAGCGCGAAAACCCCGGCGCTGTCGATGCGCGCCAGATTTCACTGCTGCGCGACGAACGATCGTGAACTTCAGCGCGACCGATCATGCCCACATGGCCACGGCCCTGAGGCTGGCCGAGCGCGGCCTGATGAGCACCGATCCCAACCCGCGCGTCGGCTGCGTGCTGGTGGCTGACGGGACGGTGGTTGGTCGCGGCTGGCATCGCCGTGCCGGCGAGCCTCATGCCGAAGCGCTGGCGCTTAGCCAGGCCGGGGCCCGGGCTCGTGGAGCGACCTGCTATGTCACCCTCGAACCATGCGCCCATCAGGGCCGCACCGGGCCCTGCGCGCGGGCGTTGATCGAGGCCGGGGTGAAGCGGGTCATCGCCGCCATGCTTGACCCGGACCCGCGCACCGCCGGCAAGGGTTTTCGAATGCTTGCCCAGGCTGGCATCGAGACCCGTTCCGGCCTGCTGGAGTCAAGTGCACGCGCGCTCAATGTCGGCTTCGTTTCACGTCACGAACGACAGCGGCCCTGGGTGCGGGTCAAACTGGCGGTCAGTCTTGACGGCCGAACGGCAGCCGCCGACGGCAGTTCGCAGTGGATTACCTCGCCGGCAGCCCGTGAGGATGTGCAGCAATGGCGCGGTCGCGCCGGTGCGGTATTGACTGGCATTGGTACCGTGATCGCCGATGATCCTGGCATGAATCTGCGCCAGGCCGGGGTGGAGCGCCAGCCCTTGAGGGTGGTGGTCGACAGTCGGGCGCGCACCCCTCGCCAGGCGCGCCTGGTAGGACTACCGGGCCCGGTGCTGATCGCCACTACCGGCCAGCCGGCCTGGCAGGCCGACCAGGTCGACTGGTTGACCCTGCCTGCCGACGATCATGGCCGCGTCGATCTCGATGCCTTGCTGGGCGAGCTGGTCAGTCGCGAAGTCAACGAGCTGCATGTCGAGGCCGGTCCGACCCTGTCCGGAGCGCTGATGGAATCCGGGCTGGTCGATGAACTGCTGGTCTACCAGGCGCCCTGTCTGCTCGGCAACGGGCGGCCGCTGGCGCTTTTGCCAGGCGTGGAAAACATCGACGGTCGCCTCCACCTTGAGCCTATCGACGCGATCCGCGTCGGGCCCGACTGGCGCCTGCGCTATCGCGCTGCGCGCTCCTGAACCAAAAGCAATCGTTACCAAGGGAATCTCGTCACACACTCATGTTCACCGGCATCGTCAAGACCATCGGTATCGTGGCCAGGCTGGATCAGCATGCCGGCGGCGCCCGCCTGCGCATCCGCTGCCCGGAACTCAAGCCCGAACGCTGGCACACCGGCGACAGCATAGCCGTGGCCGGTGTGTGCCTGACCGCGCTGGATATCGACCGCGAAGGCTTCTCGGCCGATCTGTCCAACGAAACCCTCGATTGCACCAGCCTGGGACGTCTTGAGGTCGACGGCGGCGTCAATCTCGAGCCGGCCCTGGCAGTGGGTGAGCGCCTCGGCGGACACTGGGTGACTGGCCATGTTGACGGCCTGGCCAGGCTGGTCAGCCGCGAGCCGGCCGGCGACAGCGAGCGCCTGCAATTTGCCGTGCCAGACAAGCTGGCGCACCTGATTGCCGCCAAGGGTTCGGTTACGCTGGATGGGGTCAGCCTGACGGTCAATGCGGTCGAGGCAGACCGGTTCGAGGTCAACCTGATTCCGCATACCCTCAAGGTCACCACGCTGGGTGCGCTTGCGCCCGACGACCCCGTCAACCTCGAGGTTGATCTGCTGGCCCGCTACCTGGAGCGCATCCTCGCCGCAAGGAGTGAACATGGCGCTTGATTCGATCGAAGACATCCTGGCTGATATCCGCGCCGGTCGCATGGTCGTGATGATGGACGACGAGGACCGGGAAAACGAGGGCGACCTGATCATGGCCGGCAGCCTGGTGCGTCCGGAGGACATCAACTTCATGGCCCGTTACGGCCGAGGGCTGATCTGCCTAGCCTTGACCAGGGAGCGCTGCCGCCAGCTCGATCTGCCGCTGATGGTGCGTGATACCGACCGCCGCATGACCACCAACTTCACCGTCTCGATCGAGGCCGCCGAAGGTGTCACCACCGGCATCTCGGCCTATGATCGCGCCCATACCATTCGTACCGCGGTACGGCCCGACGCCCGCAGCGAGGATCTGCGACAGCCAGGGCATGTTTTTCCGCTGATGGCGCAACCAGGCGGTGTGCTGGCTCGTGCCGGTCATACCGAGGCTGCGGTCGATCTGGCCTTGCTGGCCGGGCTGGAACCGGCCGGCGTGCTGGTCGAGGTGCTCAACGAGGACGGCACCATGGCCCGGCGGCCGGCGCTGGAAGCATTCGCCTCAGAGCACGGGCTGAAAGTGGGTACCGTGGCCGATCTGATTCGGTATCGCTTGAGCCACGAGAAGAATGTCGAGTGCGTACATCAGCAGGAAGTCAGCACCGCCCACGGTCGCTTTCGCCTGCAGGTTTTCAGGGACTCCATCCTGCGCCGCTTGCACTGGGCACTGGTCCGTGGTGACATTGCAGGCCCGCAGCCGGTGCCGGTGCGGGTGCACGTGCCCGAGCTGCTGGGTGATGTGCTCGGCATTGTCGAGCCGCAGTTCGGCATGCCGCTGGATGCGGCGCTGGCCGATATCGCCCGACGCGGACGCGGAGTGGCCCTGGTGCTGGGCTACGACGAGGATGACGAGTCGCGCCTGGCAGGCCTGGTGCGCCAGGACGGTAGTGACTCACGGCCTGCCGATGCTGATCGGACGGCACGCGAGTTGAGAAGCTACGGAATTGCCGCCCAGATCCTGGTCGCGCTGGGCGTGCGCAGCATGACCGTGTATGGTGATCCGATCCGCTTCCACGCGCTGGGTGGTTTCGGGCTGGAGGTGGCCGATCATGTCCTGCCGGGGCAGGATACAAGTCAGGAATGACAAGGGAGTACAAGAACAAATGACCGAAGTCAGCGCACTGGATCAGAGTCAGGCCAGCGGACGGGAGTTTTCCTTTGCCCTGGTGGTGTCGCGCTTCAATCGGGCGGTGACCGGGAAGCTGCTCGAGGGATGTCGCCGGGCACTGCTTGAGCGTGAAGTCGAGCCCGGGCGCATCGAGGTGGTCTGGGTTCCGGGTGCCTGGGAGCTGCCGCTGGTTGCCCGCCGCCTGGCCGAGACCGGTGATCATGACGCGGTGATTGCGCTGGGTGCAGTGATTCGCGGACAGACCGCGCACTTTGATTTCATCTGCACCGAGTGTGCGCGCGGTCTGCAGCAGTCGGCGCTGGATACCGGCACCCCGGTATTGTTTGGCGTGCTGACCTGCGAGAATGGCGAGCAGGCGCTGGACCGCGCCGACCCCGAGCGCCGCGACAAGGGACGCGAGGTGGCCGAAGCGGCGATCGAAATGGCCGCGCTGATGGGCAAGCTGGCACCGCCCATCACCGAGCGCTATGCGCAATAAATCCCGGCCCGGGCCACATGAGCCGCGTCGGCGCGCCCGTCGGCGCGCGCTGCAGGCGCTGTACCAGTGGCAGCTCAACGATGACTCGGCCGCGGCCATCATCAACCAGTTTCGTGAAGAGCAGAACTTCAACGGGGTTGATGAGGATTACTTCGAGCGGCTGGTGCGCGAGGTCGTCGACCGCCGTGATGAGCTGGACCAGGCCATCGCCCCGCACCTGAAGCGCCAGTCAATCAGTCTCGACCAGATGGAGCGCGTCATCCTGCGCCTGGGTGCGCTGGAGCTGCTGCATCATCCCGAAATCCCCTATCGCGTCGTGCTCGACGAGGCAGTGGAGCTGGCCCATCGCTTCGGTGCCGAGCAGGGCCATACCTTCGTCAATGGCGTGCTCGACCGGCTGGCCCATGAATGTCGCCGCCTGGAGATAGCTATCAAGCCCAATGACGACTGAGCAGGACCTGATCGCGCGTATCGCCGAGCGTGCCGGTTCGGGTGATGCGCTGATCGGCATCGGTGATGATGCGGCCGTGATTGATCCTGATCCTGGCCGCCGTCCTGTGCTGACGACCGATACCCTGGTCGACGGCGTGCACTTCGACCATCGCTGGTCGCCATCCGATCTCGGTCACCTGGCGCTGGCGGTCAATCTCAGTGATCTTGCCGCGATGGGCGCGGCCAGTCGCTGGGCGCTGCTTTCCCTGACCCTGCCCGAGGGCGACGCGGACTGGCTGGACGCCTTTCTCGACGGTTTTCTGCCGCTGGCTCGGTCTACCGATACCAGCCTGATCGGCGGCAATATCGCCCGCGGCCCCTTGAGCATCACGGTGCAACTGATTGGTGAAGTCGATCCGCGGCAGGTGGCCCGAAGGCTGCCCGGGGCCGAAGGCGACCTGGTGGTGGTCAGCGGAACGGTCGGCGATGCCGCAGCGGCGCTGGCGCTGGGCGAGTCGGCTGGACCTGAGCTCAAGGCCCGCTTGCTTCGACCGACACCCCGGCTGGGCCTTGGCCAGGCGCTGGCGAAACCGGCACGATCCATGCTCGACCTGTCCGATGGCCTGGCTGGTGATCTTTCGCGCCTGCTTCGGTCCGATGGCCCGGGCGTAGAGATCGAGCTGACCAGCCTGCCGGCCTCCGGCGCGCTGTGCGCCGCAGTCACCGACGCCGAGCGACGCTGGCAGTACCAGCTCGGCGGCGGCAGCGACTACGAACTTTGCGCGCTGGTGGCGGCCGAGCGGGCAGGGGAGCTCAATGGCCTGATTGAATCGGAGTCTTGCAGGCTGACCGTGATCGGCCGGATAACCGGCGCACCCGGTATCCGCTGGCGCCGTCCCGATGGCTCGCTGCTCGGATGTGAGCAGGCTCGCGGCTGGCAACACTTTTCGCAGGGAGACCAACATGGCTGAGCGTGCGCTGGTCATTCGCACTGCCCTGGCCACGCCTACCGGCTTCCTGGCGTTCGGCTTCGGCAGCGGTCTGAGCCCGGTGGCGCCGGGCACTGCCGGCACCATTGCTGCCCTGCCGTTTGCCGCGGTGCTGGCGGTGCTGCCGCTGCCGGTCTCGCTGGTCATCGTGACTATTGCTTTCCTGCTCGGCATCTACCTGTGTGGTGAGATCTCGCGTCAGCTTGGAGTCCATGATCACTCCGGCATCGTCTGGGACGAATTCGTCGGCATCTGGCTGGTATTGGTCCTGATCCCGTTCAACTGGGCCTGGTGGCTGGCCGGTTTCGTGCTGTTCCGGCTGTTTGATGCTGTCAAGCCGTGGCCGATAGACTGGATCGATCGGCGCCTTGGCGGCGGTCTTGGCGTGATGGTCGATGACCTGGTCGCCGCCCTGATGACCCTGGCCATTCTCGGCGCCTGGTGGCAATGGGGGCAAAACCTGTTGCCCGGGCTTGCTTGATCCGGTATCCTATCGCGCTCGGTTGAAAGGGCGATTAGCTCAGTTGGTTAGAGCGCTGTCTTGACATGGCAGAGGTCGCTGGTTCAAATCCAGCATCGCCCACCACCTGAATATATCCCAGTGCTGCTGAGACACATTCAGGCGTGCTACTTGAGCTGTGGCGGAACGAATCAATTGGCCTCGGCAGCTCTGAAAAAGGTGTAAACCTTTAGCGAAAGGAGGTCGCCGCCAAGGCATCGAGCCATTGGCGAATCTGGCCTCGGGACAGGTCCGGTCGATTGACGAGTCAGCCTATGTCTCTCGCGTTTCCCGCTCGTTACCTTTTCCGTCTGCCGTTTTTCGTTTTGCGTTTCAGCCCTTGACCCCATATTTAACTCACTCTGATCACCAACAGAAGTTAAAATCCCGGGTTATGGTTCAGATTACCCTTCCAGACGGTAGCAGCAAGCAGTTCGATCAGTCGGTAACGGTTCACCAGGTGGCCGAGTCCATCGGCCCCGGGCTGGCCAAGGCAACACTGGCCGGTGAGGTGGACGGCAAGCTGGTCGATGCCTCCTATCGGCTTGATCGGGATGCCAGGCTGCGCATCATCACCGGTCGCGACGAGGAGGGCCTGGAGCTGATTCGGCATTCCACGGCCCACCTGATGGCCCAGGCGGTCAAGCGACTGTTTCCGGATACCCAGGTCACCATCGGTCCGGTCATCGAGAACGGGTTCTACTACGATTTTGCCCGCGACGAGCCGTTCCACCCCGAGGACATCGAGCGCATCGAGAAGGAAATGGAGCGCATCGTGGCCGAAGATATCCCGGTTTCCAGGGAGGTGATGGAACGTGACGAGGCGATCCGATTCTTTCGCGACCAGGGCGAGGAGTACAAGGCCCGGATCATTGCCGATATTCCGGCCGACGAGCAGCTTTCGCTGTATCGACAGGGCGATTTCATCGACCTGTGCCGCGGCCCGCACATTCCCTCGACCGGCAAGCTGGGTGCCTTCAAGCTGACCAAGCTGGCCGGCGCCTACTGGCGCGGCGATTCGCGTAACGAGATGCTGCAGCGAATTTATGGCACCGCGTGGCCAGACAAGAAGCAGCTCAAGGGCTATTTGAAGCGCCTGGAAGAAGCAGAGAAGCGCGATCATCGTCGCCTGGGCAGGCAGCTGGAGCTGTTCCAGTTCCAGGAAGAGGCGCCCGGGGCGGTTTTCTGGCACCCGCGGGGCTGGACACTGTTTCTGACCCTGATCGATTATGTGCGCAAGCGTCAGCGCCAGGCCGGCTACGTCGAGGTCAATACACCCGACGTGATGGATCGCGGCCTGTGGGAGATTTCCGGGCACTGGCAGAACTACCGCGAGAACATGTTCACCACCCAGACCGAGGACGAGCGCGTGTTCGCGCTCAAGCCGATGAACTGTCCGGGTTCGGTGGCGATGTACAAGCAGGGGCTCAAGAGCTATCGCGACCTGCCGATTCGCATGGCCGAGTTCGGCAAGGTGCACCGCTACGAGCCTTCCGGCGCGCTCCATGGGCTGATGCGTGTACGACATTTCACCCAGGACGATGCCCACATCTACTGCACCGAAGAGCAGATGGAGGCCGAGTGTCGCAAGGTCATCGAGCTCAATCTGTCCGTCTACCGAGATTTTGGTTTCGACGACGTCAAGCTAAAGTTCGCCGACCGACCGGAAAGCCGGATCGGCGACGACGCCACCTGGGACAAGCTGGAATCTGCGCTCAAGGGGGCGATCGACGGCATGGGTTTGAGTTATGACTACAATCCCGGCGAGGGCGCTTTCTACGGACCGAAGATCGAGTTCGTGCTGCGCGATGCGATCGGCCGCGACTGGCAGTGCGGCACGCTACAGGTTGATCTCAACCTGCCCGAGCGGTTCGACGCCACCTACCGCACCGCCGAAGGCGGCGAGAAGCGGCCGGTCATGCTGCACCGGGCCCTTCTTGGCTCACTGGAACGCTTTACCGGCATACTGTTGGAGCATCACTCCGGAAACCTGCCCCTGTGGCTGGCCCCCGTGCAGGCCGTGGTGATGAACATCACCGACGCCCAGGCCGATTATGTCGCCCGTGTTGCATCCGAACTGGAGCAGGCAGGGCTCAGGGTCGAGACCGACCTGCGCAACGAGAAGATCGGCTACAAGATCCGCGGTCGCACGCTGGAGAAGATTCCCTACCTGCTGATTGCCGGTGACCGCGAGGTCGAGGCCGGGCAGATCGCCGTGCGTCGGCGTGACGGCACCGACCTGGGCGCCATGGCGGTCGATGACCTGATCGAACGACTGCGCGCTGAAGTGGCCAATCGTGGCACAATTGACGATAATGAACGTCAAGGTAATGAATGAATTGAGAGGCCCGTGAAGAGGCTGCTCGAATTTCACCACAACTGGAGAGGCACCAATCGCAACCGATAAGCAGACGCGCCGGAACGAAGACATAACCGCGCGCAAGGTCCGGGTCGTCGGATCAGAGGGAGACCAGATCGGCGTCATGGACATTCGCGCCGCCCTGGAACGAGCAGAACAGGAAGGGATGGACCTGGTGGAAATCGCACCCCAGGCCGATCCGCCGGTATGCCGGATCATGGACTGGGGCAAGTACCGTTTCGAGCAGTCGAAGAAAGCCCAGGTCGCCCGCAAGAAGCAGAAGCAGATCCAGGTCAAGGAAGTCAAGTTTCGCCCCGGCACCGACGATCACGACTACCAGGTCAAGTTGCGCAATCTCCGCCGCTTCATCGAAGAGGGCAACAAGGTCAAGGTCACCCTGCGTTTCCGCGGGCGCGAAATGGCTCACCAGGAACTGGGCCTGGACCTGCTCAACCGGGTCGAGGCCGATACCGCGGAAGACACCACCGTAGAGCAGCGCCCGCGCATGGAAGGTCGCCAGATGGTGATGATGCTGTCGCCGAAAAAGACCTGATTGGCCCTCAGGGCCGCGGCATCCGATTCACCAACGTTTTGATTTTCTGCGCCCCTGGCGCCTGCCGACCGGGCATGCAGGTCGCCGTCCCGGACGATCCGGAAGCTGAGATTCGGGTCAGATCGCACGCCCGCCAATGGCGCATTCGATGCTTGAATTGTCGCCTGAGTGCAAGCCTCCCCGGGCAGAGCTTGTTGAGATGAGCCGGAAGCGCTTCGATTGGAACCAAGCGATTTCCAGACAAGGGCGGAATCATGTCTCGCATCATCGAATTCAATGCACGCATTCGCTGTGCTCGCTGTCTGCTCAATCGGCTGCTGCTGCTTGTGTTGCTCGGCATGCCGGGCCTCAGCCTGGCCGGTCTGTGCCATGTCAATCACGCCGCCAGTGGCGCCAATGACGGCAGCAGCTGGGCAGATGCCTACGTCGACTTGCAGGATGCCCTGGGCAATCTCGACTGCGACAAAATCTGGGTCGCCGCAGGCACCTACCTGCCGACCGACGGCGGAGACACGTCGATTTCCTTCGTGGTCCGCGACAGTCTGGCCCTCTACGGCGGTTTCAATGGCTCGGAATCCGAACGCGATGACAGGGACTGGATCAACAATGAGACGATTCTCAGTGGCGATATTGACAATCAAAGGGGGGAGCGCACTAATTGTGTAGTTGAAGCCAGCGACACCGGTGACGGAACCGTAATTGACGGCTTGATTGTCGAACGTGGCGGGGAGGGCTGTTCCGGCCAGCGCGGTGCCGGCATCCATGCAGCCAATTCCAGTCTTGTGCTCAGAAATTCGATTGTGCGGAATAGCGGCCGCGTTCAGCTCGGACCCAACTCTGTCGCAATGGTCGAAACTGGTGGCGGGATATATGTGTCCAATGGATCCCCCATGATTGACTCGGTGCTGTTCAAGAATAATGAAGCCCTTGTGTTAGGCGGTGGCATGCATTTATCGGATGCATCAGCAACTATTTCTGACAGTGCTTTTGTCGCCAATGGCGCTGGTGAGTTTGGGGGAGGTGGTCTGTCACTTGACGGTTCGGCAATCGTAGTTCTGATTAACGTCACATTGAGTAGTAACTCGGCAGGACCTAATGAAGGCGGAGGTGGAATTCTCCATTGGGGTGACGGGTTGCTTGAGCTGACCAATGTTACGTTCAGTGGAAACTGGGCTGGAAGCATTGGGGACTCTATTTCAGTCTACGGCTCAGGCTCCATCCAGCTCAACAACGTGTTGATGGACGATGGGGAGAGTTCGGCGTGTTTTCTCGGGGCTGGGGCAAGCCTGCATGCCGACTCTACACACAACCTGATCGAAGACCCCGATCATACCTGCGGCCTGGTCGATGGCCAGGACGGTAACCTGATTGGCGTCGATCCCATGCTCGGTCCCCTGGCCGACAATGGTGGCTTTACCCCTACCCATGCACTGTTGCCGGACTCCCCGGCCATCGGCGCCGGCAGCAACGCGCATTGTCCGGAAACCGATCAGCGCGGTATTCCGCGCCCGCAAGGTGTCAACTGCGATATCGGAGCGTACGAGAGCGTGCTGATATTCGAGGACGGTTTCGAAGTTATCTTGCAACCGGGCGACACCTTCACCGATTGCGATGAGTGCCCCACTATGGTTTTGATTCCCGCCGGCACCTTCACCCAGGGCAGCCCGGCCAGCGAGCCGCAGAGTTACGGTAACGAGCGCCCACAGCGCTCTGTCAACGTTCCCGCCTTTGCCATGGGCCAGACGGCGGTGACGTTTGCCGAGTGGGACGCCTGCGTGGCCGACGGCGGCTGCACGCACAATCCCGGCGATCAAGGCTGGGGTCGCGGCAACCGCCCGGTGATCAACGTGAGTTGGAACGACGCCCAGCAATACGTCACCTGGCTGAGCAACAAGACCGGCCACACCTACCGCCTGCCCTCGGAGTCCGAATGGGAATACGCCACCCGCGCCGGCACCACGGGCCGTTTCAACACTGGCGATTGCATCACCACCGATCAGGCGAATTTCTGGGGCACAAGTCCTGCCACAGGCTGCCCAACGGGCATTGTTCGTAATCAGACTCTGCCGGTAGCCAGCTTCGCACCCAACGCCTTTGGCTTGTACGACACCCATGGCAACACTTGGGAATGGGTGCAGGACTGCTGGAACGAGAACTATGTGGGTGCCCCCACTGATGGCAGCGCCTGGATGTCGGGTGACTGCAGCCGTGCCGTGCTTCGCGGCGGCTCCTGGTACTTCGTCGGCTCTAGGCTGCGCTCTGCCCTCCGCGTCAGGACCACCCGCGGCTATCGCTACAGCGGCCTCGGCTTCCGTGTCGCCAGGTCCGTAAATCTTTGACCTCTGTGCTTTTACCCTTTGCGTCCGGTGTCAGCCGGACTGGGGGTATTGGGGCGAAGCCCCCATCGACTTTTTTGCCGTGGACGAGAAATTCCAGGACAGGCACCATCTGGAGTGCTCCTGGGCTCACGGTGCCAAAGTATGGGCAAACTGAGCTGCAAGCTGGTAGGCAGTGAAAAGCTATTCTTCCCTGGAACGACTGCTACCAACCGGCAGACGGCGTATCCGAACCTGGGTTGCCGTCACAGTAATAGCCGCACCACTTTGCAGTGCCGCGGCTATTTTTGGCATTATGGCCTGCAGTAATCTCGCGAAGGCAATTGCATCAAGGCCCTCTTGGCGGACACGAATAACCGAAGGGCTATTGTTTGCTCCCAGAGCCAGTAGTGTGTGGAAATCGGCGTCAAGCGTGACGACAACAAATCCATGGGTTCGGGCGTATTCAAGAATCTCTGTGTCTGCAGCCCGGCTCATTCCCATTTCCGAGATATGCGTGACTTCGAGACCATGCTTGGTCAGTAAGCTTGCCGCCGTAGCCGGCACACCCTGATCAAGTAAAAACCTCAAGCAACATCCCGCTGTATGACTTCGTCATCAAGGTTGCAGGCTGCCCAGGCTAATGCCTGTCGAATGTCCTCGGGTTCGAGTTCCGGATAGTTTTTGATCAGTTCGGCCTGGTCCGGATAGACAGACAGTGCCTCCAGCACCCTTCGCACCGTAAGGCGCATGCCACGGATGCAGGGTTGCCCGTTCATCTTGACGGGGTCGATGGTGATTCGATCAAATTTGTTCATGAAACAGACGATAAGCCAAGTTGACCCGCCCGTCCAGCGGCTGGCGGGAAAATTCCAGGACAGGCGCCATCTGGCGGGAATCGCGGTGGGAATCGCGGTGGGAATCGCGGGACATACATGGGAATCGGGAACGACGAGATTGCCGCGCGCAAGAAGCAGAAGCAGATCCAGGTCAAGGAGGTCAAGTTTCGCCCCGGCACCGACGATCACGACTACCAGGTCAAGTTGCGCAGTCTCCGCCGCTTCATCGAAGAGGGCAACAAGGTCAAGGTCACCCTGCGTTTCCGCGGGCGGGAATTGGCTCACCAGGAACTGGGCCTGGACCTGCTCAACCGGGTCGAGGCCGATACCGCGGAAGACACCACCGTAGAGCAGCGCCCGCGCATGGAAGGTCGCCAGGTGGTGATGATGCTGTCGCCTAAAAAGACCTGATTCGACTCAGTATAAACTTGTCTTGACCGACGACTTACCGCTATAATAACCGGCTCGCCGCCAAAAGACGGCGTATAACCAGCCTGACTGCAGCCACCAAGTGCGCCGGCAAGCCGGGGCCGCTGCAGCAAGGTGTCAAAATAGCCAAAGGAGCATCGACAATGCCCAAGATGAAATCCAATCGGGGCGCGGCCAAGCGCTTCCGCAAAACCGCCAGTGGCCGGATCAAGCGCAAGCGCGCTTTCCACAGCCATATCCTCACCAAGAAGGACACCAAGCGCAAGCGGCGCCTGCGTTCGACAACGCTGGTTGCCAAGGCCGATGAAAAGGCCGTGCGCAAGATGTTGCCCAACCTGTAAGTCCTTCCAGCACAACGAGGAGTATCGAAAATGGCCAGAGTAAAGCGTGGTGTCGTTGCCCGGCGCCGTCATAACAAGGTTCTGAGTCGCGCCAAGGGCTACTACGGTGCCCGGCGCAAGGTCTATCGCGTTGCCAAGCAGGCGGTCATCAAGGCTGGCCAGTATGCCTATCGCGATCGCCGGCAGCGCAAGCGTGATTTCCGCAGCCTGTGGATCATCCGCATCAATGCCGCAGCCCGCGAGCACGGTCTTTCCTACAGTCGTTTCATCAATGGTCTGAAGAAGGCCGAAATCGGCATCGACCGCAAGGTGCTGGCCGAGTTGGCCGTCAACGACAAGGCTGCCTTCGGAGCGCTGGCCGAGAAAGCCCGAGCCAGTCTCGGTTAAACCCTCGGCCACGATGACCGACTCAGTCGTCGATCCGGATTCCCTGCTCGAACGCGCCCTGGCCGAGGTGGCCGGGGCAGACGGGCCGCGCCAGCTTGATGAGGTGCGCGTGGCCTATCTGGGCCGCAAGGGCAGGCTGACCGGGCTGCTCAAGCAGCTGGGCTCACTGCCGCCAGAGAAGCGGCGCGAGGCCGGCCAGGCGGTCAATCGCGGCAAGCGAGAACTGGAACATGCGATCCAGGCACGTCAGGTCGAGCTTGAGCGTGCCGAGCTCGAGCGACGGCTGGATGCCGAGCGCATCGACGTCACCTTGCCGGGACGCCAGGTCGATCCTGGTGGAATCCACCCGATCACCCGCACCCTGGAGCGTTTGCTGGACATTTTCGGCCAGCTAGGCTTTGTCGTGGCGACCGGCCCGGAGGTCGAGGATGACTACCATAATTTCGAGGCGCTCAACTTCCCCGAGCACCACCCGGCCCGGGCCATGCACGACACCTTTTACCTGCCCGATGGTCGCTTGCTTCGCACCCATACCTCGCCGGTGCAGATCCGGGTCATGAAGGAAACGCCGCCACCGGTGCGTATCGTGGCGCCAGGCCGGGTTTTTCGCAGCGACTCCGATCAGACCCATACCCCGCAGTTTCACCAGATCGAGGGCCTGCTGGTCGACGAGAACGTCACTTTTGCCGACCTCAAGGGGCTGTTGTCCGATTTCGTCAACGCGTTTTTCGAGGACGAGCTGCAGATGCGGCTCAGGCCGTCTTACTTCCCCTTCACCGAGCCATCGGCCGAGGTGGATATCCGCTGGCGTAATTCTGACGGCACGCCGGGGCGCTGGCTGGAGGTGCTGGGATGCGGCATGGTCCATCCACAGGTGCTGGAAAATTGCGAAATCGACGCCGAGCGCTATACCGGCTACGCCTTCGGGCTGGGTGTCGAGCGTTTCGCCATGCTGCGTTACCAGGTAGATGACCTGCGCCTGTTCTTTGAAAACGATCTGCGCTTTCTGGCGCAGTTTCACTAGCCCACCAGTCCGGGGACCGATAGCAGATGAAAGCGAGCTTGCAGTGGCTGCGGCAGTGGGTGAGGGTCGATGCCGGCGCCGAAGAAGTCGCCGAACGCTTTACCTCGGCAGGGCTGGAAGTTGATTCAATTCAGCGAGCCGCACCGGCCCTGGATGGCGTGGTGGTCGGCGAGATCATCGAATGCCAGCCGCACCCCGATGCCGACCGCCTCAGGGTATGCCAGGTAGCCGATGGTGGCGAGGCGCTGCGCACCGTGGTTTGTGGCGCGCCGAATGCCCGGGTTGGGCTGAAGGCACCACTGGCCCTGCCTGGCGCCGTGTTGCCGGGCGGACTGACCATCCGCAGCGCCAGGCTGCGCGGCGTGGAGTCGTCCGGCATGCTCTGTTCGGAGCCTGAGCTGGGCCTGGGCGAGGACGCCGAAGGGCTGATGAGCCTGCCGGCCGATGCGCCGACCGGGGCTGCGCTCAGCGACTACCTGGCGCTTGACGACCGGATCCTGGAATTCGACCTGACGCCCAACCGGGCCGATTGCTTCTCCATTCGCGGATTGGCTCGCGAGCTTGCCGCGCTGACCGGCACCGAGCTCACTCCGCCTGCGATTGGTCGTGTCGGCGCCGAGAACGACCGCCGTGTGCCGATCGAGTTGCTGGATGCCGGGGACTGTCCGCGCTATGTCGGCCGGGTCGTGGAGGGCATTGACCCCAGGGCGACGACGCCGGCCTGGCTGGCCGAGGCGTTGCGCCGAGCCGGCCAGCGCAGCCTGTCGCCGGTGGTGGATGTCACCAATTACGTGCTGCTGGAGCTGGGCCAGCCCATGCATGCCTTTGACCTTGACCGGCTCGATGGCGGTATCCGGGTGCGCCGGGCAAGCGCCGGCGAGCGCATCGTACTGCTCGATGGCCGCGAGGTCGAGCCCGACGAGGACATGCTGCTGATCTGCGACCATGCCCGACCGGTCGCCCTGGCCGGCATCATGGGGGGGCAGGATTCAGCGGTAGACGAGTCAACCACCGACATCCTGCTGGAGTCGGCCTGGTTCAATCCTGCCGTCATTGCCGGCCGTGCTCGCCGGCTGGGGCTGGCGACCGAATCCTCGCATCGCTTCGAGCGCGGGGTGGACCCGGAACTGCAGGCGCTGGCGGTCGAGCGAGCTACCGCACTGATCATCGAAATCTGCGGTGGTCGGCCGGGCCCGGTGATCGATGTGATCAGCGAGGAACATCGGCCGGTAAATCAGCCGGTGAAGCTGCGCACGGCACGCGTCAACCAGGTGCTGGGCACTGAATTTTCCGCCGACCAGGTCGGCGAGCTGCTGGTTCGTCTGCACATGAGCGTGGCGCTGGAGGGCGACGATTTTGTTGTCACGGCACCCTCGGCCAGGCGCGACATCGCGATAGAAGCCGACCTGATCGAAGAAGTTGCCCGTGTTTACGGCTATGATCGCCTCCCTTCCCGGGCACCGGGTGGGCGGCTGAAGATCCGGATGCCGAGCGAAGGCGAGGTGCCGGAGCGCCTGATCAAGCGCCAGCTAAGCGTGCGTGGTTTCCAGGAAGTCATCGGCTGGAGCTTTATCGCGGAGCAGGATCTGGACCGATTCGGCCTGGCTTCCGGCGCGCAGCCGCTGGCCAACCCCTTGAGCCGCGATCTGGCGGTCCTGCGCACCAGCCTGCTGCCTGGTCTGGTCAGCGTCGCCGCCGCCAATCTGCGTCGTCAGCAACGGCGACTGCGGCTGTTCGAAACAGGCACCTGCTTCCATGCCGGTAATGATGCAGCGGCGTTCGGCGAGTCGAGCCGGCTGGCCCTGCTGCTTGGTGGTCCGGCCGCCCCGGAGCACTTCGATGATTCCGATCGCCCGGTGGATTTCTTCGACCTGAAGGGTGAAATCGAGCATCTGGCCGGCCTGAACGGGCTTGGCCGGGAGCTGGAGTTCGTCTCCGGCAGTCGTCGCTGGCTGCATCCCGGCCAGGCGGCCGAACTCAAGATCGATGGTCAGTCCTGCGGCTGGCTGGGTCAGCTGCATCCGGGGCTGGCTGCCGGGCTGGATCTTGACCGAGCGCTGTTTGTTGCCGAGCTGGATCTGGCTGGCCTGAGCCGCCGCAGCGTGCCCGCACACCACGGCCAGGGACGCTTCCCCTCGGTGCGGCGAGACCTGGCGTTGATCGTGGATGACCGCCATGCCTGCGCCGAGCTGGTTGGCGTTATCAGGGAAAAGTCTGGCAGACTGCTTGAAAATTGCGTGGTTTTCGATCAATATCGTGGTGAGGGAATAGAAAAGGGCTACAGAAGTCTGGCTATAGGCTTGATTTTGCGCGACCTTTCGCGCACCCTAAAAGACGAGGAAGTGGACAGGCTGATGGCCGATATCGTGGCCGACCTGAAGTCGAAATTCGACGCCAAACTGAGAGGACAAGGGGATGTCTCTGACCAAGGCTGACCTGGCTGACACGCTGCATGAGCAAGTCGGCCTCAACAAACGCGAGGCCAAGGAATTCGTTGATGCCTGGTTCGAGGTGATCCGCGAAGCATTGGAGAGCGGCGATAACGTCAAGCTGTCGGGGTTTGGCAACTTCCAGCTACGTGACAAGAATGAGCGTCCCGGGCGCAACCCCAAGACCGGCGAAGAAATTCCGATTTCCGCCCGGCGTGTGGTGACCTTCAAGCCCGGCCAAAAACTGCGTGCGCGGGTAGAAGCCTATGCTGGATCCGGGAAGTAACCAGGAACTGCCGCCGATTCCGGCCAAACGTTACTTCACCATTGGTGAAGTTAGCGAGTTGTGTGCGGTCAAGCCCCATGTCCTGCGCTACTGGGAGCAGGAATTTCCGCAGCTCAAACCGGTCAAGCGGCGCGGCAACCGACGCTATTACCAGCGCCACGATTTGCTGATGATCCGGCAGATCCGCAGCCTGTTGCATGAACAGGGTTTTACCATCCTCGGGGCTCGTCAGCAGCTGGAGGGTGATGACGCCCAGACCGATGTCACCCGCAGCCAGCAGATCGCCCGCCAGGTGCGCATGGAGCTGGAAGAGGTTCTGCAGATCCTCAGGCGCTAGCGGTATAATCACCTCTTTCCGCAACCCGGAACACCGCAGTCGGAGCGTAGCGCAGCCTGGTAGCGCACCACAATGGGGTTGTGGGGGTCGGGAGTTCGAATCTCCCCGCTCCGACCATTTTTTCGCCACTCGCGATCAGCTCACAAATCCTTTATCCTCGAAAGTAGACACTTGAGCGGAGAAAAAGAGGACCCAATTTGTCCTCTTTGAGGTGGTCGGGCCAAGAGAATGCGGCGACGACCTTCAAGACCGCCATGATCAAGTGGAGAAGCAAGTGGAAATCAAGAACAAGGCCGTCAATCTGATGCCGGACATTGCTGCCCAGGCTAGGGCCCAGGTAGCCGGCAAGCTGGATTGGGTTGGCATGAACGAGATCGAGATGCCGATCCTGCTCGACGTCGGCGAAGGGCGCCAGGTAGAGCGCGTGGCGCGCGTCAGTGCTTTCGTCGATCTTGGCAAGGCGGACAAGCGCGGCATCCACATGTCGAGGCTTTATCTGCACCTGGATAGAGCGCTTGCCGAGCATAGCGTGACACCTGCATCGCTGCGCCACCTGCTGAGAGATTTTCTCGATTCGCACCATGATCTGAGCAGTAACGCCATGCTGCGGATCGACTTCGACCACATGATTCGCCGGCCCTCGCTGAAAAGTGACAATAGCGGGTGGAAGCGTTATCCGATCAGCATCATCGCCAGTCAGCAGGGCAAGGCCTTTGCGCTGGAGCTTGCCTTCCAGGTCATCTATTCCAGTACCTGTCCCTGTTCTGCCGCACTGGCACGCCAGCTTATCCAGGAACAGTTTCGCAAGGATTTTGCCGGACGCAAGCTGGTTGACCATGACAGCGTGGTCGACTGGCTTGGCACCGAAGAGGGTATTCTGGCCACGCCGCACAGCCAGCGCAGTGCTGCCGATATCCGCCTGCAGCTGGCCCCGACCTTCGAGGCCTTCCCGTTCACTCGTTTCATCGATGTCATCGAGGGGGCCCTGAAGACGCCGGTTCAGGCCGCTGTCAAGCGCGAGGACGAGCAAGCTTTCGCCTTGCTCAACGGTCGCAACCTGATGTTCTGCGAGGACGCAGCACGGCGCGTGCAATCGGCGCTTGAGCAGGAAGAGCGGGTGGAGGACTTCTGGGCGCGCTGCAGCCACTTCGAGAGCCTGCATCCGCACAATGCCGTAGCCATCGTCACCAAGGGCCTGGAAGGCGGTTACAGGCCAATTGATGGCCACCCGACAGGCTGGAAGGAATAAGCGACGACGCCCGGTCAGCCACTGACCGGGCTACCACCAAACCGGGAGTCTATTGGTCAGGCATGCGCGGCCGGGGTGCAGATGCCCGGGCCAGTTCAGTCACAGGCGGTTGATCGGGCGCTGTGGCGACCGCGCGGAATCGATACCACATGGTGCGGGTCATATGGTCCATCAGGTAATCGTCGCGCAGAAGCCCGACGATGCTGCTTTCAGGACCCAGCCCCACTTCGAGAACCGCTTCGACAAAGACATCGCCGGGCCCAACTCCCTCGCGCGGCTCGAAACCCAGCCATACCACTCGGTCGTTGCCTTCAGCCGCACCCGCCGCGACCAGCAGCGTATCCAGTACGGCCGCCGGTGAGGGCAGCTGCTGGCGGTGCGCCGGGTAGTCGGTCTCGATTTCGGATGACGGTGCTTGCAGCGATTCCCAGCCCGGCGGCTGTGACCTGCGATGATGCGGGGCAGTGCAGGCAATGCCCAGGCAGTCCATGGTTGCGGCAAACCCGTCCGGGATGGTGGCTTGTGCGGCGGCCTCGGTCATCGCCACCGTGCCCATCACCGAGCGCATCACGAAGCGCCACGAGACGTGGGGGTCGTCGGCAAACTGCCGATGCCGCACATGCTCCGGGCCGTGCTGACGTTCCAGTTGCTCGGCCAGCGCCGGCCCCAGGTTGTAGCGATCGACCTGGACCAGGCTGACGGTGAGGGGCTGGGCCTTCGGCGGTTGGGGGATCTGTACCTGTCCAAGGCGGATCCGGTAGCGGGCTGGGGAAATGAAGCTCTCAGCTGCCTCGAGCTTGAGCAGGGCGCGAGTCAGTGGCCCCAGTCTGGAACCAGGCAGGAACACCGAGGCCGGGTCGCCTTCCAGACCCTGTTGCAGGGCTTCGGTCAGTGGCTCCAGCGGTCTGGACTGATAGGGCTCGGCGCCGACATGTCGCTTGGAGACGTCACTCAAAGTCTCGTGGTCGGCGGCATGTGCAGCCAGATTGAAGATCAGGACCGATACCACTGCAGTACTGCCAGCGCAGAGATTGGCCAGGCCGCGCCGCTTTCGCGGCAAGCCAGGCGCGCGGGTCCGGAATGGAGCGAAATGGATCACGGCCTGGCCGTCAAACCAATCTGGATCTGGTGGTTGGCGAAGCCCAGGCTGGTGGCTTCCGGGTCGGCCCAGGCATAGCCGACCAGGCGGCCGCTTTCGGCATCGGTGACTTCCATCCTCAGGATGGGGTCACTGCCGGGTGCGCTGCGATAGTGTCCCAGCCGAACCTCGAAGTCCAGCCCCATGCCTCCGGCATCGACCGGCTCTAGCGGTTCCAGGTCACTTTCCAGCTCAATGGCGGTGGCGACGCGCCAGTCATCGCCGTCGCGGACGCCCGCCCAGCCAGAGTATCGGCGAACGGGCCTGAATTCATGGACCTGGTCATCGGCCACCGGCTCGGCTTCCGGCCAGCTCATTACCCGATCGGCGATCACCAGCGTGGCGCCATCAAAGGCGATTTCCTTGAGCAGGGCGGTGCCACCAAAGTTGCAGTTGGCCGGATCGGTCTGTCCGCTCAGGCCCTCTCGCCTGGCGGCAAAGCGCATCGGGCAACGGGCGCGGACCTGGCCATCGGCGCCGACAGGCGCAAATTCGGCGGCGATTTCGCCCAGCGCCGAGCTTGGCTGGTCCACGAGGAAGGTCAGCAGAAAGTCCCGATCAGGCTGGCCGGTCTGGCGCTGGGTGATGCGCAAACGAGGCTGCAGTTGATCTACCGACGGTTCCGGTCGCACGCTCAAGCTCAGCAGGTTGCGTTCGACGCCGGCCAGGCGGGTTTCGCTGTAGCGTCCGGGCAGCTGCTCGAGCAGGGCAAGCGCCTGGCGGTCAGCGCCCATTGTCTCGTCACCGGGCCGTACCGGGCCGGTAGTGGCCGGACCGCAGCCTGCCAGGATCAGCAGCAACAGTCCCAGCGCGCCGATGCGAGGCAGGGCCATCATCATCGTCCAGCGGTTGGGTGGCGAGTCGAAAGAGGCCCTGGTTGCCGAGTCATGGTTCTGAGTCGCCGTCATTTGCTTCCGGCTGCGGCGGCAACAACAAGGCCGGATCGACGCGTACATTACCCCAGCTGATCCGCCAGTCCAGGTGAGGGCCGGTAGCCCGGCCGGTAGCACCAACCAGCCCGATAAGCTCCCCTTGCTCGATGCGCTGACCTTCCTCGACCAGAATTTCGCTCAAGTGCAGAAAGGCCGAGACCAGGCCGTGACCATGATCGAGAAAGATCGTGCCGCCGGAAAAGTACATGTCGTCATGGGTGAGGGTGATGACGCCCGGCGCCGGGGCCTTGACCGGGGTGCCGGTCGGCGCGGCGATGTCCAGCCCCCAGTGCGGCGCGCGAGGCTGGTTGTTGAGAATCCGCTGGGACCCGTACACGCCGGTAATCGGACCGGTCAGTGGCCAGGTGAAGCCTGCGGTCCAGTCGGTGCGCGGGTCGCGACGATCGCGTGCGCGTCTGGCCATGGCCGCCTCTTCCCGGATTCGTCGCAGCGTGTCCGGCGGAGGTGTGACCTGGTGGTCTGGCAGACCGTCGATGTGCTGAATGTCGAATTCTCGCTCTGCTATGGTCAGCCGCTGTTGCCAGGCATTGCCGTCGGGCAGTATGACCTCTAGCAGGCGCGAACCGGTGTCGTCGCGGTGAAAACCGAAAACGAAGCGGCCCTCTTCAGAAACCATCAGGCTCTGGTCATCCAGGCTGACCTGGCTGCCAACCGGCGCCTGGCCGAATAGCAGGCCGCCCTGGACTGCTTCGCCGTCGATTTGTACCGGCTGCTTGGCAGTCAGCGGGCCAGCGGCAGCGGCCGCAAGCAGAGCCAGTACCAGTAGCATGAAACGAGGCTCAGGCATCGCCACCGGCCCTTAGCACGAGTCGTTGCCCCGGCCTGAGAATGCTGTTTTCATCAAGATTGTTCCATTCCATCAGGTCGGCCAGCCGCACCCGGTGCCGGCGGGCGATCAGCCACAGCGATTCGCCCTGACGCACCGTGTGATGGTCGGGGCGGCGAGCTGCCGGCTGGGCGGCAGCCGTGCCCTGTCTTTCCATGTTGACCATCAGACGCTGGCCGGGGCGGATCAGGGCGCGATTTCCAAGCCCGTTCCAGCGCTGCAGGTCGGCCACGGTGACGTTGTAGCGACGCGCAATTACCCAAAGACTCTCTCCGGGGCGGACCTGGTGGATGAAGCGCTTGCTGGGCAGCAGCCGCTCGTGCAGACGGGCCAGTTCTCGGTAGCCTGCGTCCAGCTCAGGTCGGGTTGGCGCGGTGGCAGCGTCGGGTATGCGAAGACGCTGGCCGGCGGCAATGCGGTCTCCGTTGATGCCGTTGGCCGATCGCAGCGAGTCGATGCTGGTGTTGTGGCGTACCGCCAGGTGAGACAGGGTGTCACCGCGCCGCACCTCGACCTCGCGCCAGCTCAGCGTGGCGGCCGGCTCTAGCTCGCGCAACTTCAGCTCGAGTCCGTTGTCTGCGTGTTCCTTCGGCACGATCAGATGATGTGGACCCTCCGGCGGCGTCAGGTGCCGATTCAGGCCAGGGTTGAGGGCGACCAGCTCGGCCAGGTCCAGGCCAGTTTCGAAAGCAGCCTGAACGATATCGATCGGGCCGGTCAGCTCGACCTTGGCAAAGCCGGGCTGGTCTTCCCAGACCGGCAGCTCGAAACCGAAACGCTCGGGTTCGGCAAAAAGACAGCCCAGGCCGGTGATCTTGGGCACATAGGCCAGGGTTTCGCGCGGCAGAGGCAGTCGGTGCAGCTGGTAGCGAGCGGGGCTGGCGCCGGCGCGTTGCAGGGCACGACCCACCCGGCCTTGCCCGGCATTGTAGGCAGCCAGAGCCAGTGGCCACTCATTGTCGAAGCGCTGCCCGAGAAAGCCCAGGTAATCCAGCGCCGCGCTGGTGGAGGCATAAACGTCGCGTCGGCCGTCATACCAGTCATTGATGCTCAGGCCGTGATCGCGGGCGGTCGAGGCGATGAATTGCCAGGTGCCGGCGGCGCGCCCATGGGAGTATGCGAACGGATCATAGGCGCTCTCGACAATCGGCACCAAGGCCAGTTCGCCGGGCAGATCGCGGGCCTCGATTTCGTTGGCGATATGATGCAACCAGGGACGGGCGCGGGCGAAAACCCGTTCCATGTAGTCATCCTGGGCGCTGAACCAGTTGGCCCAGCGTTCGGCCCGGCTGTCCTCGGCGCACTCGGCAAAGGCAAAGCGGCCGACAAGACGCTGCCACAGGTCGACCGGCTCCTGTTCGACCGGCTCGATTTCGATGCTGACCGGCTGGCGTTCGCCCAGCCGTCTGATGGCCTGGTCGATGGCCTCGAACGGATCGGGTTCGGCGGCAAGCTCTGTACCGGGCAATGATTCCGGCTCCTGCGGCGGCTGGCTGTCACGCTCGAAGGTGGCACAGCCTGCCATCAACAGCAAGGCCGGGGCAATGAGTGGGAGTAACGAGTGCTTTCGCATACAGTCTGCTGGTGGGCATCCTGCCCGCCATTATCCGGTCATGGCGGCCAAGGTCAAGGGTACAATGCCTCGAAGGTTTCAACGGACATCCCATGACCATTACCCGCCAACAGGTTACCGACCTGCTGGAGCAGGCAGACCGGCCCTTGAGCCGGCGTCAGCTCTCCTCGATGCTCGGTCTGGACAAGGCCGAATCCGACCGCCTGCTCAAACCGGTGCTCGTCGACATGATTGCCGACGGTGCGCTGGTGCGCAATCGGCGCGCCTACTACGGACTGCCGCGCCAGATGGACCTGGTGGCAGGACGGATCAGCGCCCATGCCGACGGCTTCGGCTTTGTGATCCCCGATGCCGGTGGCGAGGACCTGTACCTGGGGCCGAAGGAGATGCGCCGGGTCTTTCACGGTGACCGCGTGCTCGCGGCTGTCACACGGGTTGATCGTCGTGGCCGCCGCGAGGGTGCCATCGTCGAGATCCTGGAGCGCGCGCACGAAAAGCTGGTCGGCCGACTGATCGTCGAGGACGGCATCGCCATGGTGGTGCCGGATGACCCGCGCTTGATTCAGGAAGTGCTGGTACCGACAGACCAGCTAGGGGGCGCCAGCCCCGGTCGAATCGTGGTAGTGCGGATTACCCGACCGCCGTCTGTCGAACGTCCGCCGCTGGGACATGTCATTGCCGTGCTCGGTCATGCCGACGAGCCGGGCATGGCCACCGAGATCGCCATCTACAACCACCAGCTGCCGGCCGAATTTGCCGATGGCGTGATCGGCGAGGCTGAAGGATTTGGCGACAGCGTGAGCGAGGACGACAAGCAGGGGCGGCGCGACTACCGTGACCTGCCGTTGATCACCATCGATGGCGCTGACGCTAGAGACTTCGATGACGCGGTGTTTGCCCGCGCCTTAAGCGATGGCTTCCAGCTCATCGTCGCGATTGCCGATGTGGCCCATTACGTGCGGCCGGGCAGCGCGCTGGATGACGAGGCGAACTTGCGCGGGACCTCGGTATATTTCCCGGACCGGGTCATCCCGATGCTGCCGGAGACCCTGTCCAACGGCCTGTGTTCGCTAAACCCGCGGGTCGACCGCCTGGCCCTGGTTTGCGAAATGCGTATCGATGCCAACGGCAAGGTCAAGTCCAGCCGTTTCCATAACGGAGTCATCCGTTCTCATGCCCGGCTGACCTATGACCAGGTCCGGCGCATGATGGAGCAGGGCGATCAGCGCCTGCGCGAGCGATACGCCGAGGTGATGGACAACCTGGACGCGCTGTATGCGCTTTACCGCAAGCTGCGCAAGCGGCGCGAGCGGCGCGGCGCGCTGGATTTCGACTCCGAGGCGGTGTATTTCCAGTTCGACAGCGAAGGGCGGGTGGAAAACATCCGGCCTTACGTGCGTCACGATGCCCACAAGCTGATCGAGGAATGCATGATTGCCGCCAATGTCGAGGCGGCCAGGTTCGTCTCCGGCCAGGAGCTGCCGATGCTGTTTCGGGTTCACGAGCCGCCGCAGTCAGCCAAGCTCGAGGACCTGGAAGCCTTTCTCTCCGCCCAGGGCATCAAGGTGCGCTGGAAGTCCGAGCCCGAACCGGCCCAGTTTGCCGCAATCCAGGCCCAGGTAGCCGGCCGACCGACTGCGCCGCTGGTCAACGCCGTGCTGCTGCGCGCCTTGTCGCTGGCCGTCTACCAGCCCGAGAACCTTGGGCATTTCGGGCTGGCGCTGTCGGCCTATGCCCATTTCACCTCGCCGATCCGGCGCTATCCCGACCTGCTGCTGCACCGGGCGATCAAGCACGCCATCGGTCGCCAGGACCGCTCCTTCGACCATTCGGCCGCGCAGATGGCTGAGTTCGGCCGGCACTGCTCCTGGACCGAGCGGCGGGCCGAAGAGGCCTCGCGCGATGTCGACGCAAGGCTCAAGTGTCAGTTCATGCAGCGCCATCTCGGCGACCTGTTCAACGGCACGGTCAGCGGCGTCACCGGCTTCGGCCTGTTCGTCGAGCTCGACGGGCTGGGTGTCAGCGGTCTGGTCCATGTCACCGCCATGCCCAATGACTACTATCAGTTCGATCCGGTCAGCCACAGTCTGACCGGCAAGCGCCGCGGCCAGACGGTGCGCCTGGCTGACCGGGTCCGGATCGAGGTCGCTGCGGTCAACATCGACGAGCGCAAGATCGATTTCCGGCTGGTCGAGGTGCTTGATTAGTGGGGCGTCGTGCCCGGGAAAAGGCGACACCGGCGCGCGAGCGCATTGGCGGCATCCACGCGGTGTCGGCCCTGCTGGCCCACGGCCCGGAACAGATCACCCAGCTGTGGCTGCGAGAGCGCGAGGGGCGACTGGCCTCGCTGGCCGAGCAGGCCGAGGCTGCCGGCTTGACCGTGCAGCTGGCCGCCGCGGGCACCCTGACGCGCCTGGCCGATGACGAGCATCACCAGGGCGTGGTCGCCGAGTTCCGGCCGCGCCAGCCGGTCACCGAAGCCGACCTGATGGCCCGCCTCGACCAGGCTGGCCGATCCGCCCTGGTGCTGGTGCTGGACGAGGTTCAGGATCCACGCAATCTCGGTGCCTGTCTGCGTTCGGCCGCCGCGGCCGGCGCCAGCGCGGTGGTGGCGCCACGTTCGCGTTCGGCGCCGCTTACCGCCGCGGCCCGGCGCAGTGCCGCCGGTGCCGCCGAGCGATTGCCGCTGGCCATCGTGCCCAACCTGGCGCGCTGCCTGAACCGGCTGGGCGAGGCCGGGCTGTGGCGGGTCGGGCTGTCCGGGCAGGCCGAGACCAGCCTGTATGCGGCCGACCTGGCCGGTCCGCTGGCGCTGGTGCTGGGCAGTGAGGAAAAAGGGCTCAGGCGCCTGACCGCAGAGCATTGCGACCAGCTGGCCGCCATTCCTATGCCCGGCGGCATGGAAAGCCTGAATGTGTCGGTCGCTGCCGGCATTGGATTGTTCGAAGCGGTGAGGCAGCGCCAGTGAAGCCGGTGACCCGTTTCTGCATCGAGCTGCCCGACTGGGTAGTCGACTGGTGGCAGGCACAGCCAGACTGCCTGGGCGACAGCGACTCGCGCATGGCGGCTGCGATCTGGCTGGCCGACGAAAACGCCAGAAGAAAGACCGGCGGGCCGTTCGGCGCCCTGGTTGTGGAAGAGACCAGCGGACGACTGATTGCTCCCGGCGTCAATCGCGTCGAGCCGGGGCATTGTTCCAGCGCCCACGGTGAGATCGTTGCCCTGAGCCTGGCCCAGCAACGCCTGGGCCGGCACAGCCTGAAGTCCGACCCGCCGCTGCAGCTGGTCACCTCCTGTGAGCCCTGCGCGATGTGCCTGGGCGCAATCCCGTGGTCGGGCGTGTCCTCAGTGCTGTGCGGTGCGACCAAGGCCGATGCCGAGGAAACCGGCTTCGACGAGGGCGAGCGCGTCCCGGACTGGGAAGGCGTACTGGCCCGCCGCGGGATCTCGGTCGAAACCGGCCTCCTGCGCGAACGGGCCCGCCAGGTCTTGCTGGCCTACGCCCGCTCCGGCGGAAGTATCTATTGACCCGGCAATCAAGGAGATTGCCGGGTCAGTAACGCTGGTTAATCGTCCTCAACCGCTCAATCGCAGCATGGCCGCGATCGGCTATCCCCAGACAGCGGCCACCGAGGTCAGCAGCATGGCCGCCAGCCAGGCGCTAAGTACGCCGGCCTGGAAGCCGGAGCGATCAGACCGCACGTCCTCACTCCTGGCGCGTCGGCCGAATACCACCAGCAAGGGAACGATCGCGGCGCTACCGAGAAACAGCACCGACCAGAAGCCCAGCGACAGCGCTTGATCGGTCGCCAAGACGTCATTGGTGACAACCGTGGGATCGACCGGCAAGACCTGCTCGGCAGTCGTCAGAGCGGCCCGTCCCGGCGGCCAGTCAGCGGCGTCGAGCAGCTTTTGCGCCAGCCAGTTGGCCGCGTTGATCAGCAACAGACAGCCGAAGAATCCGCCGACAATGCCGCCGACCAGCGCGGTGCGCCGCCCGGCATTGGCCTCGCCAGGCCAGGCCCTTTCCAGCCAGCGCACGCCCAGCCAGCCGACAAGCATGGCCGCGATCAGCGCGGCAACCAGGATGATGTATACCAACGAAACAGCCATTGCATTACCCTCCACGACATTTGCCGAGCCAAGCATAACCAACGCGAAAGCTTAGCGCCATGGGAAAACAGCGCGATTTGCCGCAGGAACTTTGACACGATGGCGTCACGAGACGCAGCTGATCACCACCAGATCGAGGCTGAAAACGCGCCGTAGTCATGGCTGGAGATCTGGCCGACGAACTCGCGGGTGCGCCAGACGTGGGTGTAGGCCAGGCGCAGCGGCCCTTGCGTGTAAACCACTCCGGCATAGACCTCGGCCACCCGGCGGCGTTTGGATACGCCGTCACGTCCGCCGATGGTATTTCCCTCGATAAAGAGGTCGCGGACCACTCTCCGGCCTTCCCAGCCGGCATAGACATAGAAGCTGCGCTGGTCGCTGATCTCGAAATAGCCGGAGCCGGAAGCTGCCGGGGTGATTCGCGGCGGGCCGAAGTCGCGCGGCAGCTGGTAGCCGAGGCGGACAAAGCCCCCGGCATAGGGGTGGGTATGGGCATTGCCGAGATTGATCCCGCCGATGCCGGCCAGGTCGGCGCCCCAGGGCTGGTTGGCGCCAACCAGGGCCAGGGTGCGAAACCGGTCATAACCCAGCTGCAGGGTGGGCTCGTTCTTCAGCTGCTGCGACCAGCCGATCGGTCGCGGTGAGTCGATCAGGCGGTGTGCATTGGTCTGAATAGTCTTGCCCAGCGCTGCCGGGCCGACGATGCCGACGCCGACCCGGACCCGGTCGGCGCCGTGTCGGGTCAGCGTGCCGGTGGAGAACTTGGCGTGCAGCCAGGCGGCGTAGGGGCGATCATCGGGTGGAAACTGCGGATCGGTGATATCGGCCGGGGTATAGATGTTGTGGGCAATTGACAGCGCGTAGGGCATGGCCTTGGCGTCGTCGAAGCCGGGAAAGCGCTGAGCGATCGATTCCAGCCAGCCGGGAACCGTCCGCGCGGTATCGATTCGCGACAGCCGCACGCCCGAGGTGTAGTAGCGATCCTCGCCGGCAAAGATGTCGTTTTCGTACTCGATCACCCACAGCCCGCGCGGCGCGGTTGAGTCGTCCGCGGCCAGCGTCATACTGCCCACCGCCAGGGCGAGCAGCATGCAGCAGAGTTTTGCGCTGACCACGAACGGCGAGCGGGAATGCTTGACAACCGACACTGCTTCCAAACCCGGGCATTTGAATCAGGCGGCAAGTATAGTCGAGTGTGCCCTGGCGGCTGCTTATTCCCCCTGGCGCGATGGAGGGCATTCATCCTCGACCAGCTGGTAGGACTGGAGATCGAAGCGTCGGGTCTGGCGCCGGAAGCCGTACAGAAATCCGGGCCAGATACTGCTGTTGCGGCCGGTTTCCGGGTGTAGGTACCAGCTGCGGCAGCCGCCTGAGTTCCACACCGATCCGGCCAGGCGCAGCTCGAGCCAGCGGTTGTAGTCGGCCTGGGCCTGGGCGCGCACCTCCACCGAAGACGCACCCTGCCGGTCCAGCACCTTCAGGGCATCGAGAACGTAGTCAATCTGCGACTCGATGATGTAGATCAGCGAGTTGTGGCCGATCGCGGTATTCGGGCCTACCAGCGTGAACAGGTTGGGGAAGCCGTGCACGGTGGTGCCCTTGTAGGCTTCCGGCCCACCGCGCCAGCTTGTGGCCAGATCGCGACCGTCCCGTCCCTTGATCAGCCCTTTCGGTACCGGGGCGGTGGCGCGAAAGCCGGTCGCCAGCACCAGCGTGTCGATCGTGCGGCTGCGGCCCCGGGAATCGACAATCGCGTCGGATTCGATACGGTCGATCGGATCGGTGACCAGCTCGACATGGGGCCGATTGAAGGCCGGGTAGTAATCGCTGGAAAGCAGCACCCGCTTGCAGCCCATGGCGTAGTCGGGTGTCAGCCGCTGGCGTATTTCCGGATCGTGAACCTGGCGCTTTAGATGCTTGAGCGCCAGCCGCCGATGAAACCAGGCCAGCCTCTGGTTCCAGACCAGGGCCGGCACCCGAATTTCGGCTGCCGACCAAAGCAGGCCGCGAGCCAGCCGGCCCAGCCAGGGCAGGCGATGATACAGCCTGCGCCAGCCGGGTCCGATCGCCCGGTCGGGCCGCGGCAGAATCCAGTTCGGCGTGCGCTGGTAGACATCCAGCCGGGCAGCCGAGGTGGCCAGGCGGGGAACAAGCTGGACTGCCGTGGCGCCGGTGCCGATCACCGCGATCTGCCTGCCCTCGGCCTGGAAGTCGTCCGGCCAGGCCTGGGAGTGAAACACCTGCCCCTGAAAGTCCCTGATGCCCGGGATGTCGGGCAGCAGCGGCCGAGAAAGCCCGCCCAGTGCGGCAACCAGCACGCGGGCCTGCCAGCGGCGGCCATCGGTGGCCTCCAGTGTCCAGATCTTTCTGCTGTCGTCCCAGGCGGCCTGCCGGATCTCGCACTCGAGCTCCAGCTGCGGCCTGATCTCGAAGCGCTCGACGCAGTCGGCCAGGTAGCGCTGGATTTCTGCAGCCGGGGCAAAGCGGCGCGACCAGCCGGGATTGGGCGCGAAGGAATAGGAATACAGTCGCGAAGGCACGTCGCAGGCACAGCCGGGATAGCGATTGACCCACCAGGTTCCGCCGACCGCCGGCTCGCGCTCGAACACCCGAAAGCGATGCCTGCCGAGCTGCCTGAGCCTGATCGCCAGCCCCAGCCCGGAAAAGCCGGCACCAATGATGGCAACATCGAGAACGGATTCGGAGGGCGGGTTCATCGGTTTCGATTGTAGCCCTTGAACCTCAGCTGCAGTGCGAAGGCTTTCACCGCGCCTTGGCGCTCAACTGTTGCAATGGCGGGATGAAAAAGTCGGATCTGCCGAGCAAGACCTGCCCCGTGTGCAGCCGGCCGTTCAGCTGGCGAAAGAAATGGCGTGACTGTTGGGAGGAAGTGCGCTACTGCTCGGAGCGTTGTCGCCGCAATCGAAGCAAGTCGGCCCCGACGGAATAACGTTAAGTAATTCGGGCGATGAATAGTCCGGGGTTAAAAACACTCCAGCTGACCCTGAATCAGTGGGGCGGCTACCCGGGTCATGCTTGCCGCGCAGATACGACAATCGCGCGCCTGCTGTCCGTCCAGACACTGCTGACAGGCCGGCTCCCGGCTCCAGGCGTCCATGGCGCCGCCGGCTGCTGCCGTTGCCCTGGTCCAGCAGGCCGGGGTGTCAGCGGTCGATTCGTCGGATCTGATCTCGATCTGTGCGTGCTCTGGCAAGCCCTGCTGGCGAAGACTCAGTTGAACAAGCCGCTGTCGTTCCCGATAGACCAGCTGGTCCGTGTCGAGCTCGGGCAACAACTCGGCATAAGCCTGCTCCAGTGCGCCGCGAAACGACAGGAAGTCGGAGTTCACTGCGATATCTTCGGCCGGCATCGCCGATTGCATGTCCTCGTGGATGCGTGCGACATCGATTCCCCGCTCGATAACAGCAGCAGCATGTGAGGGGTCCCTCGGCTCCAGCAAGCCGTGAAAGACGGCTTGATGATCCGGGTTCCAGCGCATGGACCATCGAGAGTGTGCCGTGTTGACGGTCAGCCAGCTTCGCTGCTGACCGGTCGCACCTGCCTGAATGTCCATGGTTTCGCCGGACGGCGAGGTATAGATGACGCGAAATAGCAGCCCGGAATCGTCGGGTGCGGCGACCGCTATGATCATGTCGGGCTGCAGGCTGCCCGAGGCATTGACGATGGCCGGCTGGCCTTCAAGCGAGAACACTCGGTCACCGTGTTCGGTCACCAGTGGCTCAAGCTCAACTGCCGGATCGAGAGCCAGTGCGGCCGACCCGGTGCAGAAAGCCATAATCAGCAGCGTCGTGGCCAGCAGTCGATTCGGTTGACGCTTGAACCGGGTGGCCTCGACCGAAACGGTCAGCCGAAAAGCGGGGTGAGTCATCATGATCGCAAACCTCCTGTCCTTGCTAATCCCCCCTGAAACTGTCAACGTCTACAATCTAACCAATGCTGCGCGTGGTTGCCAATCCTGTCAGACGAGAAGCGAAGTGCAGGCCCGATGATGGCCAAAAAAAGGGCCGGCGAGTAGCCGGCCCTTTGCTTGACTGGCAAACCAGTCATTTGCAGTCCTACGCGATAAAAGTGATTACCGCTCGAGCATCGCGCCGAGGCGCTGCTGCAGTTCCGGGTCGGACTGGATGGCCATGGCAATCTCGTTGAAGGACTCGACGTTGAGGCCGGCGTCCTCGACTGCCTGGGTCATCTCTTCATTGGCTTCCATCTGCAGCTCGTAAGCCTTTTCCGGGTCGTCCACGTTCTGCAGACGGCCGGTGAAGTCCTGGTTGATCCGCGTGATCTCCACCTGGGCCGTGGCAAACTGCTGCAGCTGCTGATCAGAAACTTCAATGGTTTCATGCTGCGGCGGCTGCATCTGGTAGTCCTGGGCCATCGCCAGGCCGGAGGCCATCAGCGAAACGGCGGCGGCAGTAATCCAGAGCTTGAAAGTTTTCATGTGCTTCTCCTTGAGCGTTGCGAATGAATTTTATACTTTGCCCGATCTATAAAGCAATCTTCGTGCCATTCTCGCAAGTATCTGATTTTTCATTTTTTTGCTGGAATATTGCCAGCCAGCGGTGACCAGGTATGTGTCATAATGGCGCATGTGCCTTGTCGAGAGTGCCATGCGCAGCCTCAGAACCCAACTGATCTTGCAGATATTCCTGCCCCTGACACTGGTGTCCACGCTGGTGGTCTGGCAGACCTTTTCCACCGTGGAAAGCCTGATGGAGCATCGGCTCGAAAAGGAGATCGAGCTGGTTGCACGCGCCCTGCGGCTGCCGGTGGAGCAGGCGCTGCTGGAGCGCGACCTGAGGCGACTCGAGCAGTCACTGTCGGCGGCTTTCGAGATCGACCGGGTCTACGGTGCCTTTGTCTATGATGCCAATGGTCAGCGAGTTGCGGTTGCAGGCGAGGTAGTGCCGGGACGCCAGCAACAGCGTCAGGCCGTCGAAGTGGTGGCGCTGGGCGAGGAGCTTGGGGCTTATGCCGACATGGGTGGTGAAGAGGTGTTTTCCTATTTCGTGCCGCTGACCGGGCCCGGCGGTCGTATCGAGGGCCTGCTGCAGGTGGTGCGTCAGGAAAGCGAGATTGCGCTCAGGCTTCGCGATATCCGCAATCGCGCCTGGTGGATGTGGGGCGGGGTGATGCTGCTGGTGTTCTCGGTGCTGCTGCTTGGGCATCGCCTGGCGGTGGTACGGCATGTCGAGAAGCTGCTGGCCGACATGCACAAGGTGGAATCCGGAGAGCATGCCCATCGGGCACGGATTCGCGGGCCGCTGGAGCTGGCCCGGCTGGCCGAGGCGCTGAATCGAATGCTGGATGGCATCCAGCGCATGGAATCCGAGCTGGCCGACAAGCGCCGCGAGCATCTGGAGATGACAGAGCGCATGCGCGAGCAGGAAAAACTGGCTGCCCTGGGTCGTTTTTCCTCCGGTGTCGCGCATGAACTGGGCGCGCCGCTGACTGTAATTGATGGCGATGCCAGGCGGCTTGAGCGCGACAACACGGGCGATCAGGAGGCCCGGCGGCGGCTCGGCCGCATGCGCCGGCAGGTCGACCGCACACGACAGCTGATTCGCCAGTTGATGGACTTCGTGCGAGACGATGACAGTCAGCCGGAACGGATTGATGTGCCGCTGCTGCTCAAGCGCGTGGCCACCGGGGTGGCGCCACAGGCTGACCAGCTCGGCATCAGGGTCAGCTTTGCCGAGCTGCCGGATGGCATCGCCTTGCGCGGCTTCCCGGTAAGACTGGAACATGCCCTGCTCAACCTGACCCGCAACGCGGTGCAGGCAGCAAGGCGGCAGGTTGCGGTCTCGGTTTTGCGAGAGGGTGACCGGGTGGTGCTGGCCGTGGAGGATGACGGTTCCGGTGTGCCGGAGGCGATCAGTGACCGCATCTTCGAGCCCTTCCAGACCTCGCGGGAGCAGGGGGAGGGCACCGGCCTGGGCCTGGCCATCGTGCGCAGCGTGGCCGAGGAACATGGAGCTGCCATCGAGGTCGACCGCAGCGAGCGGCTGGGGGGAAGCCGCTTTCGCCTGATCCTGAAGGCGGACTGATCATGCCAGACAACACCCGAGTCATGCTGGTAGAGGACGACAAGGCGCTCAACGAGCTGCTGGTCGAGGAGCTGGAGTCGGAAGGCTACGAGGTCAGCGCCTGTGCCAGCGCCGAACAGGCGATCGAGGCGATGGAGGAATTCGAGCCCGATGTGGTGGTGACCGACCTGCAGCTGCCCGGATCAGACGGGATGGCGCTGCTGGCCAGGCTGCGTGAGCGTCACGCTCCTCCGGAGGTGCTGATGATCACCGCCTTCGGCACCGTCGATCGGGCGGTGGCGGCGCTCAAGGCCGGCGCCGACAACTTCCTGACCAAGCCGCTGGACATGGATCACTTCACCCTGAGCGTGCGGCGGCTGGTTGCCAATCGTCGACTCAAGACCGAGGTCGCCCGGTTTCGCGAACTGCTGGGCCAGCATGACTTTCACGGCCTGATTGGCGGCAGTCGCGCCATGCGGGTGCTGTTTGACCGCGTTCGCCAGATTGGGCCGGCCGATGGCCCGGTGCTGGTAACCGGCGAATCCGGGACAGGCAAGGACCTGGTTGCCCGAGCCATTCACGAGGAAAGCGCGCGTGCCAGGCGACCGTTTCTGGCCGTCAACTGTGCCGGGGTCCCGGCCGAGTTGCTGGAAAGCGAGTTCTTCGGTCATGCCGCGGGCGCTTTCTCCGGCGCCGATCGCGCCCGTCCCGGGCTGTTTCGTGAGGCCGATGGCGGCACCCTGTTCCTCGATGAAATCGGGGAGATGCCGCGGGCGCTGCAGGCCAAGCTGTTGAGAGCGCTACAGGACGGGCAGATCCGCCCTGTCGGCGCCGACCGCGAACACCAGGTTGATGTGCGCCTGGTGGCTGCGACCAACCGCGACCTGGGAGAACTGGTCGAGCAGGGTGATTTTCGCCAGGATCTGTACTACCGCCTCGAGGCGTTCCAGCTTGATATTCCGCCGCTGCGCGAGCGTCAGGACGACCTGGATCTGCTGGCGATGAGCTTCCTGGAGGGCTTCGCCGCGTCCGGCCAGCGTCCGGCACGGCGTCTGTCCCCGGAAGCCCTGGACTGTCTCAAGCGCTATTCCTGGCCCGGCAATGTGCGTGAGCTGAGGAACGCCATCGAGCGGGCCGTAACCTTCTGCAGTGAGGAAGCCATAGCGCCGGTTCATCTGCCCGAGCGGGTCCGCCGCGCGGCCAGCCAGGCGCAGCCCAGGTCCGATTTGGCCCGGGCTCAGGCACCGACAGCCGAGGCCGTGCCCGAAGAATTGCTGGAAGGCAATCTGCTGCCGTCCATGGACGAACTGCGCCGACGCTATGTGCGCTATGTGCTCGAACGGGTCGACGGCAACAAGCGTCGCGCCGCAGCCCTGCTGGGGGTGGGCCGGCGGACCCTGTACCGGTGGCTGGAGGAATCTCCGTAGGGACCGGTTTACCGTTTCGACCGGTCGGCTGCCAAAGGCCGCGCCACCAGCTGCCAGCTGATGCCCTTCAGCCCGACATCGGTGCGTAGCAGCCGGTGGTCGGCGCCGCTCAGGTGTTGATAGTGACCGGGTCGGACCCGGGCCGGCAGGAACACCGGTCCAAAGCGAACCCGCTTGAGCCGCGCGACCGTAGCGCCGACCGCCTCCCACAAGCGTCTGACCTCGCGATTGCGGCCTTCCATGATGGTCACTGTGTACCAGGTATGTCCGCTGGTCACCTCGCCCGGCACCAGGTCGGAAAATTGCGCGGTTCCGTCTTCCAGCTGCACGCCCTCGAGCAGGGCGCGAATCTGCTCCTCGTCGATGGCGCCCCGTATCCGGCACAGATACTCGCGGTCGACCCGGCCGGCCGGGTGCATCATGCGGTTGGCCAGCTCGCCGTCGGTGGTCAGCAGCAGCAGGCCGGCGGTATTGAGATCCAGCCGACCGATCGCGATCCAGCGACCGTGCGGTGGGCTGGGCAGGCGGTCGAATACGGTACGCCGGCCCTCGGGGTCGGAGCGGGTAGTCACCTCGCCCTCCGGCTTGTGGTAGATCAGCGTGGCGTGATCCAGCTGTCTGGCGCAGACCTCGAGAGACTGATCCCTGAACGTAATCTTGTCGCCTGCGGTGACGGTGGCGCCAAGCCTGGCGACTTGACCATTGAGGCGCACCTGGCCCTGATCGATGGCCTTTTCCAGCGCGCGACGCGAGCCCAGGCCGCTGGTGGCCAGCACCTTGTGCAGGCGGTCCGGCTCGAGATCGGAAGGCGGCTGGTGCGCCGGGCGGCTGCCTGTCTTGCGCCTAGTCGGCCCGCGGGGGGCGGTTTTCGTCCGCTTCGGTCCCGGCCTGCGTTTCTTCGTCGTGTTCGGCCGAGTCTGGCTCCGGTCGGGCGTCTTCGGCGTCTGCCGGCTGCGGCGCTTGGTCGTCCTGCTCGGCTTCCTGTCTGTCATCGGATGGCTCCGGGGTGCTGGGCTTTTCGGCCGGGCCTGGCATGGTCAGCGCCAGTTCCGGCTCGAAGTTGTCGATATCCTTGATTTCGGCCAGGGTCGGCAGTTCATCCAGCGCCTTGAGATTGAAGTAGTCCAGAAAGGCCTTGGTGGTGCCCAGAAGCTCCGGTCTACCGGGCACATCACGGTGACCGACGACCCGAATCCATTCGCGCTCCTGCAGGGTGCGCAGAATGTTCGCGCTGAGCGAGACTCCACGAATCTGCTCGATCTCGCCGCGGGTGATCGGCTGGCGATAGGCGATGATGGCCAGGGTCTCCAGCAGCGCCCGGGAATACTTCGGCGGCTTGTCTACCCACATCTGGCCGATGATCGGCATCAGCTCGGCGCGAATTTGCAGCCGAAAACCGCTGGCGACCTCGGTCAGCTCGATGGCGCGGTCTGCAAGCTCGCCGTCGAGCGCGGCCAGGGCCTGTTTCAGCTTGCCATGGCCGGGCTGCTCATCGCTTGGAAACAGTGCGTTGAGCTGGTTGAGACTGAGCGGCTCGCCGGCGGCCAGCAGCGCGCCTTCGACAATACGCTTGAGTGACTGGATATCCATGATCTTGGCTGGACGCGGATCGGTCAGGTCGAGGGGTGGCGGATGTAGATGCGGCCGTACAGGTCCTGCTGAACCAGATCGATCAGGTGCTCGCGCAGCAGTTCGAGTATGGCCAGGAAGGTCACCACCACGCCGCGTCGACCCTCGTTGAAATCGAAGCACTGCTCGAATTCGACAAAGCGATTCGCTGAAACCATGCCGGCAATGCGGCTCATGCGCTCGCGCACCGACAGCGGTTCGGCCTGGATGTGATGATGGGCGAACAGTTCGGCCCGGGCCATGACATCGCGCAGTGCCAGCAGCAGTTCCTTGAGGTCGACTTCCGGCGGCAGTCGCACCGGCTGGTGATGATCGATACCGGCCGATGCCACCTGGAGGTCGCGTTCCATTCGCGGCAATTCGTCGAGGTCGTCGGCGGCCTGCTTGAAACGCTCGTACTCCTGCAGCCGGCGGATCAGCTCGGCGCGCGGATCCTCATCCTCCTCTCCTTCGGCCTGTGGGCGCGGCAGCAGCATGCGCGACTTGATTTCGGCCAGAATCGCTGCCATCACCAGGTATTCTGCGGCAAGGCTCAGGCGCAGGCCCTCCATCAGCTCGATGTAGCTGGTGTACTGACGGGTGACTTCCGCGATCGGGATGTCCAGGATATCCAGGTTCTGACGCCGGATCAGGTACAAAAGCAGGTCCAGCGGCCCCTCGAAGGTTTCGAGAAAGACCTCCAGGGCGTCGGGCGGGATGTAGAGATCATCCGGCAGCTGAAGTACCGGTTTGCCGTCAACCACGGCAAACGGCATCTCGCCCTGCTTTTCGCTGAGTAGGATCGGCTCGTTCATTACCGCGGGAGTGTAACCGATTCACGGAACGACGCGCCCTTGTCATTGGGCCAGCCAATACGTTATTTTGAGCGGCTGGCCGGAATTGGCATCGACAGGCGGCAATGTCCCGGCTGGTGCCGAATAACGAGAATGGGCAAAACTTGAAGGACTGGGCAAACGACATGCTGTACATGATCCTGGGACAGGAATCACCCGAGGGGCTGGCGCGCCGCGCCACCTCGCGCGAGGCACACCTGGCACGCTTGCGTGCGCTGGTTGATGAGGGCCGGCTGCTGACTGCCGGCCCCCTGCCGGCCATGGACGCCGAAGATCCGGGTCCGGCCGGCTTTAGCGGCTCACTGGTGGTGGCCGAGTTCGAGTCGCTGGAGGCCGCCACCGCCTGGGCCGAATCCGACCCCTATATCCAGTCTGGCGCCTGGACCGGCGCCGACGTGCGACCCTACAAGGCGGTGTTGCCGTGACCGCCGAGCGAATCGAGATGATTCGTCAGCGCATCGAAAATGCGCTGGCTCCGTCGATGCTGGAGATCATCGATGAATCGCATCTGCATCGTGGTCATCCCGGCGCCCGGGACGGCCGCGGCCATTTCCGTGTCCAGATTGTCAGTGACCGCTTTGCGGGCCAGCCGCGGCTGGCCCGCCATCGCCAGGTTTACGACGCGCTGGGCGAACTGATGACAACCGATATCCACGCTTTGACCATCGAGGCCAAGACCGACAATGAATAGAATGTTGAACGGATTGCTGATCGCTGCTGCGATCGTCCTGCTGCTGAGCGCCTGCTCCGGCCGCGACGACCACGCGCTGCTCAGCGAGGAAGACACCGTGCTGGTGCTGGTCGACGATCAGCCGATCACCCTGGGAATGCTCGAGTTCCTGATGGAAGCCAGGGGCGTCGCGGAAGACGATACCGAAGGCATGCGTGAGCTGTTCGAAGAAATGATCCGGATACGCGCCGTCGCCAATGTTGCGCTCACAGGAGGCCTGGCTGACGAAAAAACGGTGCGCGCCGAGCGCATGATCCGCGACATGGATACGCTGTACCTGAACTACGTCAACCGTTTCAATCGTGAAAACCCGATTACTGACGAAGAGGTCGAAGCTGCCTACGAGCGTCAGGTTCGCGAAGCCGGTCAGTCGCAGTATCGGATCGAGGCCATCGCCTTTCCCGACCAGGCCGAGGCGTTGCGGCTGATCGTGGCCCTGGATGAAGGCGAACTGAGCTATCAGCAGGTCCGTGATGATGCCCGCCAGCGTGGTCTTCAGATCGAACAGCCTGGCTGGATAGAGCGTAGTCAGGTGCCGCCGGACTTTGCCACCGAGCTGGTCGAGACCGAGCCGGGCAACGTCGTCGGTCTGCCGCTGCAGACTCCGCAGGGCTGGCTGATCATCCATGTCGCAGACATCCGCGAACTGGAAGTTCCGGCACTTGACGAGGTGCGCGAAGGCGTGGCCCGGGCGTTGAGCCAGCAACGTCTTCAGCAGTTGATGGAGCAGTACTACCAGGCCGCCGAAATCACTCCCATGCTGCCACTGGAACAGGCTGCCGCAGAGTGATGGTCAGCCCGGGTTCACGGCAGGTTGACCGCTTCCGGCGCCTGCCAGTCCGGAGCGCGGTGCTCGGCAATGACCCGGGTGTAGATGCCGCCGCGCACGTTGAAGTCGGCATCCAGGCGCATGAAGCGAGGCCGGGTTGCGGCGACCAGGTCATCGAGGATGCGATTGGTGACCGCCTCGTGGAAGGCACCTTCGTCGCGAAAGCTCCAGATGTAGCTCTTGAGCGCCTTGAGCTCCACGCACAGGCGATTCGGAACATAGCTCAAATGCAGCTCGGCAAAGTCCGGCTGGCCGGTCTTGGGACACAGGCAGGTGAACTCGGGAATGCGGATGCGAATGGTATAATCTCGCTCCGGTTGCGGGTTGGGAAAGACTTCCAGATCCTTGCTGGGTTGACTTGGCATCTTGCGAAAACCTTGCGTGAGTTTGCTGTCGGCCGGCAGAACTTACCGGCCAATATTTAACCAGAAAAACAAGCACAATGCGTCAATGCGACTGACTGCGATCAAGCTGTCCGGCTTCAAGTCCTTCGTCGACTCGACCGTGATCAAGTTCCCGTCCAACCTCATGGGTATTGTCGGACCCAACGGCTGCGGCAAATCCAACATCATCGATGCAGTGCGATGGGTAATGGGCGAAAGCTCGGCGCGCCAGCTGCGCGGCGAGTCGATGAGCGACGTGATCTTCTCCGGCTCCAGCGCGCGCAAGCCGGTCGGCACCGCCACGGTCGAGCTGGTTTTCGACAATGCCGACGGTCGGGCCGGCGGCGAATATGCCGCCTACTCGGAAATCTCGGTCAAGCGCCAGGTCAGCCGCGACGGCCAGTCGAGCTATTTTCTCAATGGTTCGCGTTGTCGTCGCAAGGACATTACCGACCTGTTTCTCGGTACCGGTCTCGGCCCGAGAAGCTACGCCATCATCGAACAGGGCATGATCTCCCAGATCGTCGAGGCGCGGCCGGAAGAGCTGCGCGGTTTCCTCGAGGAAGCGGCCGGGATCTCGCGCTACAAGGAAAGACGCCGCGAGACCGAGAACAGGATCCGCCATACCCGCGACAACCTCGAACGTCTGAGCGATCTGCGCGAGGAGGTCGGCAAGCAGCTGGCCAAGCTCAAGCGTCAGGCCAATGCCGCCGAGCGCTACCGCAAGCTCAAGGCACGCTACCGCGAGGATGAAGCTCGGCTGATGGCGCTGAAGTGGCGCGAACTGCGCGCCCGCGCCGAGGCCGAAGAGCGGGCCCTGCGCGAGGTCGAAAATCGTCTGCAGGCCGCCCTGGCACGCCAGCGCGAGGCCGAAAAGCATCTCGAGTCCCTGCGCCAGAGCCAGCACCAGGCCTCCGAGCGGGCGGCTGGTATCCAGGGCGAGTTGTACGAGGTGACCGGCGAAATCGCCAGGCTGGAACAGGCCATCGAGCACCAGCGCGAGATTCGGCAGCGCCAGCAAAAGGAGCATGCCGAAACCGAAGCCCAGCTCAACGAGCTCAAGCAGCACCTGGTGCTGGACAAGGCCCAGGTCGACGAGACAACGCGCAGCCTGGCCAGCCTGGAGCCGAAGCTGGCCGAGGCCCGAGAGGCCGAAACCGGTGCAGTTTCAGCCGTGGAGACGGCAGAGCAGGCGCTGGCCGACTGGCAGCAACGCTGGGAAGCTCACCAGTCGTCGGCCTCCGAGGCAGGTAGCCGCGCTGCGCTGCTCAAGCAGCGTATCGAGCACCTTGATGACCGGATGAGCCGCGCCAGCGAGCGCCTGGCCGCGCTGGATAAGACCAGTGGCCAGGGCGCGCTGGAGCAGCTTGAGACCGAGCAGGAAAGCAGCCAGTCAGAGCTGGCTGGCCTGGAGCGCGAAGTCGGCGAGGCACAGGAGCAGTCCGATACCGGTCGCGGCAGCATCGAGAACCACCGCCGGCAGATCGAGTCGCTACGCGACGAACTGGAAGGCGTGCGCGCCGATCGCAACGAGTGCCTGGCGCGGGCCGAATCATTGCGCGTTCTGAACCGGCCCGACAAGCGCAGCGAATCTGCCGGGCGCTGGCTGAAGCGGGCCGGCTGCGAAGACGCGGAAGTTCTGCTCAAGCGGCTTGAGCTCAGAGACAAGCGCTGGACCACCGCGGTGGAGACAGTGCTGTCCGGCTGGCTGGATGCTTTCGTCATCGACAAGCTGGGGCGGATTACTGCCGGCGGCAAGCTGCCGGCCGGGCTGTCGGCAGTCGGTGACCTGGCGGTCGAACCGCGCCCCGAGACACTTGCCGAGCTGGTTAATGGAGCCGGGGCCCTGACCGCCTGGCTCAATCAGGTGCAGCTTGCGCCGGATTTGGCCACGGCGCTGGAAAGCGTGGAGCGGCTCGAGCCCGGCCAGTCGATGATTACCCCGGACGGCGAATGGCTGGGTCCCGGCTGGCTGCGGGTGGCCGGCGCCGAGGCCGATGAGGCCGGCAAACTCGAGCGCGAGGGCGAAATCAGGGATTGCGATGGCCGGGCCGCTGAACTGGCAGCCCGCATTACGGAGCTGGAAGGCAGATTGGCTGATGGCCGCGAAGCGCTGGCCGTGGCTGAGCAGGAGCAACAACAGACCGCTGCCCGGCTCGACGAGCTGCGTCGCAAGCGTGCCCAGGTCCAGGGTCAGCTGTCGGCATTGGGCAATCGTCTGCAGGCGCTGAAGCGTCAGCAACAGTCGGCCAGCGAGGAAGCCGAAAGGCTGCGTCAGCGCCAGGCCCAGGACCGGGAAGCCGTCGGCCAGGCTCGCAGCGAGCTGGAGACGGTGATGTCGGTCATGGCCGAGAACGAGGCCGAACGCGAGCCGTTGCGTCAGGAACAACAGCGGCTGCAGGCATCCCGCGCCGAGGCCAGGGACCGGCAGCGCGAGGCGACCAGCCATCGCGAATCCGTCGCGCTGCAGCTTGAGTCCGGACGGGCTGGACTGGATTCTCTCAAGCAGTCGATTGCGCGCATGGACAATCAGATCGGCCAGCTCCAGGCCCGCTTTATCGAACTCAGCCAGGCGCTGGCCCAGGGCGATGGGCCGGTGCGCGAGCAGCAGCGCAATCGTGATCGACTGCTGGAAAAGCGGCTGGAGATCGACAAGCGTCTGCGCGAGGCCCGCAGCGAAGTCGAGCGACTCGAGGCCGAGTGGCGCGAGCGCGACGAGGCTCGCCAGTCAGCCGCTGCCGAGGCCGAGGAAGTTCGCCAGCAGCAGTCCGATCGCCAGATGGCCGTCAAGGAAAGCCAGCTGCGCGCCGAGACACTGGCTGGTCGTGTCGAGGAGCTGGGCGCCAGTCTCGAGGAGTTGCTGGCCGAGCTGCCTGAAGGCAGTCAGACCCAGGCCTTCCAGGAACAGCTTGAAAAGCTGGAGGAAAAGATCCGGCGCCTGGAACCGGTCAACCTGGCGGCTATCGAGGAATACCAGACCGAATCCGAGCGCAAGGAATACCTGGATCGTCAGCATACCGATCTGGAGGAGGCATTGGCGACGCTGGAAAAGGCAATCAATCGCATCGATCGCGATACCCGTACGCGCTATCGGGAAACCTTCGAGCGGGTCAACAAGAACATGGAAAACCTGTTTCCGCGCCTGTTCGGCGGCGGCCATGCCTACCTGGAAATGGTCGGCGAGGACTGGTTGACGGCCGGGGTGGCGATCATGGCCCGACCGCCCGGCAAGCGGATCAGTCGTATCCATCTGATGAGCGGTGGTGAGAAGGCGCTGACCGCGGTCTCACTGGTGTTCTCGATCTTCAACCTCAATCCGGCGCCGTTCTGTCTGCTGGACGAGGTTGATGCGCCGCTGGATGATGCCAATGTCAGTCGCTTCTCGGACATGGTTCGCGAGATGTCGGAGCGGGTGCAGTTCGTCATCGTCACCCACAACAAGGTGACCATGGAGGTCTGCCACCAGATGCTCGGGGTGACCATGCGCGAGGCTGGCGTTTCCCGGCTGGTCACCGTGGACCTCGACAAGGCAGTGGAGCTGGCCTCGGCCAGCGCATGAGATAACTTTGCACCGGGTCCAGCGATGCGGCCGGTCAGAAACCTGAGCATGTTACGAAACAGCCGGCTGAATGATAGACTTTCGTAGCCTTCGAGCCGAGATGAGCACGCCGTGGACAACTTGCGCCTGATCCTGATTCTGATCGGACTGGTCATCCTGGCCGCCATCGTTTTGTTTCATCGTCCGCCCGGCGAGAGCCGTCGCAACCATGCCCGCTGGGGCCTGACCCGGCGCGAGCCGCGCCTGGACGGCCTCGAGGACACCCCTGAAGAGGGGGCTGAGCGGCGTTCGGACAACAACAAGAGAACCGAACCGGTGGTTTCCACCCCGGCAGAAAGCTCCTCGGCCACCACCGCCGAGGTGCGGCGCGAACCCAGCCTGGACCCGGTTGCAGCCGCCCCGGCCGCGGCATCGGCACCGGAAAAGATCATTACCCTTTACGTAAAGCGCCGCGAGGAGCGGACCATCGATGGCTCGGACCTGCTTGATGCCGCCGAAAAGGCCGGCTTGCAGTTCGGTGAGATGAACATCTTCCATCGTCGCCAGCAGGGCGGCAACCGGCCTGTATTCAGCATGGCCAACCTGACTGCGCCAGGCAGTTTCGACCCGTCTTCGTGGAATACCTTCAAGAGTCCGGGCGTGACCCTGTTTGCCACATTGCCGGCGCCGGTCAGCGCGCTGGATGCCTGGGATGCCATGCTGGCTACCGGCAAGCGCCTGGCCGAACTGCTGCAGGCCGACGTGCTCGACGATGCACGCTGCCTGCTGACGCGCCAGCGCATCGCCCAGGTGCGCGAGGAAATGCGCGAATACGACCGCCGCCACGGTCTGCCGCGTTAATCGAGCGCATGGGACGATCCGCCGGACCACCGGCCGAGCTTGCCGAGCGTGCGCAGGCGCTGCGTGAGGCGCTACAGGAGCACAACTACCGCTACTACGTGCTCGAGGACCCCACGGTTCCCGATGCCGAGTACGACCGCCTGCTGCGCGAGCTGGAAAGAATCGAGCAGGAATGGCCCGAACTGATTTCCGATGACTCGCCCACCCAGCGGGTAGGGGCGGCGCCCGCCGAGGGCTTCGAGACGGTCGAACATGCCGTTCCCATGCTGTCGCTGGCCAACGCCTTCAGCGAGCAGGAGGTGCGTGAGTTCGATCGTCGCATCCGTGACCAGCTCGATCTGGCAACCATCGACTACGTGGCCGAACCCAAGCTGGACGGGGTGGCAATCGCCCTGCGCTACGAGTCCGGCCGACTGGTGCTGGCCGCCACCCGCGGCGATGGTTACACCGGCGAGAATGTGACCAGCAATGTGCGCACCATCGACAGCGTGCCGCTGAGCCTGCGCGGCAAGCCGCCGGATTTGCTGGAAGTACGCGGCGAGATCTGCATGAGCCGTTCGGGCTTTGCCGACCTCAACCGCCGCCTGGCCGCGGCCGATCAGAAGACTTTCGTCAACCCCCGCAACGCCGCCTCCGGCAGCCTGCGGCAGCTCGACTCGAAGATCACCGCGCAACGACCGCTGAGATTCTTCTGCTACGGCTCGGCAACCAGCGAGGCCCTGCCGGACAGTCACGCGGCCATGCTCAAGCAGCTGCGTGAATGGGGTCTGCCGATTCATCCTGAAGTCCGTCGTGTCAGTGGCGTCGAGGATCTTCTGGCCTACCACGCCGATCTGCTGGTCCGGCGCGACGAGATGGACTTCGAGATCGACGGGGTGGTCTACAAGGTCGACGACCTGGACCAGCAGCGCGAGATGGGCTTTGTCTCGCGGGCCCCGCGCTGGGCGCTGGCGCACAAGTTTCCGGCCGAAGAAGAAATGACCCGGCTGATCGATATCGAGGTACAGGTCGGGCGCACCGGGGCGCTGACGCCGGTGGCAAGGCTTGCGCCGGTGTTTGTCGGTGGCGTTACCGTCACCAACGCCACCCTGCACAATGCCGACGAGGTAAGGCGCAAGGACGTTCGGCCCGGCGACATGGTGATCGTGCGCCGCGCCGGTGATGTCATCCCCGAGGTGGTGGGGCCGGTGCTGGACAAACGCCCTGACGATGCCCGGCCATGGTCCATGCCCGAATCCTGTCCGGCCTGCGGGTCGGCAGTGGCCCGGGTCGAGGACGAGGCGGTGGCGCGCTGTACCGGCGGCCTGGTCTGTCCTGCCCAGCGCAAGCGGGCGCTGGAGCATTTCGTCTCGCGCAAGGCGATGGACATCGACGGACTGGGTACGCGGCTGATCGAGCAGCTGGTCGAGGCCGACCTGGTTCACTCCCCGGCCGATCTTTACCGGCTGGATGGCGACACCCTGGCCTCACTCGAGCGCATGGGCGAGAAATCGGCGAGCAACCTGGTCCAGGCCATAGCCCGCTCACGCCAGGTGCCGCTGGCGCGGCTCTTGTTCGCGCTGGGAATACGCGAAGTCGGCGAGGTCAGCGCGCGCAACCTGGCCCGCCACTTCGGCACCCTGGACAAGCTGATTGCCGCCGATGTCGGAGCGCTGGAAGCGGTACGCGATGTCGGCCCGATCATGGCCCGCCATATCCGCGCGTTCTTCGATGAGCCGCACAATCGCCAGGTGCTGACCGCGCTGGCCGAGGCGGGGGTGCGGTGGCAGGAAGCGGAACCGGAAAACGAGGGCGGCTCGCAGCCCCTGGCCGGCCAGACCTTCGTGCTGACCGGCAGCCTGGAGCAGATGACCCGATCCGAGGCCAAGACCAGACTGGAGGGGCTGGGCGCCCGGGTTACCGGTAGCGTGTCGAAGAACACCACCGCGGTAATTGTGGGGGACAGCCCGGGGAGCAAGTTGGACAAGGCGAAAGAACTGGGAATTACCGTGCTCGACGAGGACGGACTGGCCAGTCTGCTGGAATCCTCATGACGCTGCGGTCGGTGTTGGTGCTGGGCGCAATCTGCCTGGCAAGCCTGCTGCTGATGCTGTTTTTCGTCCTTCCGGCCGATCAGCAATACATAGACGAGGCCTTCCACCAGGCCCAGATTCAGCGCTTTCTCGACGGTGATTTCAGCCGGGTCCCGCAGCTGACCGTGCTGCCCGGCTACCATGCCGCGGTCACTGCCATGGCCTGGCCGGCCGGCATCGAAAGCCTGCGCGGCCTGCGCGTGTTGTCAGCGCTGCTGGCCCTGGGCGGGCTGATGCTGGCGCTGGTCTGGCTTCAGCGAGATGGCGCCGACCGGCCGCTGCTGCGCTGTCTGCAGATCCTGCTGTGCCCGATCATCTGGCCGTTCTGGTTCCTGCTCTACACCGATCTGGCATCTGCCGCGCTGGTCATGGCCGGCCTGTTGCTGCTGACCGCCGGGCGCCTGCTGTGGCTGGCAGCTCTAGGCGTGGTGGCGCTGGCCTGGCGCCAGACCAGTCTGATCTGGTGGGGGCTGTTCGGCCTGATGGCGCTGGAGCAGTCCGGGCTGCGAAGTCAATTTGTCGGGACGAATCGCAGCGATCCGGAACAGTCCTGGCGCGTGCTGGCTGTCGCGGCCTGGCGGCTGCTTTTGAAGGTCTGGCCGCTGCTGCTGCCGCTGGTCGCCTTTGCGGTCTTTGTGACCGTCAACGACGGCATCGTGGTCGGTGATCGAGCCGCGCACCGGATTCGCGGACTGAATTTCCTGCAGGTCTATTTCATGCTGCTGGTGGTGTTTGTGCTGCTGCTGCCGCTGCACCTGGCCAACGCACCAGCGATTGGCCGACTGCTGCGGCGCTACCCGCTGCTGGTAATTCTCGGGCTGGTCATGGGGGTGCACTACGTGACCGGCTTTGCCATCGTTCATCCCTATAACGACCCTGGGCCAGGCTATTTCCTGCGCAACCAGCTGCTCGGACTGCTCGACGAGTCAATCTGGCTGAGGATCGTTTCGGCTTTCGCGATCGCCTGGGCGGCCCTGTCTATCGCCGTCACCCCGCTGCGACGGCCGGCCCATTACTGGTTGTACCCGGTCACCGTGCTGTCGCTTCTGACCATGGGGCTGATCGAGCAGCGCTACTACATCGTGCCGCTGATGCTGTTCCTGATGTTCAGGCAGTTGCGGTCGGATCACCTTGAGTGGAGCTTGCTGGCCTGGGCCGGTCTGGGCAGCGTGCTGATCAGCTGGGGTATTGCGACCATGCGATTTTTCCCCTGAAGCGAGTAGAATTGAAGGTCGAATGTACGAGTGATACGGGAGCAGAAGTCGATATGAGCGACAACATCAAGGAAATACTGGTGCCGGTGGACGGTTCGGACAACGCCCTGCGCGCGGCCAGGTTTGCCGTCGAGCTGGCTGGCGCCATGGATGTGGGCGTTCGGCTGTTCCATGTATACCCGGCCGCCTCGGTAGAGATCATCGGCATGGCCGGCCTGTCGCGGGCCCAGATCGACCAGGCCGCGCAGTCGGCCGCCCAGCGCGCCTTCGACAAGGTCCGCTCGGAAATCGATGATGACGAGGTGCAATGGCTGGATCCGGAAACGTCGATCGGCGACCCGGCCGAGGAAATCATCCGCTACACGGAAGATGACCCGGCGGTGCTGGTGATTCTGGGCCGGCGCGGCCTTTCGCGCATGCAGAGCCTGATGCTGGGCAGCGTCAGCGACAAGGTCATTCGTCATTCCCGCAGCCCGATCACCGTGGTGACTTGACGGCCTAAGAAACGCGGCGCAAAGACCGGCAAGGGCCCGTCAAGCCGCCTGATTCAACAGGAATTGCATTGTCTGTATTACTAAGACATTCATATTCAAAGCCTCATTCAGCTTGTCTGTGGGCGTTCGTGGCAAGGCACGCGCTGACGGCTCCACTACAGGGCTCCTTTGCTGCGCAAAACCGCCCTTTCGTTCCCGC
>SKQS01000002.1 GCA_007118895.1 Wenzhouxiangella sp.
GTACCTGGCTACGAACCAGGCGGTCGGAGGTTCGAATCCTTCCGGGCGCGCCATAATTCCCGAAGCCCCGTCACGCGACGGGGCTTTTTCGTATCGGAGGCCACATTCGAACCTCCGACCAATAAACAATCGGTTCGAACCGAGCGGCGAAGCCGCGAGCTCGCTGAAGCGCGCAAGCGCTTCAGGCCGAAGGCCAAGGCCGCGTCAGCGGCCGCAGCCATCCTTCCGGGCGCGCCATAATTCCCGAAGCCCCGTCACATGACGGGGCTTTTTTCGTATCGAGGCCACATTCGAACCTCCGACCAATAAACAATCGGTTCGAATTGCGAGGCTTGCCGAGCAATCGCTGGCGCGTAAGCGCCAGTCCGAAGGACAAGCCCGCGAAGCGGGCGCAGCCATCCTTCCGGGCGCGCCATAATTCATCGAAGCCCCGTCACGCGACGGGGCTTTTTTCGTATCGAGGCCACATTCGAACCTCCGACCAATAGACAATCGGTTCGAGCCGAGCGGCGTAGCCGTAAGCTCTTTCAGGTGCCTGAAAGCTTTCGCAGCGGGGGGCATTTGAGCGCTCGCGGCCTGGGCGGGTGGCGGAATCAGCCAACGAGAACAGCCCGAGTTCTACTGTGTCGCCAGCCGCATGATCGAAGGCATCTGACGATCGGTGGCAGTGAGCCGGTCGTACCGGATTCAGGCCACCGACTGATCGGAAATCGACCAGGCCGATCACCCGGGCAGGTCGCGAGCGCTCGGATGTCGCCCGATGCCCTCTGAATCCTGTTTGCTGGCGCCGGCGCGCAGCCCGAGCGGAACCAGCGGGCAGGGGAGTGTTCAGGAGTTCGAGTGCCCGGTGCGTACGTATTGGAGCAGCTGAAATAGGATTTTCATTGACCCCGGGGGTCCAAATCCGTACCATTAGCCGGCTAAGACTCGGGGTGTAGCGCAGCCTGGTAGCGCAACTGCTTTGGGAGCAGTAGGTCGTAGGTTCGAATCCTGCCACCCCGACCAGCTTGTCGCCTTGAGGTTCTGGTTCAGGGTTGATTCTGCGCCTGTAGCTCAACTGGATAGAGCATCGGCCTTCTAAGCCGGCGGTTGCAGGTTCGAGTCCTGCCGGGCGCGCCAGACCCTGGGCTGGCAGGTTACAATTGGAACGCAAGCAGGTGGCAGGTTGCCGCAGGTTTGCGGATTTTTAAAGCCGGACTATTCATGACCCGGACGTAGCGAGACGGCTCCAGGTCCCGTAGATGGGGCGTTTCGCGACCGAGCGAACCGGAGGCGTAGCCACCCCTACGGTGAGGATTCGCGACCGAGCGAAACGTCGCAGATGCGGGGCCTGGAGTCGTCGCAGTAGGCCGGGTCATGAATAGTCCGGGTTAAAGCCATGGTGGGCGTAGCTCAGTTGGTAGAGCACTGGATTGTGGCTCCAGAGGTCGCGGGTTCAACCCCCGTCGCTCACCCCATATTCTGCCGGCCGGGTCCGTCGTGCGGGGCCGGCTGGTTTTCAATAATGATATTCGAAGATTATATGGGCCGTTAGCTCAAGTGGTAGAGCAGCTGACTCTTAATCAGTAGGTTCGGGGTTCGAGTCCCTGACGGCCCACCAATCACATCGCAGGTTCGTTTGGATCTAAAGAGCCTTACTTAGCTTTAATCAATAACTCAGGGTTGCAGAGCAAGCATGCAGGTATCCGTGGAAAAGACCGGTGACCTGGAGCGGCGAATGACCGTTCAGGTGCCCGAAGACAGCATCGAGGGTCAGATCAATTCGCGCCTGGGCGAGTTGCGTCGCCAGGTTCGACTGAAGGGTTTTCGCCCCGGCAAGGTGCCGATGAACGTGATTCGTCAGCGCTACGGCCAACAGATTCGGCAGGAAGTGCTGCAGGAAGTCATGCAGGCCAGTCTGCAAGAGGCGATCGGCCAGCAGGGACTCAAGGTTGCCGGCGTGACCCGGATCGAGCCCCGACCGGGCAGCGAGGACTCGGGACTGGAATTTACCGCCGAGCTTGAAGTGTTCCCCGATCTGCCAGAGATGGACCTGTCCGGCCTCGAGATCGAGCGCCTGGAGGCTGAAGTGGCCGAGTCCGATGTCGATGACATGATCCAGACCCTGCGCGAACAGCGGCGCAAGTGGCGCCCGGCCGAGCGTCCGTCCGAGGCGGGCGATCGGGTCCGCGCCGAATACGTGGCGATGCTCGGCGAGCAGCGCGTGCCCGAGGCCGGCCGCCATGAAATTGCCCCGGTACTGGGAGCCTCCAGCCATTTTCCGGCCCTGGACGAGGCGCTGACCGGTGTCGAACCCGGTGATGAAAAGACCCTGGAACTGAGCTTCCCCGACGACTACCGTGACGCTGCCCTGGCCGGCAACACTGCCGAGGTCAGCCTCAAGGTCAGTGCCGTGGAGACTTCCAGCATGCCTGAGGTTGACGATGATTTTGCCGCCAGCTTCGGCGTCGAGGGCGGAGTCGATCAGCTTCGCCAGGACGTGCGGCGCAATCTCGAGCGCGAGCTGCGCAACGCCACCGGCAACCGGCTCAAGCAGGCGGTCACTGACGGCCTGCTCGAGCAGTTCAGTGAGCTGAAGATCCCCGACAGCGCGATTGTTCAGGAAGCCCGTCAGCTGCAGTCCCAGGTTCAGCAGCAAAGCGGCCAGGATGAGCCCTTGCCGCTGGAGCAGTTCCGCGAGTCGGCTGAAAAGCGGGTGCGCCTGGGGCTGGTGATGGGCGAGCTGGCCCGGCATCATGCGGTCAGCGTCGATGAGGCAAGGATTCAGCAGAAGATCGAGGAACTGGCCGACACCTACGAGCAGCCGGCCCAGGTCATCGAGCTGTACCGCAGTAACGAGCAGCTGATGGACAGCGTGCGCAACATGGTGCTGGAGGAGCAGGTCGTTGAACTGGTCATTGACAAGGCCGCGGTAAACTCGCGGTCAGTGAGCTTCAAGGAAGCGATGGAACAGGCATGAACGAAAAAGCCCTCAACCTGGTGCCGATGGTGGTCGAGCAATCGGCCCGCGGCGAGCGCGCCTACGACATCTACTCGCGGCTACTCAAGGAGCGGGTGATCTTTGTGGTCGGGCCGATCGAGGATCACGCTGCCAACCTGATTGTCGCCCAGCTACTGTACCTGGAGTCGGAAAACCCGGAAAAGGACATCAACCTTTACATCAACTCGCCGGGTGGCGTGGTGACCGCCGGCCTGGCGATCTACGACACCATGCAGTACATCAAGCCAGACGTGGCGACCATGTGCGTCGGCCAGGCCGCCAGCATGGGTGCCTTGCTGCTGGCGGCAGGTGCGGCCGGCAAGCGCTACTGCCTGCCGCATTCACGGGTCATGATCCACCAGCCGCTGGGCGGCTTCCAGGGTCAGGCCTCGGATATCGACATTCATGCCCGCGAGATCCTCAAGATCAAGGAAAAGCTCAACGGCATCCTGCATCAGCACACCGGGCAGCCGCTGGAGCAGATCGAGCAGGACACCGACCGGGACAAGTTCCTGTCGGCCGAGCAGGCCCGCGAATACGGGCTGATCGACCGGGTGCTCGACCGCCGCGTTACCGAATCGAAGTGACCTTTTCGGTTAGACTATGGGCGTTTTCCGACCGCCGGTGTAGCAACAAGGCATGAGCGAATCGACCAGCGACAGCAAGATCCTCTACTGCTCCTTCTGCGGCAAGAGTCAGCATGAAGTCCGAAAGCTGATTGCCGGGCCCAGCGTCTACATCTGCGATGAATGCGTCGAGCTGTGTAACGACATCATTCGCGAGGAGCTGGAAGAGGGCAAGATCAGCGACCGCGAGCAGCTGCCTACCCCTCAGGAAATTCACGCCTTTCTGGACCAGTATGTGATCGGCCAGCAGCCGGCCAAAAAGGTGCTGTCGGTCGCTGTCTACAACCATTACAAGCGGCTGGAGTCGAGCCAGAGCCGTGATGATGTCGAGCTGACCAAGAGCAACATCCTGCTGATCGGGCCTACCGGCTCGGGCAAGACGCTGCTGGCCGAAACCCTGGCCCGGCTGCTCAATGTGCCGTTTACCATCGCCGATGCGACCACGCTGACCGAGGCCGGGTACGTTGGCGAGGATGTCGAGAACATCATTCAGAAGCTGCTGCAGAAATGCGACTACGATGTCGAGAAGGCGCAGACCGGTATCGTCTACATCGACGAGATCGACAAGATTTCGCGCAAGGCCGAAAATCCGTCCATTACCCGCGATGTGTCCGGTGAGGGCGTTCAGCAGGCGCTGCTGAAACTGATTGAGGGCACCATGGCCTCGGTGCCGCCGCAGGGCGGACGCAAGCATCCGCAGCAGGAGTTCCTGCAAGTCGACACGCGCAATATCCTGTTCATCTGCGGCGGCGCCTTCGCCGGCCTGGACAAGGTGATCCAGGACCGCTCGCAGGCTGCCGGCATCGGTTTTCAGGCCCAGGTCCGGATGGCCGAGTCGACCAGTCTGTCGACGCTTCTCAGCTCCGTCGAGCCGGAAGACTTGATCCGCTACGGACTGATCCCCGAGTTCGTTGGCCGCCTGCCGGTGGTCGCTACGCTCGAGGAGCTTGACGAGGCGGCGCTGGTCAGGATTCTGGTCGAGCCGAAAAATGCCGTGGTCAAGCAGTTTCGCAAGCTGTTCGAAATGGACAACTGTGAGCTGGAAGTGCGCCAGGATGCATTGCATGCCATTGCCCGCAAGGCGATGGCGCGCAAGACCGGCGCGCGCGGTCTGCGGACCATCCTGGAAAACGTGCTTCTCGACAGCATGTACGACTTGCCCTCCAGCAACAACGTGTCCAAGGTGGTAGTCGATGAGGCCGTGATCAACGGCGAGGCCGAGCCCTACATCATTTACGAAGGCAAGCAGCAGCGCGCCGCTGGCGATTCCTGAGGCTGGCGCCGCCAATCCACCCCGCGGCGGGTTGAATCGCCGTAGCCGGGGGCCAATATACAATCCTCGGTAAACATCATCCCTTGAGTCGCCCACAGAGGGCGTCAGTGAGATATTCAGAAATGGTCAGTCAGAACCTGCCGCCCTCGGAACGAGATGCACCGCGTCAACCGACTCCGGTATTGAGCCTGCGCGATGTGGTGGTCTATCCCCACATGGTCATCCCGCTGTTTGTCGGCCGTCAGCGCTCGGTCAGGGCGCTGGAGGAGACGATGAACGGCGACAAGCAGATTCTGCTGCTGACCCAGAAGAGCCCGGAGATTGAAGAACCCGAGCCCAAGGATCTCTACAAGAGCGGAACCATCGCCAGCGTACTGCAGATGCTGCGCCTTCCCGACGGCACCACCAAGGTGCTGGTCGAAGGGGTCAGGCGAGTGCGGGTGACCGATCTCACCGATACCGAGGGCTACCTGACTGCAAACTGGGAATATCTCGAAGCCGGAGAAGATGAAGACCCGGCGGAGCTGGAGGTGACCGCGCGCAGCCTGATGGGGCTGTTCGAACAGTACGTCAAGCTCAGCCGCAAGATTCCGCCGGAGCTGTTGACCACCCTGGCAGGCATCGATGATCCCAGCCGTCTGGCCGATACCATCGCCGCGCATCTGGGCATCCGCATCGAGGACAAGCAGCAGATCCTCGAGATCGAATCAGTGCGCGAGCGCATGGAGCGCCTGATGGCGCTGGTCGAAGGCGAAATGGACGTGCTCAAGCTCGAAAAGCGTATCCGCGGCCGGGTCAAGACCCAGATGGAGAAGAGCCAGCGCGAGTACTACCTCAACGAGCAGATGAAGGCGATCCAGAAGGAGCTGGGCGATCTTGATGAATCCGGATCTGACCTGGGCGATCTGGAAGCGCGGATCGAGAAATCCGGCATGCCGAAGGAGGCCATGGAGAAGGCCCAGTCGGAGCTGAAGAAGTTGAAGATGATGTCGCCGATGTCGGCCGAGGCTACAGTAGTGCGCAACTACCTCGACTGGATGCTGATGATGCCGTGGAAAAAGCGCAGCCGGATCCACGACAAGCTGGCGGCAGCCGAGGAAGTGCTCGAGCAGGACCACTACGGTCTGGAAAGGGTCAAGGAACGCATTCTCGAATACCTGGCGGTGCAGCAGCGGGTCAAGAAGCTGCGCGGGCCGATTCTGTGCCTGGTGGGTCCTCCGGGCGTGGGCAAGACCTCGCTTGGCAAGTCGATCGCTCGTGCAACCGGGCGCAAGTTCATCCGCATGAGCTTGGGAGGCGTGCGCGACGAGGCCGAAATTCGCGGTCATCGGCGGACTTACATCGGGTCAATGCCGGGGCGAGTGTTGCAGAACCTCGGCAAGGTTGGCACGCGCAACCCGCTGTTCATGCTCGACGAGCTCGACAAGATGTCGATGGATTTTCGCGGTGATCCGTCCTCGGCCATGCTCGAGGTGCTGGATCCGGAGCAGAACAACAGTTTTTCCGATCACTACCTGGAGGTCGACTTCGACCTGTCAGAGGTGATGTTCGTGGCAACCGCCAACTCGCTGAATATCCCGCCTCCGCTGCTGGACCGGATGGAAATCATCCGCATTCCCGGCTACACCGAGGACGAAAAGCTCAATATCGCGAGCCGATACCTGTTGCCCAAGCAGATCAAGCAGCATGGCCTGAAGGAAGAAGAGCTCAGCGTCAGCGATACCGCGATCACCGACATCATCCGCTACTACACCCGTGAGGCCGGGGTGCGCAGCTTGGAGCGCGAGCTGGCCAAGATTTGCCGCAAGGTGGTCAAGGAGCTGACCCTGGATGAAGAGATGACCCGTCGCCAGGTAACGACACGTAATCTGGGCCGTTACCTGGGTGTGCGCCGGTACCGCTACGGTCGTGCCGAGGATTCCAACGAGATCGGCCAGGTGACCGGGCTGGCCTGGACAGAAGTCGGTGGCGAGCTGCTGCAGATCGAGGCCAACGCGGTGCCTGGCAAGGGCAAGCTGCTGCAGACCGGCCAGCTCGGCGAGGTCATGCAGGAGTCTGTCCAGGCGGCGCTATCGGTGGTTCGGTCTCGATCCCGGACGCTGGGGATCGACGAAGAGTTCTATCAGAAAAGGGATCTGCACATTCATGTGCCCGAAGGCGCCACGCCCAAGGACGGGCCCAGTGCCGGAATCGCCATGGTCACTGCTCTGGTGTCGGTGCTGTGTGGCGTGCCGGTTCGATCGGATGTTGCCATGACCGGAGAGATAACCCTGCGCGGCAAGGTGCTGCCGATCGGTGGACTGAAGGAAAAGCTGCTGGCGGCCCTGCGCGGAGGAATCAAGACCGTACTGATTCCGGCTGAAAACGAGAAGGATCTGGTTGAAATTCCCGACCGCATCAAGTCGGATCTGAA
>SKQS01000137.1 GCA_007118895.1 Wenzhouxiangella sp.
CAGCGAGGGACAGTCCCAATGCCCAGCGACCTGTCACGAAACACTGCCACACATTTTCTTGTTTTTTGCGACAGGCTCTCAGCAGTAAGCCTAAATTCCTGCTCCGCAAACCTTTGAAATTCTGAACGCCCCCGTAGCTCAGTAGGATAGAGCACAGGATTCCTAATCCTGGTTTGCCCAAGTTCGAATCTTGGCGGGGGCACCACCAATAAAAACAAGGTCTCCTGGATTTTTATGGAAACCTGGTGAACAGCAGCCAGGGCATGCTGTCTATGCGTTGATAATTTAACAGCATTGCCTGTATTGAGGCCGGTCCAGGACTATCTGCAGGTCTCTGATGTGGCGTTGATTGAATCCTGCCTGGCAGACGCTGAAGTAGTATTCCCAGGTTCTGATGAAATTGTCGTCAAAACCCATGGCTATTATATCCTGTTTGGTATCCAGGAAACGTTTTTTCCAGGCTCCCAGGGTGGGACCGTAGTGAGGTCCGATGTCCCTGATCCCGGCTATTGACAGGGAGGTGTGACCTGTCAGGACTCTGGTGATTCTTTCAAGAGAGGGCAGAAGGCCTCCGGGAAACATATATGTACTGATCCAGTCCCGGGTTTTGCGGTAAGTTTCGTAGCGCTGGTCAATGATGGTGATGGTCTGGATGCAGGCCAGGCCTCCAGGTTTGAGAAGCCTGTCCACAGCCCGGAAAAAGTCAGGGTGATACTTATGCCCTACAGCCTCCAGCATTTCAATGGACACCAGGGCGTCAAACTGTCCCTTGAGGCTGCGGTAATCAGCCTGGACCGCGATGATATCTTTCTGAAGCCCCCTGGATTCTACATATTTCTGAACATACTGGTGCTGTTTCTCTGATATGGTAACTGCATGGACCCGGCACCCAAGCTCTGTGGCCGCAAAAAAGGCAAATCCCCCCCAGCCGCAACCCATTTCAAGGACATGATCCCCCGGTTTTATACCCGCTGCCCTGGCCACAAGATCATACTTGCGCTTCTGGGCTCCTTCAAGATCCGCGACCGAAACAGTCTTGGAAGTGGACTTCATATCCTCAAGGTTTTCAAACACCGCGCACGAATAAGTCATGGTGGGGTCAAGAAACCTGGCAAAGAAATCATTGGACAGATCATAATGGGACCGGATGTTTTTTCTGCTGCCAGGAGGATCGTTTTCCGGGATCATCCTTCTGCCCATGACCATGGCTTTGTGCAGACTTCTGCCGGCAAAACCCCAGTTCTCCTTGTATGACATGAGATCCATGTTCATAATCAGAAGTTCCATGAGTCCTGTCAGGTCATCCGTGGTCCACATGCCCATGGTGTAGGCCTCGCCCAGGCCCACGTCCTCTTTTTTCAGGATTTTTCTGAAAAAAAGGCTGTCAATGATGCGCATCCGGCAAACTGGTCCGGGCTCAACCCCTCCAAACTCATGGACCGTTCCGTCAGGCAGCTCCAGTTCCAGGCGGCCTTTACGGAATTTTTTAAGGCTGCTCATGACCAGGTTTTGGGCGGTCTTATCCACTAAACCCGTTTTCTCCTTCATTGTCCGTATGGTCATGGGGTTTTCAGGATGGGGCCTGGTAAAGACAGGCAGTTTCTTGCCCAGATAAAGGCTGGCTGCCTGGCGGAGAATGCGAATATAGGTCAGGTTGGGTGCCAGAGGATGAAACATCCATGTTTTGAGTAAATTGACGTCACTTAGCTCTCTGGCCGGACCACTTTGCCAGAGCCTTGCTTCAAGAGCTGTTTTTTTGTCCCTGATCAGGCTTATGGAGATGTCCAGCTCTTTTCGCACGTCGCTGAACCTGAAGTCATATCTCCCGCTCAGGTCAAAGAAGGGGGAGACGTGGAAGGCCTTGTCCGCGCTGTACCTGGCCGGAAAATCCCCGGGGTTTTCTGACTTGTCAAGTATGTACACGTGCTTGTCACCAAAGGTGTTGTTCACCTCGGCCACGCTGCAGATCAGCTCCCTGGACCTGTTGAAGACAAAGTAAAAGCTGACCGGATTAAAGACGCCGCCCATCACCCTACCGGAAGTCAGAAGCAGGACTGTTGGATCATTGGGAATGATGGCCGAAGTCTTTGACTTAATAAGGCTGAAAAGCTTTTCCTTTATGCCCTGACTGCCCGGGCTCAAAAAGTCACGCTCAAGGATGGACAACGGCCTGAAACGGTTCAGCCCGAACAGCCTGGAAGAGCGGTCAATATGATCGAGCTCGTCCAGGTCCAGGATCAGGAGCATGAATCTGTACTGGAAGCGGTGATGCTTCTTCAGGTGCCGTTCATGGGAAACGCTGACCGGGACCACCCTGGAATTCATTGTCCTGCTCCCAGCAGTCCGGCCACCCGGACTCCAGAGGCAGCAGCGTCTTCATGGAATCCATTGCCGTGATAACTTCCGCAGAAGTAGGTGTTTCTTACGCCCTGCAGAGAGGCCAGCTCAGCCTGAGCTTTGAGGGCTGAAGCGCTGAATCTGGGATGAAACATTTCCATGCGGCGGGACACTTTCTCATCAGGAACAGGGCGACGGGGATTGAGGGTGACAACATGGTTCTTCCCGGCGGAAAAACGCTGCAGAAGATTCATCCAGTAATGGACATGAACCCTTTTTTCCGTGTCCCCGGGGTGGGCGATGACGTTCCAGCAGGCCCATGCCCTGGGATTTGGAGGAAGAAAGGACTGGTCGGTATGCGTGACCACCTCGTTTCCAACATATTCCCAGGGGCTGAGCAGCCTGATTTCTTCATTGTCAGGATCCTTGAGCAGTTTCAGGGCGGTATCCGCGTGACAGGCAAGAACAACGGCGTCGTATTCCAGGACCTGGTCTTCCAGGTGGATCATGGCTGTGCCTTTATTCCTGGACACTCCCTTTACAGGACACCCTGTCCTGATGGTCCCGGGAAAGCTTTTTTCAAAGGCCTTGACGTAAGTATGGCTCCCACCAGGGATATACAGCCAGGTCGGCCCGCCCCTGATGCTCAGCAGACCGTGATTGGAAAAAAACCTGGCAAAGCGCTCCAGGGGAAAATTTTCAGGCTCGTGGTCCTCGGCAGACCAGATCGCCCTGACCATAGGCCCAAGGTAGCGGTCCATAAGAATATCCGGATATTTTTTTTCACGGAGATACCCTCCCAGGGTCCCATCTTTGAGGCGTCCCTGTTCCAGGTCCCTGGAGATATTTCTGCAGAATCTGACTACCGCCAGGATCATTCTCCAGAAACCGGGGCTGATGATATTGGCCCGGCGTGCGAATAGACCTGAGAAGCTTGTACCGGCATAGGCGAATCCGGTATGGGGTTCGCTGTAGGAAAAAGACATGTCAGTGGGAGCTGATTTGACCTTCAGGTCTTCCAGGAAACGGCAGAATTTGGGATAAGTTCTGTTGTTGAATACGATAAAACCCATATCCACTGGGATTTTCCGGTTGCCGCCATCATCAGCTGTCACGGTCTGGACGTGCCCTCCAAGCTTTGGAGCCGCCTCAAAAAGGTCAACCTGATGTTTGCTTGAGAGATAGTATGAGGCTGTTATTCCAGCCGCTCCGCCGCCGACAACAGCAATCTTATTTCCTGGATTATGGTTACGTTTAATCTGGTTGTTCATAACGGATACCGGTAGTTATTTCCTGGCAGGGAACCATGGGATGAAGGAGCTGACTTCACGCTTGTAATTTTCATACTCAGGGCGGCGCTGGCTGATATCCTTTTCCAGCATGACCACTCCTGATACCTTGAGCAGCAGAAAGGTTATCAGTAAGGGACTGATCATTGCCCACCAGCCGTAAGGGGTGGCCAGGGCGATTATAAATATCCCCCACCAGACAAGGCTTTCTCCGAAATAGTTGGGATGACGGGAGTAGCCCCATAAACCCTTATCCATGACCTTGCCTTTATTGGCTGGATTACTGCGGAAACACTTCATCTGGTAATCGCTGACGGTCTCGAATATGAACCCTGTGGCAAATACAAATATGCCCAGCCCGTCAAGCCAGGTCAGCTTGGCCGGGACAGCGGACAGCTGGGCCAGCTGCGGGGCCAGGGATATAATCCAGAGCAGGACGCCCTGGAGGATAAAAACCGAGAATAGGCTGAACCACCAGAAATGCCTGCCGTGATGTTCCCGCATGGCTTTGTAGCGCCGGTCTTCGGGCTGTCCCCAGTTGCGCGTGGTAACGTGAAAAAACAGACGCAGCCCCCAGATGCTTATGAGCAGGACCACCAGAAGACTCCTGGAAGTGCCAGGACCCGCTGACCAGGCCAGCCACGTAATGACTGCAAAGCCCAGTCCCCAGAAAGAGTCAGCCACGCAGGCTTTCTGGCGGAGCAGTGAAAGCATCCATGCTCCCAGCATGAGGACAAGTACCGCTCCCAGTGTGTTCAGAAGAATATCTGGTAAAGACATGAATTTTGTTGAAATTCCTTAACACTACAGCGGCATTTTGTGTAATTATCGCCTTGGCCACCGGGAACAGGCTCTTCCGGCACCCACTTGAGCATGTTTTACACTCAAAGAGTCTGGTTTTTTGGGACAAGTGGGTGCCGGAAGAGCCTGTTCCCTTCGAGCTGAAATAAAGTGTCGCTGTAATGTTAAGATAACATTTTTTTACATCCACAAAAAATATGTAGTAAACGAGTCTGGTTGTCAAGGGACATGGACCGGTACGCAAGTCAGGGCCAGTGCATGTGTTATTTGTGCATGTACTGTGGACAAACCTGGTTTAAGGCACTAGAAATAAAATATTTAGCGGGGTGGAACCATATAAAATGGGCCTGAAGAGATCAGAAACTAACTCCGGGAAAAGCCGGGTTAAAGGCAGGGGACTTTCTGCTTACTTTTTTTCCGGCAGCCCCCGGGCCTGGATTCAGGCATCCAGAATGCCTTCCCAGCTCTACATTTTCCTGCCCCTGCTCCTGGGCCAGTCCATGGCTTATGCCCAGGGGCATTTTTCTTGGAGGATTTTCGTCCTCTGTCATCTTTATGGCTTGTCTGTTCAGCTTTTCATTGTTTTTGCCAATGATGTTGCTGATGTGGAAACAGACACCATAAATAGAACCTATAATATATTTTCCGGCGGGTCCAGGGTTCTGGTGGACAGCTCCCTGTCCAGAAGAAGCCTGGCTCTGGCTGCCCTCTCACTGGGGTTTTTCTGTGTGATCATCGGGGTGGTCCTGGGATGGTTCTGGAACAACTGGGGACCTCTCCTGCTGATTCTTGCCGGGCATTTGCTGGTCTGGGCCTACAGCTACAGACCGCTTCGGCTTTCCTACAGGGGAGGCGGCGAATTCCTGCAGATGCTGGGAGTGGGAGGCCTTCTCCCGGTCATGGGCTATCTGGCCCAGAGCGGAAGCCTGAGCATTATATCCTGGCCCCTGATTGGTCTGATGCTTCTTCTGGCCCTGACCTGCGCCATGAGTACCTCACTGCCTGATGAGCCCTCGGACAGGAAAAGCTCCAAAAAAAGCATCACGGTCATTTTCGGAAACTGGATCAACCAGAGGCTGATTCTGGTTCTTAACGGGTTTGCCCTGGCCCTGATTCTTTTCGTTCCGGCGGCAGGGACCAGGGGTCTGGAAAACCTGTATATATTTCTGGTATGTACTGTACTGTGGGCTTCAGGCATCCCTTTGCTGGACAGCAAACCGGGCAGCCGCGGCCTGATGATCTTTGTGGCCTTGTGCGTGGGCTTCAGCCTGACCCCCATGGCCGGGTTTTCCATGGCTCTGCTATTTAGGTGAGATTAACCTATCCACTTTGCCCCCAAAAAGGTCAGGGCGGCCACGGTGGCGCACAGAAAAAAACCCCAGGCCACATCGACAATGACCACCTTGAGGGGCCAGCCCTTTATCAGGGCCATGTTGGTCAGCTCATATGTGGCATAAGTAAAGAAGCCGAAAAGTCCGCCCCAGACAATGGCCCTGGCCAGGGAATCCTTTTCAAGAGCCGGGACCACCGCAAAAAAGATTATCCCGACTATGTATATGAGATAGAAAATGATGGCCGCAGTCCAGTTGACTTCAGGGCTCAGGATAAAACCAAGATGCTTCTGGTAGAAATTCCTGGCAATCAATCCCAGCCAGACCATGTCCACCAGGAAGAAGACAGGCACGGCCATGAGGTAAAGCTTGATGTAGAAAAACATGTGTTCCTCCCTGATGCTATATTATTTCATTCCGGGTCGCACTTTACATTCTCCGGGCAAAACTTACCATGGCGGTCAGAGGATTACGGACAGCATGGGTGAGGTTTGCGGGCAAGGAATAAACGGGCTTCTGCCCAGGACTATGGAATACTTGCAAGCGTCCCACCCGGGGGCCCGGGCCTAAACCAGGGAGTAACTAAAGCGGGCCATGCCCGCAACCCAATAAGAAAAGAATGCTGCACCATAGCTGGGACAGTCCCCGCAACTCACATTTCGATTTGACGAAATTGATGCTTGCGCAGAAAAAAAGCATGTTCCGGGAATAAGTTCCCAGCTGGGACAGTCCCAATGCCAAGTGACCATCCCGCTTTTATCTGAAACTTTCTTGTTTTTTGTTACAGCAATGAACGAGTAAATTACCTCACGGTCTCAGGCTACAGGTGCTTTCTCCTGGGAACGCCGAGCCCCAGTTCGGCTTTTATTCGCTGTTCCCAGGCCGGAAACCCAATAAAAACAAAATACTACAAAAAACTTTTGACTGTCCAGTTACAACCCAAATCTTTATTAATAAACATGCTTGACTTTTTCAAACATTATGGATAATAATTATTAATAAGGAGCAATTATTGATAAGGCTGCACTTGATGTAAATTATTGCCTCGGCCGGCAGGGAGAGCCAGTCCCTCCCTGCCCCAACAAAATATCGCAGCAGTGTAATTTACTTGAGAGTTCAAAGTTCCTTGCTCTTGGTTCCTGGTTGTAATAAATAGAGGCAATAAATTTGAATAGATACCTGGTCTGGGCCAAAAGACATTCTGATTTGCCAAAAAAAGCCAATAAAAACAGAACATTATGAAAAAACTTTTGCCTGTCCATTAATTTATATGTTGGATTCAAACAAAACATCACGCCTGGAGCAGATGGTTGAGGCCCTCAGAAAGACCGGCCACAGGATAACCCCCCAGCGCCTGGCCATTCTGGAAGTACTGGCGGAAAACCATGGCCATCCCTCTGTGGAAAAGATATTTGAGCAGCTGCGAAACAGGTTTCCCACCATGAGTGTCGCTACTGTGTACAAGACCGTTTCCATTCTTAAAGAGATAAAACAGGTTCTTGAA
>SKQS01000177.1 GCA_007118895.1 Wenzhouxiangella sp.
AACGCCTCAAACAGGCCAAAAGCGAACTCTTTCAAACCATCAACAGAGCCCAAAACCCAGCCGCCTGAATACGTTCAATCAACCAGGCCCTTCAGGCTCATCTCTGGATTGGAAAGGACTGCCAGGTTGAGACGGAATGACTGGTCCGGACAAGGTGCAGGCATGACCGCAGTCCAGCCGCACGAATCCTCCCGCAAGCGCCTCATTTCCCGTCTCCCGTTTTACATTTTCCCTTTCCCCATTCCTCCTCCGTTCATGCTAAGCTCCAAACCATACGCCACCGTATGGAAAAACCTGGAGACTTTCCCATGCCTGTCTACCGCGCCCCGCTGGATGACTTTCGCTTCCTGGTCGAAGAGTTCCTTGACCTGGACCAGGCAGCCGATTTGCCCTCGCTGACTGACTGCTCGGCCGATGATATCCGCGCCATTTTGCGCGAGGGGGCACGCCTGGCAGAGACTGTGCTGCAGCCGCTCAATGCAGTGGGTGACGAGCAGGGGGTGCGCCTGGACGACGACGGTCGGGCGACACTGCCGGAAGGCTTTGCCGAGGCATACCAGACCTACTGCGAGGCCGGATGGAACGGCCTGACCGCCGATGTGGACTACGGCGGGCAGGGCCTTCCGGTTTTTCTCGGTTTGTGCCTTTCGGAGATGCTCAATGCCGCCAACGCCTCGTTTGCGGCCTATCCCGGCCTGACTCATGGTGCGGTGGAGGTGATCGAGCGACATGGCTCGGATGAGCAGAAGCAGCGCTACCTGCCGCCGATGATAGCAGGCCGCTGGACCGGGACCATGAACCTCACCGAGCCGCAGTGCGGCACGGACCTGGGCCTGATCCGGACTCGAGCCGAGCCGGCCACCGACGGCAGCTACCGGATTTCGGGAACGAAGATCTGGATTTCGGCCGGTGAGCACGACCTGGCAGACAACATCGTTCACCTGGTGCTGGCCCGCACGCCTGATGCACCGGCCGGCACCCGGGGCATCAGCCTTTTCATCGTGCCGAAGTTTCTGCCAAAAGACGATGGTAACGCTGGTGAGCGCAACCGGGTGCGATGCGCCGGGGTAGACCGCAAGATGGGAATGAAGGCCTCGGCAACCTGTGAAATGCAGTATGACAATGCGGTTGGTTTTCTGGTCGGGGAAGAAAATCGCGGCCTGGCGCAGATGTTCACGATGATGAACGCCGCCCGCCTGGTGACCGGCATCCAAGGCCTGGGGCTGGCTTCCGTGGCGGCCCAGAATGCTGCCAGCTTTGCCCGCGAGCGGCTGCAGGGGCGCTCGCTGGCCGGCCCGAAATACCCCGACCGGCCGGCCGACCCCATCATCGTTCATCCCGACGTGCGCTACATGCTGCTCAAGAGCAGGGCCCTGGTCGAGGGAGCTCGGGCCCTGGGGCTGTACACCGGCCTGCAGCTGGAAATCGAGCATCGCCATCCGGATCCCGAACGGCGCCGACAGGCCGGACACTTTGTCGCCCTGATGACCCCGATCATCAAGGCCTTCTTTACCGACATGGGCTCTGAGGTGGCCAATCTCGGTCTGCAGGTTCACGGCGGCGCCGGCTACATTCATGACACCGGGGTCGAGCAGTTCGTGCGCGATGTACGCATCACCCAGATTTACGAAGGCACCAACGGGGTCCAGGCGCTGGACCTGGTCGGACGCAAGCTCGTTGCCGACAACGGCGATCTGCTCAAGTCGTTCTTTTCGGCGGTGCAGTCGTTCATTGACAGCGTGCGCGGAGAGGAAGGGATGGCAGAGTTTGTCGACCCGCTGGAACAGTCCGTCAAGCGGCTGGCCAGCACCAGCGCGCTGGTCTACCAGCAGATGAGCCGTGATCCGCTGGAAGCCGGCGCTGCTTCAAGCGATTTTCTGAGGCTGTTTGCGCTGACGGCGCTGGCCTGGATGTGGGCCAGGATGGCGGCGATTTCGCAGCGTGCCCTGGACGCTGGCTCCGATCATCAGACGCTGCATCAGGACAAGCTGGCCGTGGCCCGGTTCTATTTTGCCCGCATGCTGCCGGAAACCCTGGGTCTGGAAGCCAAGGTGGCAGCCGGCGCCCAGACCCTGATGGCGTTGGAAGACGATCGTGTCTGAACCTTGTGTCTGAACTTCGTGTGTGACCTTGACCTTCATCAATCGGGAACATTCGGAATGTACTAATATGGTCGAGTGACGTTTTTCGGGAGGAGCCAGGGGATGTACAGAATCGTCGTGCCGCTGGATGGCTCTGATTTTGCGGAAGGTGCGGTTTCTCACGCCAGCACGCTGGCCAGGTGCTGCAACGCCCGGCTGACGCTGTTCCGGGTCCTGGTCGATGATCAGGACCGACAGGGGCACTGCGGCGACAGCCCGGACTGGCGCCTGCATCAGATCGAGGCCCGTCGCTACCTGAAGGGGATGACCGACCGGCTGAATGAAGCAGGGATCGAGGCCGACTTCGAGATCGACGAGGGTCGTCCGGCGGATCGCATCGCCGCCTTCGTTCGCGAGCAGGGTGCTGACCTGGTCGTGATGTCGGCCTACGGCGGCAGCGGTCAGACCGAATTCCCGTTCGGGGGCGTTGCTCACAAGGTGCTGGTTGCCGCCGGTACCTCCTACATGGTGATCCGCGAAGCGCGCGAGCCGCAGGAATCCGTCGCCTACCGCAGGATATTGGTTCCGCTGGATGGCTCGGCCAAGGCCGAGCCGGCGCTGGGCATGGCGACACGGCTGGCCGGATTTGCCGACAGCGAATTGATCCTGCTGCATGCGGTGGCCGTGCCGGCAATGCCGAGACGCCGGCCCCTGACTGCCAAAGAGGAGGAAATTCGTCAGGCGGTAGTCGAGTCCAACACCGAGGCGGCGAAGATCTATCTTGAGGAAGTCGAGCGCCGCCTGTCGACCCGCCACCAGGTTCGCTGCCTGCTCAAGGTGTCGTCGAACCCGGTCCGCTCGATTGCCGAGGTTGCCGAATCCGAGGGCGTGGACCTGACCGTACTCAGCGCTTACGGGGGTGCCGAACTCAACGGCTGGAGCCGGGAATCGATCTGCCAGTCGGTAATGGCGGTCATTCGCACGCCCGTTCTGGCCATTCAGAACGGTACGATCTAGGCAACAGTGCTGCCGGTTTATCGTCGCCAGCTTCAGTACAACGGTTCGGCTGACGCCGCCAAGACCGGTTTGTTTGGCCGATGAGTTTTCAGGATCAACTCGAAGAACTGGCGTTACAGGCCGCATCTGGCAACGGAAAGGTGACGGTCCGCCCGTTACCGGTTCGCACCACCACACGTCGCCTGGTTCGCGTCTACCGTCGCTTGCATGAACAGGTGGCACCGGCGACCTCGGTCAACCGGGCCCAGGAGTGGCTGCTAGACAACCGCCATGTCATCGAGGAGACCCTGGAGTCGGTAGACCACGCGCTGCCTGCAGCCTACCTGCGACACCTGCCGACAGTCACCGCGGCCGATGGCCCTGTGACTCAGGTCCAGGCGCTGATCGACATCGTGCTTGCGCATGCAGGGCTTCCACTGGACACGGCTCGCCTTGAAGAGGCGATCGCCGAATACCAGCAGCAGGTGGAGCTGACGATCGGTGAGTTGTGGGCTGTGCCAACGCTGGTTGCCTGGGCGGTGCTGCTGCGACTGCTCGACAGGGCCGAGCAGCTGGTCGACGACCATACTCTGGCCGAACCGTTGACCGACGAAATCGCCGGGGCCATCGTCACGCTGCGCAGGCTGCGCGCACAGGGTTGGCGGGCCAGTTTCGAGAGTTTGAGCCAGGTCGAGCGGCTGTTGCGCGAGGATCCCGCGCAGGCTTATGAATCCATGACCTTTGCCTCGCGCAACCAGTACCGCAGCGAAATCGAGCGACTGGCTCGCGGCAGCAGGCGAAGCGAATCGGCGGTTTGCGAGCTGATTCTGAGCGCCTGCCGACAGGCGACCGGCGACGATCCGCGTCAGCGCCATGTCGGTTATTGGCTGCTGGGCGGTGGCAGGCGGCGCATCGAGCTTGAGATCGGGTTTGCTCCGACCTTTAGCGAGCGGCTGCGCAAGTTCGCCGACCGCCATCCCGGCGTGCTGTTTTTCGGTTTGCTGACCGGGCTGACCGGGCTGGTCGGTGGAGCGATTGCCTGGCTGCTGTGGTGGTGGCAGACGGTGCCGTCGGTCATGGCGGTGTTGCTGGTCGCGGCAGCAGTGCCGATTGTCGGCGCTGCGGTCACTTTGCTCAACGGTCTGCTGGTCTGGTTGATCCCGCCGCGCAGACTGGTTCTGATGGACTATTCCGACGGCATTCCGACTGCAGCGCGCACGGTGGTGGTTGTGCCGGTGCTGCTGACATCACGGGCCGATTGCGATCAGGTTATCGAACGTCTGGAGACCAATTTTCTCGGTAATCGAGACCCCAATCTGGTCTATGCCGTTCTCGGCGACCTGGCCGATGCCGATCGTGCGGTACTTGACGAAGATTCCGGGCTGATTGATCACATGCAGCGCCAGATCGACCGCCTCAACCAGCGATACGACAGCGCACACGCCGGCGGATTTCTGTTCCTGTGCCGCTATCGTCAGTTCAATGCCGCAGAGGATTGCTGGATGGGCTGGGAGCGCAAGCGCGGCAAGCTGATGGAGTTCAATCGCTTGCTCGGCGGCCAGCGCGATACAAGCTATGACACGCTGATCGGTCCGGTCGAGCGCCTGTCGGGGATTCGCTACGTCATCACCCTGGATGCTGATACCCGGATGCCGCCGGGCGCGGCGCAGCGCCTGGTTGGCACCATGGACCACCCCCTGAGCCGGGTAGTCGTGGACCCTGCGACCTGCACGCTGCGCTCAGGCTACAGCATTCTCCAGCCCCGCCTGGAAGTCGATCCGGACACCACCGCGGCCAACCGTTTCACCAGGGTGTTTGCCGGCGATACCACCGTGGATCTTTACACCCATGCCAGCTCGGATGTTTACCACGATCTGTTCGGGGAGGGTATTTATGCCGGCAAGGGGATCTACGACTGGCATGCACTGGAGCTGACGCTGGAGGGACGTGTTCCCGACAACAGCCTGCTCAGCCATGATCTGCTGGAGGGGGTGCACGGGCGGGTCGGGCTGGCTTCGGAAATCGTGCTGATGGAGCAGTTTCCGCCGACCGTCGTGTCGTTCATGCGGCGCCAGCATCGCTGGATTCGCGGCGACTGGCAGCTGCTGCCGTGGCTGCGCCGCCGCACCCGGCGCGCCGATGGCAGCCGAGAACGCAACCCACTGTCGCTCAGCCACCGCTGGAAAATCATCGACAACCTGCGGCGCAGCCTGCAGCCGCCGGCTTTTCTGCTGCTGCTGTTTCTGGGACTGACCGGCTGGGTGCCGGTTGGCGCCTGGCTGTGGATGCTGCTGGTGCTGGCGCTGCTGGCGGCTCCCCTGCTGGCTGACCTGCTGGGCATGCTGACACGCGTCATTGCTCACCCACTCAGCCTGCCGATGATTGCCCGACAGGCGCCTGTAGCGCTGGGCCGACAGGCACTTTACTGGCTGCTCAGCCTGGTTCTTCTGCCCTACAAGTCGCAAGTTCATATCGATGCGATTGTCCGAACGTTGTATCGGATGCTCGTTTCCAGGCGCGGACTGTTGCAATGGACAGCGGCAGCCCATGTGCACCGCCAGCTCGGCGAGATGCGCAGCCAGGGGGCAGTCTGGCGCGAAATGTGGATCTGCCCGTTCATGGCTCTTGCCGGCGGAATGGGTCTGCTGCTGCTGAATCCTGTTGGCATGCTGGTCGCAGCGCCGCTGCTGCTGGCGTGGTTTCTTGCACCCCTGGTGGCCTGGCGCATTGGCCGGGTACGGGTTGAACGGGTGCCGGGGCCGTCGGCTGAAGACCGTCGTCTGCTGCGCAGCATCGCGCGCCGAACCTGGCAGTTTTTTGACCGTTTCGTCGGGCCGGACGATCACTGGATGCCGCCTGACAATTTTCAGGAGGAACCGCGCAGCATGCTGGCCCGGCGGACCTCGCCAACCAATATCGGCATGGCCCTCAATGCCGGGCTTGCAGCGCATGATTTTGGCTGGGTCGATGCCCAGTCGATCAGCGTCTGGTTGCGCAACATCACCGACAGCATGGAGCGAATGTTCCGCTATCGCGGCCATTGGCTCAACTGGTATGAGACCCGGGATCTCAAGCCATTGCACCCGGCCTACGTCTCCACGGTTGACAGCGGCAACCTGGCTGCCAGCCTGCTGACCCTGGCACGCGGGCTGGAGCGCCTCAAGAGTGAGCCGATCGAGCTGGAGCGTCTTGTCAGTGGCCTGGGAGATACCCTGGAGGTGATCGCGAATACCGTCGCTGCGCTGCCGGCCCGCGCCGGCGTTCGGCGCGATGCGCTGAGCCTCAAGGTGCGTCGGCTTTCAGCCCGGCTGGACGGACAGCCCCTTGATGAGGGGCTCGCGGCCCTGTCTGCTGTTCGCGAGCAGGAGATTCCGGCGCTTACCGAAGCCATCATTGCCTTGGCCGAGGATGAAGACACGCTGGTCAGCGCCGAGGCGCTGGCCGAGCTGCGGATGTGGGTTGGCGAACTGCAGATCCAGGTAAGGCGCCTTCAGCGCTTCGCCGCGCTGTTCTTCCCATGGTTGTCGCCGGCAGACCAGGGCCAGGGCTCGGCTCTGCCCCTTTCGGTAAGCCAGTGCTTCGGCAACCGACCGACCCTGGAACAGTACTCACAGCTGGTGGCCCGATTCGAGAGCCTGCTGGCCGGGCATAGGCCCGGGCCGCCGGCAGGCGATGACGATCACCCGATTGAGCCTGCCGATGATGCGCAGGCCAGGACCATGCTCGAGGCGCTCGAGCGGGCGCAAGACGCGGCGCTGGCGGTGCAGTCCGAGTTCGATGCCGTGATCGACCGTATAGACCGCTGGGTTTCCGAGATGGACTTCAGTTTCCTCTATGACCCGGATCGTGAACTGTTCAGGATCGGCTACGACCTGAGCGCCGGAGAGCTGGACGCCAATTACTACGATCTGCTTGCCTCGGAGTCTCGCCTGGCCAGCCTGATCGCCATTGCCAAGGGCGATGTGCCGGTTCGCCATTGGCTTTACCTCGGTCGACCATTCAGACGTCAGCACGGCCGGATGATACTGATGTCCTGGGGGGCAACCCTGTTCGAGTACCTGATGCCGACGCTGTATCTGCGTACCCCGGCCAACAGTCTGCTCGACCGTAGCTGCCGCGTGGCGATCGAGTTGCATCGCGAATTTGCCGAAGCTTACGCCATCGCCTGGGGGATCTCGGAATCGGGTTATCACCAGCTCGACGAGGAACAGGTCTACCAGTACCGCGCCTTTGGCGTACCTGGCCTGGGCTTCCGCCGGGATCTGGGCGAGCGCCTGGTTACTGCTCCCTATGCCGGGATGATGGCGCTGATGTTCACCCCCCAGGCGGTCATGGCCAACCTGCGTCGGCTGCTGGCCGATCGTGCGCTCGGTCGTTTTGGCCTTTACGAGGCGATCGATTATGGCAGGCCCGACAAGATCGGCAGGCATCGTCCTAGGATCGTTCGTTCGTGGATGAGTCACCACCAGGGGATGATTCTGCTGGCCATCGACAACTACCTCAATGACCAGATCATGCAGCAACGTTTCCATGCTGATCCCGCGATTGCCAGCGTGTCGATGTTGCTGCATGAGCGGCTGCCGCGAACCAGTCCGAAACTCGCGGTAAGCAGGCAGGGGGCGGCCGACACGCCACTCAAGGCGCTGGATTCTCCGAACCTGTGGCCGGTGTCGGCGCGTGCCACGAGCGGTCAGTTCACGCTGCTTTCCAATGGCCAGCTTTCCACTCTGATCAACGCCAGCGGCGGTGGCGGTATGTACTGGCAGAACAACATGCTGACCCGCTTTTCGCCGGATGACGCCAACGGTAGCGGCACCTGGATATACATCAAGGACCTGGACAGCGGTGAGCTGTTTTCGGTCGCCGCCGACCCCTGCAACCGGGAGGCTGATGACCTGGTGGTCCAACTCGGCACCCACATGGTGGAGATGAGCTGCCGCCGCCAGGACCTGTTGTGTCGCATGACCATCGCCATTTCTTCCCAGCACGATATCGAGGTTCGTCGCCTGGCGATCATCAACGAGTCCGGCAGGGCCCGCCGGTTGATGGTAGCCAGCTATGCCGAGCTGGCATTGACGCCCGAGGCGGCGTTTCGGCGCCACCCGGCCTTTGCCCGACTGTTCATCGAGGCGGAGCGGATTGGTGGTTCGACCACGCTGATGTTCCGACGGCGTCCCAGAGACCTGATGGAAAAGCCGCTGTACCTGGCCCATCGCATGGTTCTGCCTGCTCGTCATCAGCCGGCTTTCGCCTTTGAGACCCGGCGCGAGGCCTTTCTGGGGAGAGGCCGCAGTTCGCGCCGCCCGCTGGCCCTGGACGATGACCTGAATGGCTTTTCCTGCACCGAAGGCACGGTCATCGACCCGGTCATGGCGACTGCCGCACGGATCCGGATAGAACCCTACGGCCGCAGCATGATCGGTTTTCTTACCGGGGTGGACCGTTCACGCCGTGCCCTGCTGGCAGCGCTGAATGCCTGCGCCAGTGGTGGCCGTATCGACTGGGTATTCGAGCAGGCGCGAATGCAGACTGCCCAAGAGCTGATCAACCTGAGAATGCCGGCAGAGCGTTCCCGGCAGGCCATGGCTCTGTTGTCGGCCCTGATTGTGCCACGACCGGAATGGCGCAGCCCCAACGCACCGGACGGCGTCCAGCTGCAGGAGGCGCTGTGGACGCGCGGCATCTCCGGGGACCTGCCGATCATCGTCGTCCAGGTTGGCGCCGATAGATCGATGTCGCGGATCGAGCAAGTGGTCGAGGCTCATACCCTTTTGGCCGGTCGCGGTTTCGGCTGCGACCTGGTGTTCATGGACACCGCGCCGTCATCCTATGAGCAACCCACCCGTGATCGTTTGCGCGACCTGGTCGACTCGGTGCGCAATCGCACCCAGCGCAACCTGTCGGGCCGAGTGCACTATCTGCCGGCCAACGAGTTGACAAACGCCCAGGCCCGGGCCGTCGCGGCGGCAGCGGCAGTGTTTATGGACTCGGCCAGCGAAAACTGGGTCAGTCAGCTGGCCGCGACCCCTGCCGGCGAGCTGCCGGCATTTCCGGTGGTTGCCAGCGCAGTGGAAGAAGCCGGCAGCAGCGTGCGGCTGGAATCTGGTGAAGAGCTGTTGTTCGATTGCGGGCATGGCGGATTCAGTCGCGATGGCCGGGAGTACCAGGTCCTGGTCTCGGCCGATGAGCTGCCGCCCGCGCCCTGGTGCAACGTGCTTAGCAATCCGCACTTCGGCTGCCTGGTCAGCGACAGTGGGTTGCTCGCCACCTGGGCCGGCAATGCCAGCGAGCATCGGCTGACCCGCTGGTCCAACGATGCGGTCGAGGACCCGCCTTCGGATGTCCTCTATCTGCGCGACGAGGAAACCGGCGCGGTCTGGTCGATGACGCCCGCACCGTGCCGGATCGGCAGTTATCGTGTGCGTCACGGTTTCGGTTACTCGGTCTTCGAGCACGCCAGCCACGGGCTGGCACAGCAACTGACGGTCCATGTCGATCGCCAGCAGCCGGTCAGGATCTGCCGGATTCGCTTGAGCAACGAACGCTCGTGGACGCGCCGGATCACGTTGACCTGGCATATTGACTGGGTGCTTGGCCTGGTCCGGGAGCAGACAGCGATGCATCTGCGCTCGGAGCTGGATCATGACAGCGGCACCGTGCTGGTGCGAAACGTCTTCGATCGCGGCGCCGGGCAGGGCAGGGGATTTGCCCGCAGCAATCTGCCTATCCAAGGCTTCACCACCGACCGTGCGGAATTTCTGGGCTGCGATTCTGATCCGCGTTGGCCGGCCGGGCTGCGTCGCATCGGTCTCAGTGGCCGGCTGGATGCGGGAGCCGACGACTGTGCGGTGATTCAGAACCATCTCGATATCGAGCCCGGTGCAACGGCGGAAGTGATTGTGGTCCTGGGGTTTGCGCCGGATCGCGGGCAGGCGCTTGACCTGGCGCGGGAATTTTCCGATCCGGCTCGCGCCGCGGCCAGCCTGGATGCCTGTCGCAGCCACTATCGTCAGTTGCTGGGACGGATGCGAGTGAGCACACCCGAGCCGTCCTTCGACGTCATGATCAACGGCTGGCTGGCCTACCAGGCCATCAATGCCCGGATCGAGGGGCGAACCGGCTTTTATCAGTCCAGCGGCGCCTTCGGTTTTCGCGATCAGCTGCAGGATGTGATGGCCATGCTGTGGATCGACCCGCAGGTCACGCGCCATCAGATCCTGACCGCGGCCAGCCGTCAGTTTATCGAGGGCGATGTGCTGCACTGGTGGCATGAGTCGCCGCTGCGCGGGGTGCGCACGCGATGCTCGGACGACCTGCTGTGGCTGCCTCTGGTGACGGCAAGCTACGTCCGGTCCACCGGAGATGCCTCGATCCTGAACGAGACCGTGCCTTACCTGGCCGGTACGCCGCTGGATGCCGATGAGGCCGAGCGCTACTCCGAGTTCCATCCCTCGGATCAGCGGGAAAGTCTTTTCCAGCACTGCTGGCGCGCCATCGAGCGAGCCGTCAACGTCGGGCCACATGGCCTGCCGACCATCGGCAGCGGCGACTGGAATGACGGATTCAACCAGGTCAGCACCACCGGCCGGGGTGAGAGCGTCTGGCTCGGATGGTTCCTGATCCGCGTGCTGCATGAATTCGCCGAGCTGTGCGAGCTGCAGGAGGATGAGGTCACGGCTCGTCACTGCCGAACCCTTGCCGGCGAACTTGAAAACACCCTGGAGGATCAGGCCTGGGACGGCCAATGGTATCGGCGGGCCTTTTATGATGATGGTGCGCCGCTGGGGTCGGCCGGCAGCGACGAATGCCGCATTGATTTGATCGCCCAGGCGTGGTCAGTGTTGGGGCCGAAACAACCGACAGCCCGCTCGGCACAGGCCATGGATGCTGCCCTGGAGCACCTTGTCGATGACCGGGATCGCTTGATCCTGCTGTTGGATCCGCCATTCGACCGGGGAAGTCATCACCCCGGCTACATCAAGGGTTATCCGCCGGGTATTCGCGAAAATGGTGCCCAATATACCCATGCCGCGACCTGGGCGGTGTGGGCCATGGCCAGGCTTGGGGATGGCAACCGGGCGATGTCCCTTTTCAGGCTGCTCAACCCGGTGTTGCGTGTTGAAGATCCGAAGCAGGCAGCGCGCTACCGGATCGAGCCCTATGTGCTGGCCGGTGATGTCTACAGTGTCGGGGCCAATCGGGGTCGGGGCGGCTGGAGCTGGTATACGGGTGCAGCTGCCTGGCTGTATCGCGCCGGCATCGAGCAGTTGCTTGGCCTGCGGCTTTTGGGTGGCAAGGAGCTGGAAATCGCCCCGTGCCTGCCTGATGACTGGCCGGGTTTCCGGGTCGAGCTGGCCTTCGGCGCGGCGCGCTACGACATCGAAGTGGTTCGCTCCTACGACCGGTCGCTGGACGGCCCCCAGCTCAGCCTGGACGGAAGCTCATTGGAGGGCAACCGGATCGAGCTTGGCGATAGCGACCAAAGGCACACGATACTGGTGCGATTGCCGGCTTCCTGATCCCGCGGATCAGACCAGGGTGACCAGGCCGGTGCCATGGCGCAGCACCTTGTCGCTGACGCTGCCCAGCAGCAGGGACTTGATCCGTGACAGCCCGCGCCGACCCATCACCAGATGTACACCGGGGTTCTGGCGCATGAACTCGATAATCTCCTCGGCCGGGTTTCCCCACAGCAGAATTTTTTTCGGGTCGCTCCAGTCCGAACCGAGCTGGGCGATCGCGGCATCGAAGACTGCCCGGGCCGAACGGTCGCGATGGTCGGTCAGGAATTCTTCGTCATCCAGCTCCGCGCCCACCGTCGAGGTGCTGGTGTGTGGATAAACATAGATCAGTACCAGTTCGCGGCCAGTGGCTCGGGCCAGGTCGGCAGCGGTATGCAGCGCCTTCAGCGCCTGCGGCGAACCGTCAACGGCGACGGCAAGGGCATGTCTGGAATCGCTCATGGGATTTTCTCCGCCTCGTGTTTTCCTGACATTCTGTCATGTTCAGGCAGGCTCTGTAGCCTGGTCGTTCGAGCGGTCTCCCTTGCCGGCTGAGCTGCCCGGAGAGACCGAGGCCCAGTCCATCCCCAAATGGCGTGTGAGCGCTTTTTCCAGCTCGACCACGATGAATACCAGAGCGCCGAAGGCGATAGGAACCAGCCAGTAGGCAGGTGGCATGCCGGTGGTGCTGAACAGGGTCTGGGCCGGCGGCAGATAGGTGAATCCGAGCTGCATGAAGACCAGTATGCCTGTACACAGCCAGGCCCAGGGGTTGGCCGTCAGCGCAGCCACGGTGAACGAGGGGGCTTGCCAGCGCCGACAGTTGAACAGGTAAGTGATCTGGCCGGCGACCAGCACATTGACTGCCATGGTGCGGGCCAGGTCGGGATCGCCGCTGGTCTCCAGTACCAGGTGGTACAGCCAGAATGTACCTAGGCTCAACAGCAGCCCGACCCACATGATGCGAAAGATCACGAACGAATCCATCAGACCCTGATCCAGCGGTCGCGGCTGGCGCTTCATCACATCGTTTTCCAACGGCTCGAAGGCCAAGGCCAGGGCCAGGGTAACGGCAATGGCCATGTTGACCCAAAGGATCTGCACCGGAGTGATCGGAAGACTGATACCGGCCAGCACGGCCAGAATGATCACCAGCGATTGCGCTGCGTTGGTCGGCAGCATGAACAGGATCGCCTTGCGGATATTGTCATAGACCCCGCGGCCTTCTTCCACGCCGGCCACGATGGTGGCGAAGTTGTCGTCGGCCAGCACCATCTCGGCAGCCTGGCGTGAGGCTTCAGTGCCCTTGATCCCCATGGCGACGCCAATATCGGCGCGTTTCAGCGCCGGGGCATCGTTGGCGCCGTCTCCGGTCATCGCCACCACCAGGTCATGCGCCTGCAACGCAGTGACCAGGCGCAGCTTGTGTTCCGGGGTGGTTCGGGCAAATACCGCGGTCTCGTTGACGATCTCGTAGAGCTGTTGGTCGTCCATGCGGTCGATTTCCGGACCGGTCACGGCCTTGACGTCGTTCTGATTGATGTTCAGCTCGGCGGCGATGGCCAGAGCCGTGGCGGCGTGGTCGCCGGTAATCATCTTGACCTGGACGCCGGCACTCTGACAGGCGGCCACTGCCTCCGGCACTTCCGGTCGCGGCGGGTCGGCGAATCCGACCAGTCCCAGCAGGGTCATGTCACTGAGATCATGTTCTTCGTCCAGTTTTCGATGAGACGCATCGACGCTCTTCGAGGCCAATGCCAGGACTCGCAGTCCCTCGCCGGTCAGGTCTTCCAGCCGCTGCTCCCAGAGCTCAGAGTCCAGGGCCTCGGTCTGACCGTCTGCCAGCTGCTGCGAGCAGCGGGAAATCACTCGTTCAGGCGCGCCCTTGAGCGTGATCAGGCCAGCTGTCAGCACGGCCATGAACTTGTGCTCGGAGGAAAAGGGAATCAGGTCGTGGCGCGGCTGCTCCTTGCGCAGGGCGGTAACATCGGTCTCAAAATGCTCGGCCAACTCCACCAGGGCCTTGTCCAGCGGGTCTCCGCCGTCGGCGCCGGGATCGAAGTCATTGCACAGCACGCCGGTTCGAATCACTTGCTGAATCGTTGAACCACTTGCGTCTTCATGTTCCGGGTGCACCGCCCCTTCTATGGTTGCCAGCGCCCGCGCCTTGAGCTCGTTGGCGGTCAGGGTGCCCGTCTTGTCACTGCAGATGACGTTGACCGACCCCAGGGTTTCGACGGCCGGCAGCCGGCGTACCACGGCCTGGCGGCTGGCCATGACCTGAACGCCGATCGCCAGGGTGATGGTGATGATCGCCGGCAGGCCCTCGGGTATGGCGGCCACCGCCAGGGCAATACCGGCCAGCACGCCTTCCCCAAGCGGCAGGTCATGGACCAGCGCTCCGGCAACGATCACCAGCACCGCCAGCGCCACGATGATCATGGTCAGGAAGCGGGCAAAGCGGTTGATCTTGCGCAGCAGCGGCGTGGTGAGCTTCTGCACCTGCTTGAGAAGATCGGAAATGCGGCCGAGCTCGGTATGCTCCCCGGTCACCGCAATCACGCCGAGGGCCTGACCGTTGGTGGCCATGGAACCGGCATAGGCCATGCAGCGGCGATCGGCCAGCGCCGTGTCCTCGTCGACAGCTTCGGCGTCTTTGCCGACCGGCAGCGATTCTCCGGTCAACGCAGCCTGGTCGACGCGCAGCCCATGCGATTCAAGCACCCGCAGATCAGCCGGGATTCGATCGCCGGCCTTGATCCGAACGATATCGCCGGGGATCAATGCTTCGGCGGGAAGGTCCTGCCAGCGCCCATCGCGCATGACATAAGCCTTGAGGGCAAGCATCTGGCCGATCGCTTCCATGGCCTTTTCAGCCTTGCCTTCCTGGATAAAACCGATGCTGGCATTGATCAGCACCACGGCAAAGATCACGATACTGTCGAGCAGGTGGCCAAGCGCACCGGCGAACACCGCCGCGGCGATCAGGACATAGATCAGGACATTGTGAAACTGCAGCAGGAAACGCAGGATGGCTGGCTGGCGCGGCGCCGCCGGCAGGCGGTTGGGCCCAAAACGCTCGAGGCGCTGCTCGGCCTCGGACTGGCTCAGGCCTTCAGCCCTGGTATCAAGGGCGGCAAGCAGGCCATCTCGGTCAAGGGCGTGCCATGCTCTGTTGGTATCGTTCATGGTCGAGGCAGCTGATCAGAATCGACCTCAGTTTATCCCGATTCCGGATCGGCCATGGGGCATCGTTTGGCATGGATCGGTTGACTGTCCGACTGCAGGCGCCTGCCGCCTTGACGACAGGCACCCGTTAGGGAGCCTCTGATCAGAGGCTCCTTAGATGGCGCAGGCTGTCTTCAGGCTGCCTCTACGTTGCCGGCGGCTATCTCTTCTGCCGTGGCGTCGCGTACCGAGCGCACCGCGACCTTGAAGTTGAGCACCTTGCCGGCAAGAAAATGATTGCCGTCGACGGTGACCGTATCGTCTCCGACCTCTCGCACCACCACGGTCATCGGCCCGGCGTTGGATTCGGCCCGGAAGCTCATCCCGGGCTCGACCTTGTCGATGCCCTCAAATGCCTCGCGCGGCACATCCTGGACCAGTTCGTCTCGATAGGGGCCGTAGCCTTCCTCCGGTTCGACGCTGATAGCGATTTCATCGCCCTCGGTGTGGCCCTCGATGGCCTTTTCCAGGCCTGGGATGATGTTGTTGTGGCCGTGCAGGTAGGTCAGCGGCTCGCGGTCGGTCGAGGAATCAATGACTGCGCCACTGTCGTCGGTCAGAGTGTAGTCAATGGCGACCACGCTGTTTTCGGCAATTTGCATGGGAATCCTTGGATTGGTTTGGGTTTGGTATGCCGGCCGGGGTCATGTCGTGCCCCGGATTGCCCGGACTCGTTTCTCAGACATGGAGACGATTGATGCTGATTCAAAGCTCACACGTCCAGTTCAAATCCACCTTTGCCAGGCGCTCGGTCCATGAGCCCGGCGGGTCGGCTCGTCGGCAGCCCTCGTCGACCAGGGCGAGAAAATCCTCGCGATCGAGCAGTCGGACGCCGAGGCGTTCCAGATGCGGATTCCAGATCTGGCAGTCGGCCAGTAGGAAGTCCCACTGCTCCAGGCAGCGCATCAGTATCGCCAGGGCGATCTTGGAGGCATCGGTGACGTGATGGAACTTCGACTCGGCAAAGAAGATCTTGCCGATGGCTACACCGTAAAGCCCGCCGGCCAGCTTTTCACCGATGAAGATCTCGACGCTGTGGGCATGGCCCAGCGCGTGCAGTCGACAGTAGGCCTTCAGCATCTTCGGTGTTATCCATGTCCCGCCATCGTGATCGCGCGGAGCGGCACAGGCGGCAATCACCGTCTCGAAGCAGGTGTCCAGGCGGACCTCGAAGCGACCCTGGCGCAAACGACGCTTCAGCCGTCTGGAGATTGTCATTGCTCCAGGAATCATTACCGCACGCGGCCTTGGCGACCACCACAGGATAGGGGAGCCGGGCTCATACCATGGGAAGATGCCGTTCTGGTAGGCGTTCAGCAGCCGGGCAGGGTGCAGGTCGCCACCCCAGGCGACGAGACCTTCCGGATGTTGCCAGCGCGAGGCTGGTGGGAATGGCGAGCGCGGGTCGGCGCCCAGTCTGGGTATTTCAATCGCTGACATCGGCATAGGGGTCAAGCCTGTCGAGCTGGCGCCGATAGTCGTTCAGCGCCACGGCTTCGGCGCGTAGGTAGCGGGCGACGGCATGGCGCATGCCGGGGTGGGCGATGAAGTGGAATGAGATGGTTCGAACCGGCAGGAAACCGCGCCGGATCTTGTGCTCGCCCTGGGCCCCGGGCTCGAACCACGTAAGCCCCTGGTCTATGCAGTAGCTTATGCCCTGGTAGTAGCAGCACTCGAAGTGTACGTCGCGGGTGTCCTTGAGGCTGCCCCAGTAGCGGCCATAAAGGCGCTCTCTGTCACGGAAAAATACCGCCACAGCTTGATCCCGATCCTCTTGAGATGCCACGCAGACCAGGAACTGTTTGCCGAAACGGCGGGCACAGGCGGCGAACATCTCCCGGTTGAGCGAGGGCAGGTTGCCGTAGGCGTTGAAAGTGGTCTGGTAGCAGGCATCGACCAGGTCCAGCAGCCGCGGTGTTATCGACGCTCCGTCGACCCAGCGAAAGTTCCAGCCATCCCGTTTGACCCGCCGGCGCTCGGCGCGTATGTTCTTTCGCGCCTTCGACCGCAAGCGGCTGAGAAAGTCATCGAAGTCACGGTAGCCGGGGTTGTGCCAGTGGAACTGCCAGTCGAATCGCTCCAGCCAGCCGGCCTGACGCAGCAGAGCGGCGTCGGTATCGTTGCAGAAGTTGACCCCGGCTGACGACAGGCGCCGGGAGACAACACGATGCTCGATGGCCTCGATCAGCTGGCCGGCTGCTTCGGTGTGGGCGCCGGCGCCTAGCAGGCGTGGGCCGGTGACCGGCGAGTAGGGTGCGGCGACCAGCAGTTTCGGATACCAGGCGATGCCGGCCGAGTGGGCTGCACGAGCCCAGGCCCAGTCGAAAACGAACTCGCCGTGGGAGTGGGACTTCAGCCAGAGCGGTGCCAGCACGGTCGGCTGATCATCCGCGCTGATCGCCACGGGCGCCGGCTGCCATCCGCTGGAAGCGCCGACACAGCCCGTGGTTTCCAGGCTGGCGAGAAATCGCAGATCGACGAATGGCCCACAGTCGGGCTCCAGGGCGCGCCATTCGGTGGTGTCGAAGGGCGCGTAACCCCGGTGCCAGCTGGCGGGGCTTTCAGTGTTCGATTTCGTCAAGAAACTTTTCAGCGTCCAGTGCTGCCATGCAGCCGAACCCGGCCGACGTCACGGCCTGTCGATAGACATGGTCGGCGACGTCTCCGGCAGCAAAGACACCGGGCACGCTGGTAGCAGTGGCCATGCCGTCGAGACCGCTGCGGATCCGGATGTAGCCATCGCTCATGTCGAGTTGATCGGCAAATATCGAGGTGTTCGGATCATGACCGATGGCGATGAACACCGCGTCGAGATCGATATCCGTGGTCTGGCCGGTCTCGACATGGCGTATGCGCATCCCGGTCACGCCATCATCATCGCCCAGCACTTCATCGAGCACATGGTCCCACTGGACTTTCACCTTGCCTTCGGCCTCGCGCTCGAACAATCGCTGCTGCAGGATCTTCTCCGCGCGCAGCGCATCGCGCCGATGGACCAGCGTGACCGAGCTGGCGATATTGGACAGGTAAAGTGCTTCTTCCACTGCGGTATTGCCACCGCCGATCACCGCCACCGGCTTGTTGCGATAGAAGAATCCGTCGCAGGTGGCGCAGGCTGATACCCCGCGACCCTTGTAAGCCTGTTCGCTATCCAGCCCAAGGTAGCGGGCCGAGGCGCCGGTGGCGATGATCAGGCTGTCACAGCTATAGCTGCCGTTATCGCCCTCCAGCCGGAACGGTCGGCTCGAGAGGTCAGCGCTGTGGATGTGGTCGAAGACAATCTCGGTGTCGAATTTCTCGGCATGTGCCAGCATTCGCTGCATCAGTTCCGGGCCCTGCAGGTCATCGGCATCGCCCGGCCAGTTCTCGACATCGGTGGTGGTCGTCAGCTGGCCGCCCTGCTCGATGCCGGTAATCACCGCGGGACTCAGATTGGCTCGGGCGGCATAGATGGCAGCGGTATATCCGGCTGGACCGGACCCGAGAATCAGCAGGCGAAAATGACGGGGTTCTGACATGTATAATTTTCTCCAGTCGATGGGCGAACTCGCGGGAAGGACTTGAGCCGGTTTACATCTTGCGACGGCACGATCTGCGCGCATCGGGTCCGGCGATCAGGCCAATGATAACAATTCGATAACAATCCGGGCCCTGAAAGATGAGTTCAACTGCTGCAGCGAATTCTCTTTCCATGGCCCTTCCAAGCTGAAAGATGTCGGGAGTGGTTGCAGATGAAAATAGGAATCCCCAAGGAAATCAAGACGCTGGAAGGTCGCGTAGGGCTGGTGCCGGCGGCCTGTGGTGACCTGGTCCAGGCTGGTCATGAGGTTTATGTTCAGGCCTCTGCCGGTGAAAAGAGCGGGTTTTCGGACGACGCGTTCGAAGCGGTGGGCGCGCGCATCGTCCCCGATGCCGAATCGCTATACGGCAGTGCCGAGCTGATTGTCAAGGTCAAGGAGCCGGTTGCCGGGGATCTCAAACATCTGAAGTCCCACCACCTGTTGTTTTGCTACCTGCACCTGGCGGCAGAGCCCGAGCTGACCCGTCAGTTGCTGGAGATCGGCCTGACCGGGGTAGCCTTCGAGACGGTGGAGGAGGCCGATGGCTCGCTGCCGCTGCTGGCGCCGATGAGCAATATCGCCGGTCGCATCGGCATCCAGGTAGCCACCCATCTGCTTCATCAGCCTGCCGGCGGCAAGGGCATACTGCTTGGCGGACTGCCGGCGGCCCATCGCGGCCACGTGGTGGTGCTGGGCGCTGGCGCTGCCGGGGGCAATTCGGCGCGGCTGGCCGCCTCGGCCGGCGCCCGGGTCACGGTATTCGACCGCCGCCAGGACCGGCTCGAACAGATGATGCAGATCGGTGCCAACGTGACCACGCTGTATCCATATGTGGATACCGTCGCAGACTTTGTGGCCCAGGCCGATATCGTGGTCGGCGCAGTGCTGGTGACCGGGGCGCGAGCACCTCACGTGGTTACGGCACAAATGGTTTCGGCAATGGAGCCAGGCAGTGTCATCGTCGACATTTCGGTTGACCAGGGTGGCTGTGTCGAGACTACCCGGCCCACTACCTATGCCGAGCCGACCTACAGCGTTGACGGCGTGACCCACTTTGCTGTCACCAACATGCCGGGTGCGGTGCCGAGGACTGCCAGTCATGCCCTGTCGGCTGCGGTTCTGCCCTACGCCCAGCGCATGGCGCGCAAGGACTGGGAAGACAACCCTTCCCTGGCTCGCGGCATCAACGTGCGCGACGGCAAGCTGGTGCATCCGGCGCTGGCCTGAGTCACCGGGGCCCTGACCATGGCCAAGGCAGCAGGAAAATCCCGAACCGATCCGGCCGCGGTCGCCCTGGCCAGGCGGATGTGGGAGGCGGGCTTTCTGCTGACCATGGTTGCGGCTCTTTACCTGGCCCTGGCCCTGTTGAGTTACAGCGATCAGGATCCAGGCTGGTCTGGCACCGCCGGCGTGGACCAGGTGCGTAACCTCGGCGGCAGTTTCGGTGCCTGGGTTTCCGACCTGTTCCTGAGCCTGCTCGGCTACATGGCCTATGTCGCCCCGATCCTGCTGGCAATGGCGGGCATACGCATGCTCAAGGAACGTGCCGAACCGGCCGGCCTTGTCGACTGGGCCGTGCGCGGTGGCGGCGTGCTGCTGATTGTGTTGACCGGCTGCATGCTGCTGCAGATGCAGCCGCGCGGCATGCTCACCGAGCCAGGAGGTATCCTCGGCGCGGTATTGGCCGGGCCGATGATTTCGACTATGGGCTTTACCGGTGCGGCGTTGATCAATCTGGCCATCCTGCTGGCCGGGGTTACCCTGTTTACCGGTCTGTCCTGGGTTCGGTTGATGGATCGCACCGGTCGCGTGGCCTGGTGGCTGTCTGCCTGGTTCGCCGCCCGGGCATCGATGATTCGTGACTGGGTTGCCGGCCGCAGGGCGCGTGCCGAACGTGAGGAGGTGCGCAAGCGCGATTCGGTAAAGCGCAAGTCCCGACCGGAAGTACGCATCGAACCGCGGGTAGAGATTCCGCCCCCGACCAGGAAGGAAACGCGTCAGCGCCAGCAGCCGCTGTTCAAGAACATTTCCGACAGCCCGCTGCCGCCTGTGGATCTTCTCGAAGAGCCGCCAGCAGCCCAGGCCGGCTACTCCGAGGATACGCTCAAGGCAATGAGTCGGCAGGTCGAATTGAAGCTGGCTGATTTCGGGGTTGAGGTCGAGGTCGTGGCCGTTCATCCAGGACCGGTGATTACCCGCTTCGAGCTGCTGCCAGCACCTGGCGTCAAGGGTAGCCAGATCTCGAATCTGGCCAAGGATCTGGCCCGAGGTTTGAGCGTTATCTCGGTGCGGGTGGTCGACGTCATTCCCGGCAAGAGCGTGATCGGCCTGGAAATACCCAACCAGAACCGCGAGATCGTCTACCTGCGCGACATCCTGGCCTCGGATGCCTATCGCAAGTCCGCCAGCCCGCTGACCCTGGGCATGGGCAAGGACATCTCCGGCAAGCCGATCGTGGCCGATGTGGCGAAAATGCCGCACCTGCTGGTCGCCGGCACCACCGGCTCGGGCAAGTCGGTGGCGATCAACGCGATGATTCTGAGCCTGCTCTACAAGGCCACGCCGGATAGCGTGCGGCTGATCATGGTGGACCCCAAGATGCTGGAGCTGTCGGTCTACGAGGGCATCCCGCACCTGTTGACGCCGGTAGTAACCGACATGAAGGAGGCAGCCAACGCGCTGCGCTGGTGCGTGGCCGAGATGGAGCGTCGTTACCGTCTGATGGCATCTGTTGGCGTTCGCAACCTGGCCGGCTACAACCGCAAGATACGCGAGGCTGAATCGGCCGGCAAGCCGATTGCCGACCCCCTGGTCGAGGTCGAGCAGCTGGCGGAAGGTGAGGCACCGCCGACCCTGGACAAGCTGCCGGTGATCGTTGTCGTGGTCGATGAATTTGCCGACATGATGATGATCGTTGGCAAGAAGGTAGAGCAGCTGATTGCCCGCCTGGCCCAGAAGGCTCGAGCCTCCGGCATCCATCTCATTCTCGCCACCCAGCGGCCGTCGGTTGATGTCATTACCGGGCTGATCAAGGCCAATATCCCGACGCGGATGGCGTTCCAGGTTTCCTCACGGATTGATTCACGGACCATTCTCGACCAGCAGGGCGCCGAACAGCTGCTTGGCCATGGCGACATGCTCTATCTGCCGCCCGGCTCGGCAGTGCCCGAACGCATCCACGGCGCCTTTGTCGACGACCACGAGGTCCATGCCGTGGCCGACTGGCTGCGCGAGCAGGGCGAACCGGATTACCTGGAGGAGGTGCTGTCTGAAACCCAGACCACCACCGACGGTCAGACCATTGGCGTGACCGGGCTGCCGGAGGCGGGAGACGAGGGAAGCGACGAGCTGTACGACAAGGCAGTGGCCTACGTGCTGGAAAGCCGGCGCGCCTCGATCTCCAGCGTTCAGCGTCAGCTCAGAATCGGCTACAACCGCGCCGCCCGGCTGATCGAGGAGATGGAAAGCCAGGGTATCGTCAGTCCGCCGGAGCACAACGGCCAGCGCGAGGTGCTGGCGCCGGCCCCGCCGCCACGGGACTGAGCCCGGACTATTCATGACCCGGCCTACTGCGACGACTCCAGCCCCCGCATCTGCGACGTTTCGCTCGGTCGCGAATCCTCACCGTAGGGGTGGCTACGTTTCCGGTTCGCTCGGTCGCGAAACCCCGCATCTA
>SKQS01000173.1 GCA_007118895.1 Wenzhouxiangella sp.
GAAAAAGGGGTCTGGTCATGAGAGCTCAAGGGGACCGTGGTAAGTAGCTTTAGGCAAAAGGGAAGCAGACTCATGAAAAGCAGACTAGCCGTTCAGCCCGGGAATGTTGCGGGCCAGCCTCGTCGTTCACGCGAGAGAAATCGAGCTGGTTTCAAGTTCCGGATGGGATATCTGCTGTTAGCCATGGCTCTATCGCTGCTGTTGCCTCTTGCGGCGAGTGGGAACGTGGTGATTGATGAGTGGGGTGAACCCGCAATTTTTGTAAATGCCAATAGTACAGCAGGGTTCGACGTTATCACTGAGGATGGGCCGATTGCCACTGGTGTATTGGGTGGATGGCGACGTATTCGGGTGGAGAACACTGGGGAAGCTGGCAATGTGTTTTTCAATATACCCGTGCCCTCCGATGAACGCGATGTTGCCGAAGCCGGTGAAACTTCTACTGCGCAGGGCGGGCGCCAGACGGTAATCTGGGATGGGGCTGCTGGGCCCCGTATCAACAATGACCCGAACGAAGACCTGATCCCGATTACGTTTGATCAGGATGACAATGTCACGGATGGTTTGAACTTTGATCTCGGCGGCGTGAACCTAACCAACGCCTGCACCACCAATGCCACGCCTGGAATTGCTGTGCTGGTTCGCGTAGATCAGGCAGTCACAGTGCCATTCACCCTAAAGCTTTTTACGGCTGCAGATGAGTGGTCCTCGCTGACCGTTAATGTCCCGCCAGGCGCCGCCCGCCCATTGTTTATCGCGGACTTTCCATTGGCTTCCTTCGTCGCCCGTGGCGATGATGGGGCCAGCGGCGCAGACTTCGAGGACGTCAACGCCATCGTGCTTCTGTCCGAGACCAATAATGCCGATGAGGACATTGATTTCTTTCAGATCCAGTCCTGCGGTTTTGACTTCGGCGATGCCCCGGAAGCTGGGCTGGCTGATCGGTATTACACCACCACGTTGGCTGTCAAAGACGATTTGAGTGTGGATCCGGATTTCTTCGTGCGAAACAATACAGGACCGGGTCCTCGCCATCGCCTGATAGCACCCGGGCCGTTTCTTGGCACTGGCGTCAACGATACGGATAGCGAGCCCGACGGACAGCCCAACGCAACGGCAACGGGTGATGACGGTGATGGCTACGATGATGAGCAGGCTATCGATTCGTTTCCTGCCATGGGCGAAGAACCCGGTGTGTGCGACGGCCTTGAGATTCTCGGTGATCTCTCGCTCTATTGCGTTGCCATCGAGGTCAGCAATCCGACTAATACTCATGCTCAGGTGGTCGGCTGGATCGACTTCTCCGGCGGCGGTGTGTTCAGTCATGCAGCTTGCGGTACTTCTGCTGATGGCAAAGTGCTGGAAGACCGACTCGGAGGAAGTTTTGGAACCGGCTGGGGATGCGACCGGTCGGCAGCCGGCGTCCGGCTAGGCGCAACAGGTTTCAGCCAGATTGACTCGGGAGGGCCTGCCTGCCCCTCCGGCAGTTCCGCGGGAACTCCGATCCAGGATGCGGTTGAGATAGGTGGTGGAACCTGGACTACCGGGAATGTGCCGCCCAATTGCGAAGGTACTGTGGTGCTGGTCTGGGATCTCAGCGAGGCCACTCAAGTGACCGAAGGCGAAACGTTCGGCAGGTTCCGCATCACTACCGACAGCGAATTGACAACCTTCTTTGACGAGGTGGGTCCAGCACCTTTCGGAGAGGCTGGAGATGGTGAAGTCGAAGACCACAGGTTAGCACCCGGTGAGGTGCCTGTGACCATCCACGCTTTTCAATCCGAGTTTGTTGATGCTGGCTTGCGGGTCACCTGGGGCACGGCGTCGGAAAGCAAGAATGTTGGATTCCATCTGTGGGCCGATTTTGGCAGTGGACTGGTGCCAGTAACCGAGACCATGATTCCGTCTTATTCGGATGACTTGGCGCGTCCCGCCCAGTACGAGTACTTCATCCCCGACGTGCGTCCCGGCGGTGTCGGCGAGCTGGTGGTGTCGGCGGTCGACGTTCGCGGCAATGAAGACGTGTTCGGCGTGTTTGAGGCCGGGCAGGAATTTGGCCGACCGCTCGTTGCGAATGCCATCGCCTGGCAGCAGGTTCGCGAGGAGACGCGAGATCGCATGCGCCAGCGTTCCATAACTGGTATCAGCGGTGCGCTGAGTCCGGTGCGCGGCACCCCGAGCGTTAATGCCGCCGACGTTATCGCCATGGACCCAGGCATGCAGCGGGTCAGATTTGCCGATCTGGTGCGGTTTGGCCTGGATCTGTCGGCGGTCAACCCGGAGCATGTCGCCGTGAGCCTGAACGGGCAGCCGGTGGAGCGCCAGATTGTGCAGCTGGCCGATGGTGGTCTGGCACTGGACTTCTGGGGTGAAAAGCCCACGCTGCCCGATGCCCTGTATGTACGGCAGTATCACTACCGTATTTCGGTTGATCCCGCGCTTGCCGTGCCTGCACGCTCAACGCAGATGGCGGGTGGCTCCAGTCCGGACTTCCACCTGGCTCGCGTGGCGTTCCGTGAAGACAATCTCTACCATGCCAGCAATCCGCTGGATAACCCTTGGTATACCGCGCGGCTGCGCGCCAATCATTCAACTGATACCTTCAGCACCACTCTGAATGTGGAGCGCAGCTTGTTTCCGGGGCAGGAAGGGCTGTTGCGGGTGACGGTCGGTGGTCTGACCGATTTCCCGGCATTCCCAAACCATCATGTCGAGGTTAGCTTCAATGGCCAGCCGCTGGAGGAGGTGTTCTTCACCGGCCAGGTTGCCCAGGTGATCGAGACGACAGTGCCGGCCGACCTGATCAATGTCGGCGAAAACACGGTGACCGTGCGCTTGCCCGGTGGTACCCCGGCGGCGGTCGATATCGTCCTGCTGGACAGCATCGAGCTGCTCTATCCCACCATGCTGGCGCCTGATTCCGACCGGCTGCTGGTTGAGCAAGTCAGTGATTCAGCCAGCCTGACTGCCATCGGCTTTACCACCGAGGATACCGTGGCCTATGCCTGGCGCGATGGCGCCTTGTCGGCGCTGGAGCAGCAGCACTTTGGCCGCGGGAGCGTTCGCGTACCTGCCGTGGGCGAGGGCGCCAGCTACTGGATTTCCTCGGCCAGCCGGCTGCATACGCCGCGCCTGGCCATTCCGGTACCGGAGCTGGACCTGCTCAATACGCCGGCTGATTTCCTAGTGATTGCCCATCCGGCCTTCATGCCGCTGTCGCCGCAGGAAAACCACCCGCTGAACACCTACCTGCAGCAGCGTCAGTCCGATGGCTGGAGCGTGGCGCTGTTCGATATCAGCCAGATCCAGATGAAGTACACCAACGGCATGCCCCTGCCGCAGGCGCTGACCCGTTTCCTGGCCGATGCCGATCAGGCCTTCGGGTTCAGTCATGTGCTGCTGGTAGGCAGCGACAGCTATGACTACCATGACAATCTGGGCCTGGGCAGCGTAAGCTTCATCCCCACGGTCTATGCGGCGACCAACCAGGTTCGGCACACCCCGAGCGATGGGCTGCTTGCCGACCTGAGCGGAGACGGCGTGGCTGACAAGGCGATCGGGCGCTGGCCGGTGCGCACCCAGGGTGATCTGCAGGCCATCGTCACCAAGACGCTGGACTGGGCCAACCGGCCGGATCAGCCCTCGGCGATATGGATGACCGACTTCCAGGATTCCAACCTGCCTTCCTTCACCAGTCAGGCCGAGCGCATGATCGGGCCGCTGGTCGATGGCGGCTGGATGGAATCGAATATCGGTCGGGTCTATCTGGATGAAATTGCCGGTATGGTCGGCGGCAATCCGCAGGGCGAGGCGCGACAGCAGTTCTTCGATCTGCTCGAGCAGGGCCACAGCATGACCGGCTTCATTGGCCACGGCTCGGCATGGGCCTGGTCAAATGATGTGCTGGTTGCGCCGCAGGATATCGGCCAGCTCAACAACGACGGCAGTCCCACCCTGATTGGCACCCTGACCTGCTATACCAGCTACTTCGTGTCACCGTATTCCGATACCGTGGCCCATCGCTGGATGAATGGCTTCCGGCTTGACGGCCATGGCAACCAGGTGCCGGGCGCACCGAATGGCGCCGTAGCCATACACGGCGCGGCGACACTGTCCAATTACGCCCAGAACGAAATCTATGCCCGCACCGTGCTACAGCATCAGCTCGATGGCAAGACGCTGGGCGAAGCCGTGCTGGAAGCCCGTCGCTATGCCAGCGATCGCAATATCAGCGATCTGGTGACCAACTGGATTCTTCTGGGTGACCCGACCCTGACCATTCAGTAGGTTATCGAGCCAGTAATGAAAAAGCCGGGGCATGCCCCGGCTTTTTTTCGTCTGATCGAAGTCCGAATTTACCTACGTACGAAAAAACCGGAGCAAGGCTCCGGTTTTCTTGATTAGCTGGCGAAGAACCAGAGGGCTGCGAAGTGAATTCGAGTCAGATGTAGTTATCCGAGTCGTCCCAGTCGTCTGACTGTTGAGAGCTTGATCCGAACGGATTCTCAGTGCCCGGAGCTCCGGAGTCGCCGCCACCTGGACTACCCCCCAGAGCAATCAGCCTCAGCGGATGAACAGAGAAGGCAGGTGCCTCCCAAATCGGGCAGCACTCACTGTCACCTACGTTCGTCTGGTTCCGATTTTCTCTTTCAGTCACTTGCGTTCCCTCTTTAGGATGCTGGTCCGGGATAACGGTCCGCCCGGTGAGATTCATATCACGCTTTGGGAAAATAGCATCAACGGTCCGGTGCGGTCAACCATGGGCTGTCGCGGCTTGAAGCTGAACAAGCCCGAACGGTGTGTGGTCCAGCGTGCAACCGAAGATGCGGAACTGGCGGCAAAACGTTCGGGCTTGAAGGGCATCAGCGCCTTAGTTAACGCTGCCAGCGCCGTTCCCACAAGGCGTGCCCGACGCAGCTGGCCAGCAGGATGACCGGAGCGGCGTCCTTGCCGTCCAGTACGGCGGCGACGATGTCGGGCTTGACGTAGCGCTGCCAGCCGGTCTGCTGCTCGAACAGCAGCTGCCTCAGGGCAGGGCGGTTGGCGGTCAGCCCGGCCTCGAAGAATGAGTGCAGCAGGCCGGTGCGGGCTTTTTTACGCACAGGATTCGGCAGGATGCCGCGCATCGCCATGCGCATGATCCACTTGTCGGCGCCGCCCTTGTGGCTGAGCGACATCGGCGCATTCAGCATGAAGCGCACCAGCGCCTCATTGTGGAAGGGGTCACGTCTGTCAACGCCAAACTGGTTGGGGAAGGGGTTTTCGTGGGCACGACCGTAGGCCATGCGGCTGCCGACCAGCTGCCAGGCATACTCCGGCCAGGCAGCGTCGGCGCATTCTTCCGGCCAGATCTCGGGAGCCTGCCAGTGCTTTCTGCCATGGTCGGTCAGCCAGTGCGGGGGGCGAGGGCGGCGTCTCCGGGGTATCAGCCGGCCGATCGGGTGCCTGAAGGCCGCGTCGGCCAGCACGGAACGCAAGCCTGCGGCGCGCCAGATGCTAACCAGGTCGCGCCACAGCGGCTTGAAGTGGCGGCGCCTGAGCCTGTCCAGGTTCAGCAGTCTGCGCGGGGCGTAGAGCTCGTCGCCGGCATTGCCGTTGAGAACGACCCGGCAGTCGGCCTCGGCAGCCAGTCGGTAGCAATTCAGCACCAGCGGCCGAAACGCGTTGTAGAAGGGCAGTTCGGCGCAGATCATGAGCTCATCCAGCCGATCGAAGGGCCTCATCGGGCTGCCGTCGAACAGCTCGGCCGGCTGGCGCAGCTCACCCATCACCTGGCTGATCCATTCGCCCTCGTCTGCCTCCGGGTAGGCCGGCAGCTGCCAGCTGGTCACTACCAGGCGCCTGCTCTTCTCGGCCAGCAGACGGTCGGCGAGGATTGCCATCGGGCCGGAATCCAGCCCGCCAGACAGCATGCAGGCCACGTTGCCTTCGGCCGGTAGGGTGGCGGCCACGGATTGTTCGAACAGCTCACCGAATCGCGCGATACAATCGGCTGGGTCGCGGTAGTCGAACTCCGAGGTCAGATTCAGCTCGCGACGGGTCCTTGTGAGCTTCTCATCGGCCAGCACAAGGCACTCCCCGGGCATCAGCTCTGTAATGCCGGAAAACGGGGTCAGTCCCGGCGGCGGTGCCGGCTGGGAGCTGAAATGGCCGCTGATGAATATCGGATCAAGCTCGAAGGGCTTGTTGTCCATCCGGGCGACCCAGCCGGCCCGGGTGGCGAGCAGTAAGCCGGATTGGTTTTCGCTGAAATACAGCGTGCGCCCGCCCAGGCGGTCGCGAAAGGCCAGCACCTGGCCGCTTTGGGTATCGCCGGCCAGCACCACGAAGTTGCCGGTGAGCGCGTGCAGGCCATCGGGGCCTTGCTCGTTCAGCAGGCAGGCAACCAGGTCGGCTTGATTAGCTTGCGGTTGGTCAGGCGGGTGGTTCAGCAGCCGCGCCACGGCCGCGCTGTTTGCCAGGTAGCCGTACAGGCCGACCCGCCAGCCCAGCTGGTTTTCTTCGGCCTGGCCCGGCTCGGCGTTGGCGTCGCCGACCAGAAGCCAGTGCTGGCCATCGGTCAGCCGCCAGACTGGCCCGAAGCCTTCGCTGGCCGGCAGGGTCGATTCAGCCAGTCGGTCCATGGCCTGCCCGCTGGCCAGAATCAGCGCCATGGGGTGGACTGGTTCGGATAGCGGTCGGGCTGGAGCAAATCAGGGTGGTGCATGCAATCAACCTGCTCGGGGTCGTGTTGGGATCACGGCTGCATGTTAGCCGCTTGTGTCGTCACACGTCACCCGGGCCGGACATCGTGCGGGTTATCATGATGAATGTTTGATCTGATTCGGCGCGCGGAACCAACCTGCAGATGACCACCGTTGACCTTCACTGCCACATGCTGCCAGGCATAGACGATGGCTCGAAGACGCTGGAACAGTCGCTGGCCATGGCGCGGCTGGCGGTTGCCGATGGCATCCGGGTTGCGGTAATGACCCCGCATCATCTCAACGGCGTCTATGTCAACCGGGCTGCCGACATTCGCCATCATGTTCGCGAGCTGCAGGCCTCGCTACTGGCCGAGGGGATCTGTCTGCGGCTGGTGCCGGGTTCGGAAATTCACCTGGTGCCCGAGGCCCCGGGCGAACTTTCTTCCGGCAAGGCAATGACGGTTGCCGACCGGGGGCGTGCCGCACTGGTCGAGCTGCCCGTGCATACCGTGCCCTATGGCGCCAGCGACATTCTCGGCCAGATCATCAGCCAGGGGATCA
>SKQS01000027.1 GCA_007118895.1 Wenzhouxiangella sp.
GCCGAGCGCATGTCCAGCACCCGTCCATCGGCCAGCACCACCTCCAGCCCGAGCACCTGGGCCCGGGTGTTGCCGTAGCGAATGGTCAGGTGGCCACCGGCATTGGTCGCCAGCGTGCCGCCCACCGTGGCGCTGCCGCCGGAGGCCAGGTCCACCGGGTAGAACATGCCGATCCCGGCGGCGGCGGCGTTGACCTGGTCCAGGGTGCAACCAGCCTCGGCAACAATGCAGCCATCGACCGCACTCAAGCCCCGGATACGGCGCATGCGCTCGAACGAGACCACCAGCTCGCCGGCTTCGGCAATCGCACCGCCGACCAGCCCGGTATGCCCGCCCTGGGCCACTATCGGCAACCCGGCTTGTGCGCAGATCTTCACCACCTGCGCCAGCTGCGCCGTCGACTCCGGCCGCGCCACCGCAACAGGACAGCCACGATACCGTCCCCGCGGCTCGACCCGGTAGCGCTCGAGATCACCGTCAGTCAGCAAGCCTTCCGGCCCAAGCAACTCAATCAACTTATCCAGTGGCTTCATGCCTGTCTCATTCCAGTTTGCATTTCAGTCCCGCCAGCTGCCAACTATACGCCCTGGCCTCCAGACCAAGATACATGGCATGTGGCAATTTTCTTACAAGAAGATCGTCCGATTTCCTACAAGAATTCGCTAGTTTTTCCAATTCAGACTGCGCAGTTGAGTGAGTAACATGGCTCTCCAGCCAACACGACGAGCCGGATGAATGTTTCGTCTTGACGCTGGCTGGAGAGAGTGATAATTTCGGTAACGTTGACAGTTAAGAAGGGGGATGTTTCTATCCAATATAGGAGGCTTGCAACAATGGCGATATCAACTCACAAATTTTGTCAGTATCACCCCGCAGCTTGCAGTGCTGCCAGCGATGAGCTCAAGTGCTCAGGTACAAAGCGCAAGGCGAGCGCGTGGCTCTCACTGGTCTTGTTGCTGCTAGCAGCATTATTGGCTGCCGGATCCACGGCTTCCGCCGCCGATCCTCATGGTGAAGCTGCCGCGAAAGCTCTTGATCGCGGGAACCATGTCTTTCTTTTCGAGGATTTTCCAAGCGTCGACAATGCCTGGGGAAGTCTTCAAGTAAACTCCGTCGCCCGCGTGAAGGGGCATGAGGAAAGACAGGTCACAATGCTTCGTGCGACGTTCTCATCGACTGCCGGCAAACAGCTGGAACTCGTGGCTTCTGCAGCCGAAGAAGGTCTCGTTTCCTTGACTGTATCCACCGAAAATTCAGAGTGGACCATGCGATGGAATGAAGACAGCCAACCAGTCCTGTACGGGCTTCTGGAGCCGCGAAATCCCTCCCACATCAAATCGATCATCTCACACGGCATAAACGTGGAAGATTTGCCTCGGTACTTCAAACCTGCGATACATCCCGATGATTTCGACGTGATCGTGGATTTCCTCGCCTTTCAGAATGAGCTGCCTTATTCGCATCCCGAGTTCTTGGTCGACCAGGACTGGGAATTGCTCGCCGAAAAGGAATGGCAGAGACTTTGTCAGCTGTCGCTTGACCATCTATCCGATGAGGAACGCGCACTGATTGAAGATGCCGTGAGATCCAGTGCCTGGTCCTGTCTGTCTTCGGCACTCGTCGCTGCCGGCAGCACGCTGCAGCTATGGCAGTCCTCTGTGGAGTGCGCCATGTGCCTCATCTCTCGTATCCCGGTATACTGCAATCCCTGCGCAGCAAAGCTCGGGATCGCAAGCGGCTCTTTGATGGGTGCCATCGTTCACTGCTTCGGGGATGATGGACCGGCCCCTGACGATCCGCCGCCACCCCCGCCTCCCGGCGCGGAGAATACCTTGCCGGCGCCGATACCCGCACCGGGAGGATGGCTGGTTCCAATCTACCAAGTCATCACCACGGTCGTCTGTGTGGATGGAGATTGTTGGACCCAGACCCACCTTATCGTGTCAGGTTGGAGGTTTGTTGAACTGCCCTGACCTGGTCCTCCAACCCGGATGGGTCAGATGCCTCGCTCCAGGCTTGCCACTGGGGCGAGGCGTCGTTGCCTTGCGTCGACACGAACCATCTTTCCAGGCGTTCACGGCAATGAAGCGCGCGAAATCATGAGAATATATAGATGTCCTCAAAGGGCAACGGCTTGAATCAGTGCCATTCAAAACGGATTGGGTTCTTGGATATAAGCAACATGCTTAAAGATCTGGCGAGAAGGTGGGCGAATCATGTCAGCAGGGGCACCCGAAGTCTGGTGCCGAGTATGGTGCTCATTTGCAATGGACTGCTGTTTGTCCTGATCTATATCCTGGGCGTTCGAAGTGAAGTGTTGTTGGGGTTAGCTATTCTGATTATCTATGTCGGATTTCACTTGTTTGAACGTGCCGGGTTACTGATGCTGCTAGACGGCAACAACAGCGCCTCCGAGCCTGTATCCAAGCCTGCCATCGCCGAGCAAACAAGTTCTGACTGACCGCGATCCTCCAACCCGGATGGGTTAGACGCCTCGCTCCAGGTTTGCCTCTGGGACTGGGCTCAATCCGGCTGGCTTTCAACCCGGTTGCGACCGGCGGACTTGGCGGCATACAGCGCCTGGTCGGCCTGCTTCATCCAGTCCGACAGGGAACGATGGTCGTCAGTGGACAGGCTGGCCACGCCAATGCTGGCGGTGACCCGCAGGGGTTGTCCGCCGAGTTCGAAATGCTGGCCCGCGACTGCCCGGCACAACTGCTCCGCCAGCGCCCGGGCCTGCGAGAGACCGGAGTCGGGGCACAGGACGGCAAACTCCTCGCCGCCCAGCCTCGCCACCATGGCGAGTCCGGGTACGAGCTCGCGCAGGCAGTGTGCGGTAGAGACCAGCACATCATCGCCCAGCGGGTGACCGCCCTGGTCGTTGACCCGCTTGAAGTGGTCAAGGTCGATGATCATCAGACTGTGCGTCCTTGCCCCCGGTCCCGAGTCATCGATCAGTTCTGCGGCGCGCTCGGTAAAGGCCCGGCGGTTGGGCAGTCCGGTCAGGGCATCCTGGTAGGCCTGGGCATGCAGGCTGGAAGCCAGCCGCCGCTGGCTTCTGAGCAGCAGCACCAGGGCCAGCGTGGCCGCAATCAATGCACCCACGGCAACCCCGGCATAGGCCATGGCGCGTCGCTGGTTACGCACCACAGCTTCGCGCTGGGCAGCCTCCCTGGTCGCCGTCTCCAGCGCCAGGGTACGCAACTCGGCCTCGCGTTCCAGCTGCCGAATGCGGAGATCCAGCGTGCGTTCGCGCACTATAGCTTCCAGTTGGTCGATCGTTTCGACCAGCTCAGGCGCGGGCGGATGCGTGGTCATCAACGCATCCAGTCTGGCTCCAAGCTCGGCCACCCGCGGATCATACTCACCGTGGATGGCGGTCAGCGCTACCTTAAGTGCCCGCAGCACGGAACGCTCTATCCCCGGATAGGAGATTCCCTCAAGGCTTGCCAGCGCCCGCTCCAGCACCGCCACGGACTCTTCGTACCGCCGCAAGCCCAGCAGCGCGCTGCCGACATATTCGCCGGTCATGGCAATGCTGGTCGGGCTGCCGCCGGCCAGCGCCTGCTCATGCGCCTCCTTCGCCATCTCCAAGGCCTGGTCATACTCGCTCAGTTCCAGCAAAGCGGCAGCCAGCGAACCGGAGAGGCGACTGGACAGCTCAGGCATTCCAGCATCGTGGAAACGCCGCCGCGCACTGCGCCACAGCTCGGCCGCCTGGCGATGTTCGCCCTGGTAACTGAGCACGATGGCCTCGGCGTGCTCGGCAGCGGCCAGCGCCGGCGGATCGTCAGTCTCGCCGGCCAGGCTGGTCTGACGCTGGCAGTGGGTCAGGGCCTGCTCCAGACGTCTGGCCTGCGTGTAGCCGCGACACAGCTCGCCGCTGGCGATGCGCTGGATGGCCGGATCGTCGATGCCGATCACGGCGTTGGCCGCCTGCAGCATCTCGACCAGGCCCTCGCCCTGCTGACCGAGGCTGAGCAGACGGGATCCGCGCAGGAATCCGGCCAGGCTGCCGGCCACCGGGTCATCTGCCGCCAGTTCATTGAGCAAGTCCACCACCCGTTCCAGCGCCGCGTCATCGGCCCCGCCCAGCGCCGCGCCGCCCATGAACCACAACAGGCTGCGGCGGGCATCCGGCTGGTCGTCAAACCAGCCAGCCTCCAGTGCCGCCCAGCCCTCGGCCAGTCCGGCCAACCGGTCAGTTGCAATTCGCGCGCGCAACTCTTCCAGCGTTGGCGCGGCGGCCACGGCGTGAATGACCAGCAGAAACGTGAAAAAGCTGGCCAGCCACAACCTTCGCCTCACCGCCAACCCCACATCGGCCGGTTCTCGCCGGCCGTCTGCTGAACTGGCCAGGCGATCACGGCAAGCATGGATGGCAGAGCTGGAAACTCTCATCGCCGAAGTATAGCCGGCTAGCTATCCACGATGGCTGGGCCGCAGATCGAGGGCGCGGAGCCTTCGATCAGCCAGGCGTGCGGGCATCAGTCAGGCCTGCTTCGAGCAGCGTTTGCAGGCGCGTGGACAGGGTCGCAACCAGTTCGGCGAACCGGTGCGCATGTTCGGATGCCTTCTCGTCCAATGCCGCTGCTTGTGCTCTTTCCGCCGCGTCCTGTTCGGCCAGCAGCGACTGGTAGATCTCCCGTAGCGCGGCCGCATCGACCACGTTTTGCTCGGTGGCCGCACGGGCCAGCCAGTGCTGAAATCGGCTCGGCGTTCGAAGGGCCTGGAGCTCGGTCTCGCCCTCCGCCAGGGTTTGCTGAAGCCGAGCCTGGCGTGCTGCCAGCTCTGCCTGGCCAAACATCACCGGGGTCAAATCCGGGTCGATCGGCTCGAGGTGCTGCAGTTGATCGGTACCGGGCCACCGGCTGACCCAGCCTTCCACCTTATCGGCGGGCATCGGGCGGGCGAACAGGAAGCCCTGACATTGGCAACACCCCAGTCTGATCAGGGCCTGGGCCTGGGCGGTGGTTTCCACCCCCTCGGCCAGCACGTCCAGGTCGAAGGCGCGAGCCAGGTTGATCACCCCGTCGATGATGGCCAGATCTTCCGGGTCTTCCAGCATGTCACGGACAAAGCTGCGGTCGATCTTGATCTGTTTCAGCGGCAAGTGTCTCAGATGGGTGAGCGAGGAAAAGCCCGTGCCGAAGTCGTCGAGCGCGAAATTCACCCCCATGCCATGGCAGACCCGGGTGACTTCGCGGCCGGCGTCAATGTCGTCGAGAATGCCGGTTTCGAGAAACTCCAGGGTAAGTTGCTCGCCGCCAAGCTCGGGATATCGACCGAGGCAGTCTGCCAGCGCCTCGGCAAAGCCGGCGCGCAGCAATTGCTGTGCCGATACATTGAAGCTCAGTTCTATCTTCAGACCTTTGCGGTGCCAGCCGGCCAGGTCAGCCAGGGAACGGTCCATGACCCATTTGCCGACGGCATGAGCCAGCTCATCACCCTCCAGCGCGGGAAGAAATTCCGCCGGGGGTAGCAGGCCGCGTTCAGGATGCTGCCAGCGAATCAAGGCCTCGACTCCGATCACACGGTTATCCAGCAGGTTGATCTTTGGCTGGTAATGAAGCAGTAGCTCATCCCTTTCAAGGGCCTTGCGCAACTGGCCGAGCAGACTCACCCGCTGGGCGTGTGCATGTTCCAGCTCGGCATCAAAAAAGTGAATCCGATTGCGGCCCCGGGTCTTGGCCTGGTACATCGCCTGGTCGGCCTGTCGCAGGAGCTGATCAGCTTCGGTGTCATGAGCCTGGGGATAGGTCGTGGCGCCTATGCTTACCGTCATGCTGATTTCGGCATCACCCATCCGGCACGGCCTGGCAACCGTATCAAGTACTCGCTCAAGAATCCCTGCCGCTTCATCGTTGTTGCCGGCGCCGGTCAGGACCAGCACGAACTCATCACCGCCAAGTCTCGCCACGGTATCGGAGGCTCTGATGGTCTGCTGCAGCCGTTCGCTGATCTGGCGCAGGCACTCGTCGCCATGGGCATGTCCGAACTGATCGTTGATCACCTTGAACCCATCGATGTCGATATAGGCGACGACGACTTCCTTGCCATGCCGATCCGCCCGGCCCAGTGCCTGGCTCAGCCTGTCGGTCAGCAGCATGCGATTGGGCAGGCCGGTCAGCGCATCAAAATGCGCGGCCTGCTCGAGGTCCTGCTGGTACTCCTTGATATGCGTGATGTCAAAGAACAGACCAACGTAGCGAACGATCCGTCCGCGGGCATCACGCACGGCGCTGATGGTCAGGTTCTCGGCGTAGAACTCCCCGGTCTTGCGTCTATTCCATACTTCGCCTGACCAGAAGCCATCTCGGAGCAGCGTGTTCCACATCTCGCTGTAAAACTCATCACCCTGGCGACCCGACTGCAGGAAACGCGGGTTGCGGCCGATGGCCTCGAAACGCTGGTAGCCGGTGATGTTGGTGAACGCCTCGTTGACTTCGACGATGTTGCCGTCGGGATCAGTGATCAAAATGCCTTCATGACTGTGGCTGAAAACGCTGGCCAGCAGCTTGAGCCGTTCCCGGGCTGCCTTGTTTTCTCGCTGATCGATGTCGATTCGGAAAATATCCTGCCTTCCGTGAACATCAACCTGAATGACGTGGCTGGCGTAGACGGCAACCTCCCGGCCTTCGCGATCGAGGAGGGTCATCTCTTCGGACCATTGCGATCGCTGGCCATTGATCAGCGACTGCAGGCTGGCAACGTACTGCTGATGGTGCTTATCGGGAACCATCAGTTCAAGCAGGGAGCGCCCAATGACTTCCTCTGACTCCCAGCCATACAGCCGTTCGCTGAAACGATTCCAGAATCGAATCTTCAGGTCTGTGTCGAAACCCGTGACCGCGAGGCCGGGAACGTCCTCAAGCAGGTGCCGGAAGCGATGTTCGCTCTCCTTCAATCGCTCTGCAGCCATCTTGCGTTCAGTGATGTCCAGGGCAATGCCGGAAACCATTTCAGCCCGACCATCGGTCGTACGCGAGGCCACCTGGCCTCTAAGCAGCAGCCAGATCCAGTGGCCATCGCGATGGCGAACACGTATTTCACTCTCGTGGTGATCGGTAAGCCCCTTGAGGTGCTGTTTCAGGCTGGCGATCGCCGAATGAAAGTCATGCGGGTGGACCCACTCCATCCACTCCAGACTGTCGCTGGGCAGTTCCGCAACGGAAGCATAGCCAAGCATCTCGGCCCAGCGCTGGTTGAA
>SKQS01000096.1 GCA_007118895.1 Wenzhouxiangella sp.
AAGAAGTAGGCGACGGTGTTGACGGCCGGCTCGATCAGGGCGACGATGCCGCCCAGTGCCAGCGAGCCGGTCAGCAGGTAGACGACGGCGAAGGCCACGCTCATGTGGACGACTGCAAAGGTTACGGTCTTGCGGCTGGTCATTGCTGGCTTCTCGCAGGGGTTCTCCACAAAAATGATAATGACTCGCATTGATTGAAGCAATCGATTGATTCAATCGTTGCGATTGTTCAGGGCTATGGCTTTGGCGCCGGCTGTCAGGTCCGCTATCGCCTGTAGATGATTGAACCCTTCTCGACGTTGGCAATGCCCAGCCCAAGCTCGAAGTGGGCGTCGATGCCATAGTCCATCAGGCTTTCCAGGTACAGCTCCGACCATTCGTGGGTGTGACCGTTGTCAATGACATGGAAGCTGCGGTTGCGGCTGTCGTAGCCGCGAACCACCACCCAGTGCAGGGCATTGATCGAGTCATGCGGCGACCAGATGTCGGCCGCCAGCTGGCTGCCCCAGCCGACCAGCACTATGACCGGTTTGCCCTGGTTGAGCAGGTATCGCAGCCGGTTCAGAGCGCGACGATTGTTGGTCGCGTTGCCCAGCGGCAATGCCTGGTGCACGAAGCCGGGCGCCATTTCGTTCATGCGGTCACGCAGCGTGCCTGGCGGCGTACCCCACCACATCTCGGTCATCAGGTTGCCTGAACCATGGACCCGCCGCTTGAACTGTTCGTAGGTGGTGTTCACCCCATGAAAGCGCAGCACCCGCGAGCCGGCCGAGGGACCGCAGGAGTTGTCGCCGCTCAAGCGGTTGGTGTAATCGCCGGTGGGTACATCCAGCAGAACATCGGGATGGAATACCGAGACATCGGCACGGGCCGGGTCGTCCGGGACCAGCACCACATGCAGCGGCTGGTAGAACACCCTTGTACCGGTCCGGGTTCCGGCCTCTGGCCCATCGGTGTCGCCGACCGTGTGAAAGGCCTGAACATGGCTTCTGGCGTTGCGCCGAGCGACCTCGACCCGTTCGTCGAAGAAAATCGAGAAGTCGCGATGGCGCGGCGCCTCACCGATGCCTTCGACCAGGAAGTCATGCTCGTGATCGGTATCGGTGTAGCTGGCCGTGGCGACCCGGTCAAGCGCCGAGACACGAGCGTGCTGGTGCTCACCGTTGTCGGTCCAGCGATAGTCAACCTCGACGCGTTCGATTCGCCAGCCGTCCGGCGCGGTCCAGACCGTCTCGCCACGACGCACGCCCTCGGCGCGGGTATCACCACCACGGGTCTCGATCGCCGAACCACCGAACTCCGCGACCAGGCGACGGCGGTCGGGCGACAGCGAGAGCTTCGAATGGACGTTCATCCGCGGTCCGTTGCCGAAGAAGTCGCGATCGCCGGCGGTATGCGGCAGGACGAAGAAACTGGAATGCAGCGAGCGGAGCACGACGCCGTGGCTGCCGGGCGGTCCGCTGGGCGGTGGCGGCGTGCTGATCGGCACCACCAGTCGGATCGGGTTGTACTGCACCTGCACGAAGCTCCGCCTGACCGTCATGCGACCCTGGGCGTCAAGCCGGCCAACATCGGGACCGTCGGTGTCGCCCATCACCATGAAGGCGCGAACCGGCCCCTCAACGGTCGGAATCGGGCGCCTGGGATCCACCTTGCCATGACCGGGCACCACCACGTCGATTTCCCAGTCGGTGTCCAGGTAGGTACCGGTGGCGGTGGTCGGCGTGACAATGCGCTGGATCGGATCACCGTCGGGGTTGCACCACAGCGTCAGCCGTTCCTCGACCCGTCCATGAGTCCAGTCGTGGCGGGTCTCGCGAGCATCCATCCGAACCTTGGCTATCAGGCAGTGACGCTCGATGGAAAGATCCAGGCGCACCTCGACCTGCGGGCCGTTGCCGAAGAAGTCGCCATCGCCGCCGCCGACCTGCACTGCATAGATGCGATGCGAAGGATGCGGCTGGATCTCGATGGTTCGCGATGTGATGGCTGGCAGGGTTAATGCCACCTCCGTTGCCACGGCGATCTGTGGCCGGGGTTCGACCCTTGGCTGAATCAGCTCCGGCGCCACCGTCACGACCGGGCGCTGGGTCAGGGCTTCGCGCGGTATCAGCACCTGGGCCTGGCGGGGCGGTTGCGCCCGGGCGCTGCGATTGCACTGCTCGAGCTGAGCGGCATCCAGGCTGCGACCGGGATGGCCGTAGCTGGCAATATGCCCGACTCTGTCGGCCAGCTGGGCACAGGCGCCGACCCCTGGCTGTGGCCACGGGCCGGAGATCCGGCAGTCGCTACCGCTGCACTGCCAGGTCAGGCTGCCGGCCTGAACAGCGCCGGTCTCCAGGGACGGAGCTGTGGTCCTGGCCGTATAGTGATAGGTCTGCGCCGTCACGGCGCCGGCGGCGGACAGCAATGAAACCAGCAGGAACAGGACAGTGAATCGCGACATGATGGGCTCCAGACAGGGGACTGTTACTCATCATTCGTGAAATCCGGGTTTTTTCTGACAGGTGTGGCGATTCAAGCCGACCGCTACTCGCGCCCCCGGCGATGCCGCAACACTTCTTCGAGCAATTCCAGGGCCGCCCGGTCCTTGGGCCGGGTCATGCCTTTCTTCTCCGCGATCAGCGCGTCCAGATTGAGCACCCGAATCGATCCGGCAGCCAGTGCGACCTCGGAGGAAGACGAGAGCAGATCCTCGTAACGTTGCCGATTGCCGATAAATCCGAGCACATCCAGTGGGCCTGCCCGAGTCATCAAGAGCAGGTGTCCACCGGCCAGTATGTCATCAGTGGTGGGCTCGACAAGCCTGTCATGCTCGCGAAATCTCGCTTCGAGCTCCGACAATGCCTGCGCCAGCCGCTTGGCGTTGTTCTGGTCGATTCGGACCAGGGTATCCAGGTCGAAAGTGGTCATGGGCGCACCGTGGATGACTGCGGCGACCCCTCCGACGACGATGTAATGAACCCCGTGCCTATTGAGGACTTGCAGAATCTCTCGAAAGCTGGTCGTCATGACTGGATCTCAGTTCCTTGAGTACGGCAATTCGTGCTTCCAGTTCGGTCAGCCGCTGCTCAGGCGACAAGTGGCTGAACCATTCGATCAGCGACAAATCATGTCCTGATCGCGGCCGTGCCGGTGACTTATCCACGGTCATGGATCCATTCTATCGACATCGCGCGAGTCAAGCGATGTCTTCTGCAACATAGGGTTTCACTGTGAAAGTCGGACAGCGGTGCCATAGGCCAGCAGTTCGGCGGCGCCGGCAGCGACTTGGGCGGTCACCAGTCGAATGCCGACGATGGCATCGGCTTCCAGTGACTCGGCCTGGACCACCATGCGATTGAGCGCCTCGTTGCGGGCCTCGATCATCATCTCGCTGTACTCGGTGACCTCGCCACCGACCAGGTTGCGCAGGGCAGCGACGATGTCGCGACCGATGTGCTTGGCGCGCACCGTATTGCCGCGCACCAGGCCCAGGGTGCGCTCGATCTCGCGGCCAGGTACGGTTTCGGTTGTAACCAGAATCATGACTTGTCTCCAAGGTTTTCATCCAGGGATTTTCGGTCGGCGCCGATCAGGTCATGCACCACGGTGGCGAACACGATGACCAGACCGACGCCGGCGACAACCAGGCCGACCCGGATCGGTAGCGGCAGATCCAGCAACAGCGGCCAAAGCTGACGCAGCGGTTCGATGAACCAGCTGGCGATCAACAGCGCACCGGCAATCATCATCAGAAAACCGATCACTCTGAGCAGGCTATTCATCCAGCAGGTTTCCTTCTTTCCCGGCTGCTGCCACTCGTTCCAGGATCAGTGACAGCAGCACCAGCGCCAGTCCGCCGGCAATCAGCGCGGTGCCCGTGGTCAACTGGCGCGGCCAGTCCAGCTGGCTGAGCAACTGCCATGCGCCGTGATAGAAAAGCCAGGCAGCGACGAACGCCAGTCCACCGCGCCACAGGATCACCCCGGCAAGTCGCAGCCTCGATTTCATGCGTCGATTCAGACGATCCAGTAAGCGGCGAACTTGCTGACGATTTCCGCCGCCACCAGGGCAATGATGAAACTGACCACCGCACGCCAGCCGCGCAGATTGAACACCAGCGCATAGCCGTGATACATCAGCCATACCATCCAGACGATCAGGGCCAGCACCGGCAGCGAGATCAAGGTCAGCCACAGGGCATCGAGCAGGTACTCCATCGAAGCGACCACCTGGTGCGGTTCGCTAGGCATGGCTTCCATCAGTTTGATCGTCAGCCGCTCGGTTTCCCGACCCACGGCCGGAATACTCATGTAGCCGGCCCCGGCCAGCATGGGCCAGCGCGCCAGTGCCTGGGTGCCAAGCAGATCGACCAGGCGATAACGGGTTGCCGTTAGCCAGTGACCGGCAATAAGCAGTGCTGCTGCCAGCAGCAACCAGTTGGCGAAACCCATCGCCAGCAGCTTGCTCAGGCGGGTGTGTTCGACAAAGTGCAGGTCGAGCACGCCATCGGTCACCATCCCGGCCTGCCAAGCGACAACGGCAGTAATCACGATCACGACCAGGCCAAGCGCCAGGGCCGGACCGCCGGCAATTCGGTCGAACGGTCGAAACAGCCAGGTCTTCATTGCTCGGTTTCCTCTTGCAACAGGGCAATCACATTATCCAGCCTGTTGCGCACCGTTGGGTAGCTGACGCCAAGCTGCCGCGCCATGGCCTTCAGGCTGCCGGATGCCAGGATGAAATCGAGCAGAAACTGCTGGTCTTCGGCGGGCACCCGCAGCATTGGCGGCAGACGGTACTCACCGCTGACCTGGGTCGGACAGGCCCGACAGCTCAGTTCGGTCACCATCAGCTCGCCGTCGCACGCGGGGCAGCGGGTAGGGGTTCGCTTCATGAGTAATAATATTAATCGTTGACTAAATAAAATTCAATAACTATTCTATATCAGGATACAAAATCCAGGAAAGTGCAAACATGACTAGTCTACTCTTAATGATTCTGGCGCTTGTCGAAGTTGACGGGATCAAAGCCACCGATGTGACCCTGGCGCGCGAGGATGTCGTGTTGCACGGGACCTTGCTGTCGGCACCGGCCGCCTCCATGCTTGCCATTGTGCATCCCGGCAGTGGCCCGACCGACCGTAACGGCAATCAGCCGGGCATGCAGAACAACAGTCTGAAGCTGCTGGCCGAGGCACTGGCCGCAGAAGGCCTGTCCGTGCTGCGCTACGACAAGCGGGCAATAGGCGCCAGTACCTGGGCGGCATCGGAAGCCGATATCCGGCCGTCTCACTACATAGACGACTATGCGGCTTGGGCTCAGTGGGGAGTATCGGAGGCCGGTTACGAGCAGGTGGTATTGATCGGTCACAGCGAGGGGGCGCTGTTTGCCCTGGCTGCTGCCGCCCAGGCGCCGGTCTCGGCGGTGGTGACTGTGGCCGGGCCGGGGCGAGCCTTCGGCGTGCTGCTGCGCGAGCAGACCGAGGGCCGGCGACCGGGCCAGATCGGGGTCGAATTCGAACGCATCCTGTCCGAGCTCGAAGCCGGTCGCACCGTCGACGAGGTTTCACCGATCCTGAATCCGCTGTTCCGGCCCTCCGTTCAGCCCTACCTGATCGAGTTGCTGGCGCTGGATCCGGCAAGCCTGGCTGCTGATCTGGAGCCGCTGCTGCTGGTCATCGCCGGCAGCAGTGATCTGCAGGTCACCAGGGCCGACTTCGAGGCGCTTGCTGCGCATGCCTCGCACAGCAAGTACATTGACGGCATGAACCACGTGCTCAAGGCAGTCGAAGGCGACCTGGCGGCACAAATGGCATCCTACGCAGATCCCGAACTGCCGCTGCACCCGGAGCTTGTGCCTGCCATCGCGGCGTTTGTCGGCCGGGAGTGAACCGCCACGCGGTCTGATTGCCAGCAGTCGGCCATATCGGTCGGCCGTATGAGTCAACGGTAAAGCCCGGCCTTCACCGCAGCTGGTTTATTCTCTGGACCTGATCATCAGGGGTTGCCAATGGCCGCTCACCCAATGATTCGCATCCCTGCGATGCGGCCTGCCGCCGGCATCGGCGCCAGGGCCGGAACAATCGACGAGCTGGCGGAATTTCTTCGCCGCCACCGGCGCGTGCTGGTCCTGACCGGCGCCGGTCTGAGCACAAATTCGGGCATTCCGGCCTATCGAGACGGCGACGGCCAGTGGCTGCGCCGCGATCCGATCCTCTACCAGCAATTCGTTGCCAGCGCCGACATGAGGCGGCGCTACTGGGCGCGCAGCTATTTCGGCTGGCAGCTCATGCGCCAGGCGAAACCGAACGCAGCCCACCGGATGCTGGCAGCACTGGAGCAGGCCGGACGCCTGTCGGCCCTGGTCACCCAGAATGTTGATGGCCTTCATGCAGCGGCTGGCAGCCGAAGCGTGATCGAGCTGCACGGCCGGCTGTCGGCGGTCAGCTGCATGGACTGCAAGGGCGCGCTGGGCAGAGACCAGCTTCAGGATGAATTGGCGCGAAGAAACCCTGACTGGCATCCGGAGGTGCTGGGATTCAATCCCGATGGCGATGCCGAGCTGGATGCCAGCGCCTATCCGGGCTTTCGTGTTGTGGATTGTTCCGGATGCGGCGGCGCGCTGAAGCCGGATGTGGTGTTCTTTGGCGAGGCCGTGCCGGCCGAGCGCGTGCGTGCAGTTGATCAGGCGCTTCAGGCCAGCGATGCCGTGCTGGTGGTCGGCTCCTCGCTGGTGGTGATGTCCGGCTATCGTATCGTGCGCAGCGCCGTTGCCAGGGGTTTGCCTGTGGCAGCAATCAACCGCGGTCGGACCCGGGCTGACGAGCTACTGGCATTCAAGCTCGACGGTGATTGCGTGACTACTCTGGCGGCCCTGCAGACCGACCTGGACTGACCATCGCTCCGGCCGAGACCGGGTTATGATCATTCGGTGGAAGCTCGCCATCTCCGAGCACAGTCGAGGCAGACATGCACAGGCGAAACCGACGCAAGCGATGGTGGCTGCTGCTGATCGTGATCCCGGTGTTGCTGGTGTCGCTCGGCTGGCTGACCTTCACCGAGCGTTTCCCGGAGCGCGAGCGCGAACTTCGCAACCTGGTTCAGGATCAGCTGGAAGCCTGGTTCCCGGAGCAGATGACCCTGCCGGACTCGCTGAAGGG
>SKQS01000124.1 GCA_007118895.1 Wenzhouxiangella sp.
ATTGTCAAGAAGCGTTTGAATCTGGATGCCTCGCTCTACACTTTGTTACAGATTTTGTCGCTGACCTTATTCGAGAAAATGCCGTTGCAACAAGCACTTATGAATATCGATAACAGTTCCGGACAGGCCTGTACCGATAACCAACTGAATTTATTCGATTATTAACCGGACACTAGTGAGTCACGATATCAATTCGAAAGTCGCGATTGAATCACGCGATGATGCCGGTTGACTTGCGCGGCAGAGGGGACTTCGCTATGTTTGCGCTGGCAGGGGGATGACCATGGTCTGACCTCCGGCTTCGGAGGATGGCGCGAAGTCGGGAGGAAGGTGACATGTTGCGAATACTGATTGCCCTGGTGGCCCTGCTGGGTGTTGGTGCGGCAAGCGGCCAAGGGCTGCCGGAGGATACCTGGCCGGCCGGGACCTTTCTTTCCCAGTTCAATCATGGCGGTCGGATCGTCACATTCCACAACGGCTATCTTTACCTCGGGGCGACCGACAACCAGCAGACCACGATCTACGACATCTCCAACCCGCAGCAGCCGCAGCTGGTTCACAATTTCCAGGTCGGCAACAACGGGCATACTTGGCACAAGATCGGCAATGCCTTCTGGCGCGCCTACTGGAACCCGGAGCTTGGCGGGGCCGGGGTGCCGGCGCCTTTTGCCGACCTGGAGGACATGCAGAACTGGCAGCCGTTTACCGCCAGCGTGTACAACTTTCCCTTCGTCAATCCGCCGGCCGGCTGGCCGGGCAACTGGCTGCCGACCTATCCCCACCTGATCAACCTGGATCAGACCAATCCCGGGATCTTCGATGCCGTGGAAGATGGCTGGTGGCCACCGATCTCCAGCTACAACTTTGCCCAGGAGGCGGGCATTTCGGCCACCAACCGCTGGCGGCTGGGCAACCTGCTGTTCTTTACCCCCGGTGATGACCAGTCCGGCATGGCGGTGTTCGATATCGGCGATCCGGAAAATCCCGTTTTGCTTGACACCCTGACCGGCAACATCCGCCAGTACACCAATGCCTGGCAGATCTGGCGTCATTACGTGGTGCTGATGAACGGCGACAACCTGAACGGCCCCGACGGCAATGCCAATGCGCTGGTGATCGACATCTCCGATCCGTCAAACCTGACCATTGCCGCCACCATTCCCTACGATGACTTGCCCGGCCGCTACGTCCACTTCCAGGACAACTACGCCTTTGCCGGGCGCTTCAATCGCGGCACCAAGTTCAACATGGAAACGCTGACCGTCGAGCGCGTGTTCACCCCGCCAAGCGGCGGCTTCGGTGACTTCCAGTGGGTGCCGCTTGGCCATCTGCTGCTGATCTCCAGCTCCGAGACCAACGCCAGCAGCTCCTACCTGTTCGCCCACCAGGACGGACTGGACACCACCCCGCCTTCAGTGGGCTATCACCTGCCGGTCGATGGCGCGGTCAATCAGCCGGTGACCACGGTGATCGGACTGGTGATCAACGAGGTGCTGGATTCGACCACGGTCAATGACCAGACCATTCAGGTCCGCCCGATCGATGGCGATCCGATTGCGGGTGTGGTCATGGACAGCAACTACGACGTGGTCAATTTTGTTCCGGTCGAGCCACTGCTGCCGGATACCACCTACGAGGTGCGCATCGTCGGCGGCGGGATCCGGGATGTGGCCGGCAATGCCGCCGAGGAATACATCTTTCACTTCTCCACCGGCGATGAAATCGGCGTCGGCGATCCGATCACCACCGGCGCAATCGAGTTTGATCCGGATACCCCGGTGACAGCCGGCGAGACGGTTCAGCTGTCGATCAGTGCCCAGGGCGGAACCGGCGCGCTGGAGTATCGCTGGCAGCCCGGTGATGGCTCGGTCTCGCCGGAATGGCAGCTTGCCGCGCCGTTTGCCCATGTCTACACCCAACCCGGGACCTTTAACGTTCAGGTTCAGATCCGGGATCAGGGCGGGCAGATACTGACCCGCACCAGACGCATCGTGGTCGATCCGGCGCCGGTCGGGGCCATGCCCGGTCGTTCCGACAGCATTGCCATCGATGAGACCTCACGCCGGGTGTGGGTGGTCAACCCCGATCACGGCAGCGTGGCGGCGATCGACGCCGACTCACTCGAGCTGTTGTTCGAGCAGCCGGTATGCAGCCGGCCGCGCGGCGTGGCGATCGACGGCCAGGGCCGGCCATGGATTGCCTGCCATGGCGATCACCGCCTGGTTCGTCTGAACCCGGCGACCGGACAGCCGGCGGTCGAGCTGTTCACCGGTCGTGGCACCGAGCCGCAGGCAATCGTGTTTGGTTCCGATAGCGATGCCGGCTACGCCACGCTGGCCGGCAGCGGCGAAGTGATTGCGTTTGATCCACTGAGCGGAACCGAGCAGGGCAGGGTGTCGGTCGGACCGCGGCCGCATGCCCTGGCGATTGACGGTGATGGCAGCCGATTGCTTGTCAGCCGCCTGGTATCGCCCAGCGATAGCCATGGCAGCATCGTCGAACTCAGCCTGCCGGCGTTGTCTGCAAGCGGCGAGATCGAGCTGCCGCTGGATGTCGATTCGCCGGACTCGGGTACGGCCGCGCGCGGTTTGCCCAACTACATCGCCGCGCTGGCCCTGGCACCGGACAATCAGCGACTGTGGTATGCGGCCAAGAAGGACAACATCCTGCGCGGTCAGTGGCGCGAAGGCAGCGATCTGAGTTTCGAAACCATGGTTCGGGTGCTGATCGGCAGCGTTGATGCCGACGCCGGCCTGGAGCTGGTTGACAGGCGCATCGATATCGACGATGCCAGCCTGGCATTGGCGTTGGCGCCGTCACCGGGCGGCGCGGTGCTTTTTGTCGCTCTGGCCGGCAACCACCGGGTCGTGGCGGTCGATCCCTGGCAGGGCCAGCAGCTTGGCGATGTCGATATCGGATTCGTCCCCCGCGGCCTGGCCATCGATGCCCAGACCGGCCGACTGTTTGCCCGCAACGATCTCGACCGCAGCGTATCGGTGATCGATGTCGCAGCGGTGATCAATACCGGTCAGCCAGACCTGGTGGAGATGGATGTGGTGCCGACTGCGGTCAATGAGGTGCTCAGCGCCCCGCTGCTGCTTGGCAAACGCATTTTCTACGATGCCAGCGATACCCGGATGGGCGCCGACGGCTACATCAGCTGCGCCAGCTGTCACCTCGATGACGGCGGCGACGGCCGGGTCTGGGATTTCACCCAGCAGGGCGAGGGGCTTAGACGAACCATTCCGCTCAAGGGCCGGGCCGGTCTCGGACACGGTTTCGTTCACTGGAGCGCCAATTTCGACGAGATCCAGGACTTCGAGATCCAGATTCGCAACCTGTTTGCCGGCACCGGCTTCCTGTCCAGCGTTGACTTCCATCCCGACCCGCTGGGGGCGCCGTTCGCCGGCCTGTCCGAAGACCTGGACGCCCTGGCCGCCTATGTCTCCAGCCTGGACAGCTTCGGCCAGAGTCCGTATCGGGCCGCCGACGGCAGCCTGACCACCGATGGTCAGGCCGGCCGCACCCTGTTCCTGGACGCCGGTTGCCAGCGCTGTCATGGCGGCAGCGCGTTTTCCGATTCCGGCCAGGCCCTGATGCACGATGTGGGCACACTGGCAGCCTCGTCCGGCCAGCGCCTGGGCCAGCCGCTGCTCGGCCTGGATACACCCACCCTGCGCGGACTGTGGCGCGGCGGCCCGTATCTGCATGACGGGCGCGCCGACACCCTGCAGCAAGTGTTCACCGAGCACAATCCGTCCGGCGCGCACGGCCCGACCGGCAGCTTGAGCCCGCAGCAGATCGAGCAGCTGGTTGCCTACCTTCGGCAGATCGACGACGACGAACCGGCCTCGCCACAGTCGGCACCCATCCTGTCCTGGCTCAGCCCGGATCATGATCAGGCCTTTGCCGTGCAGTCCACGGTCGATTTGGTGGTCAGTGCTGACCCGGCGGTCGATTTCGTGGAATTCCTGGTCGACGGGCAGGTGATCGCCAGCCTGGACTCGCCGCCATGGGTGGTGCCGTGGACCGGAGGTTCCGGGCCGGCATGGCTGCAGGCCAGGGCAGGGCACGCACCGGGTCTGACCTCTCTGACCCGCCCTGTCCGGGTGAACTTCGGCTTCTGCCAGGGCCCGCAGGGTGTCCTGTATCAAAAGTGGGACGGTATTGCCGGGGCAGAAGTGGCGGATCTGCTCGCTCACCCGGCCTTTCCGGACCAGCCCGATCATGAATGGATCATCGATGACCTGTTCGAGGGGCCGACCAACTTCGACGACAACTACGGCGCGCGGCTGACCGGCTGGTTGTGTGCGCCGGAAACAGGCTACTACCGCTTCTGGATTGCCAGCGACGACAACGGCTCGCTGCGCTTGTCGGCCGATGCCGATCCGGCCGGCGCCGAGGAAATCGCCTTCCATACCGGCTGGACCCAGCCGCGCGAATGGGACAAGTTCCCGACCCAGCAGTCGGCCGAGATCTGGCTGGAGGCTGGTCAGGCCTACTGGATCGAGGCGCTGATGAAAGAGGCGACCGGCGGTGACAACGTGGCGGTCGGCTGGCAGCTGCCCGACGGTACGCTGGAGCGGCCGACCCCGGCCTCGCGCGTCCTGCGCTCGGCACCGGCGTTGCCCGCTGATGCCGGCCTGATCTTCCGCGATGGTTTCGAAAGCTGAGGAGGCCCTATAGCCTTGCCACGCGGGTGACGAACACGATCTCGCAGGCGCCGGCCCCGGTATCGGTGCGGGTGCGTGAAGTGCGCCAGCGCCAGCCATCGTCGCGGTCGATATCCACCAGCCAGCCGCCCAGCCGGACCTGGTCATCGCGGCTGATCGCGTCCAGCTGGCGGGCGATGTCGCGGTTGGCAGGGATCAGATGCATGTTGGCGCTGTTGGTTTCAATCTGGCGCCGCGGGATCGGAAATTCCCGTACTCGCCAATAGAAGTAACGGCGACTCTGGCTGATGCGGATATGCTGCAGCACTTCCGGGTCAGCCATGGGACCCCAGCCCAGCGCCAGGTCCAGCGGTGAAAGTCGGGACTCGATGCCGCGGCGATAGTTTCGTCGGGACAGCACCCGGGCCTCGACTTCGAACTCGGCTATCGGCCTGAGCACGAAGTGATCGGCGACGATAGCCTCCGGCATTCGGGCCGTAGCTGTCTGCAGCGGCTCGCCGGCAATCGACAGCCGGTGATCAAAGCTCGTCGGCAGTGGCTCCGGCAGCCCCTCGAACTGCGCGATTGGCGCACCGCTGGGGCCCACTGCCCACCACAGCAGCACGCCGAACAGAATGATCCACAGCCAGCGCAGTTTATTGTCCATGATGAGGCCAATACTATCGTGTCACGGTGCTTTGCTGAGCCGATCGAGGCGCAATCGCTGGCGATCATCGAGCAGACGTCGGCTGCCGGCAAGCACCGCGAATACGGTGCCGAAGCCGGTGCCCGCGGCGATCGCGAACATGATCAGGATCTGGTACTTGACCGCCAGCGCCGGCGCGGTGCCGGCCAGGATCTGCCCGGTCATCATGCCTGGCAGGCTGACGATGCCGGCTGCGGCCATGGCGTTGATGATGGGCATCAGGCCCGAGCGCATCGCTTCGCGGCGGATGTCCCCGACCGCCTCGGACGCGCGCTGGCCCAGCATCAGCCGATTTTCTATCACCGCCCGCTGCCGCCAAACCGATTCGGTCAACCGGTCCAGTCCCAGCGCCACGCCGGTCATGGTATTGCCCAGCAGCATGCCGAGCAGCGGGATGGCGTATTGCGGGAGGTACCAGGGCTCGGGGCCGATGATCACGACCAGGGTCAGCACGGTTACCGAGAAGGCCGACACGAACATCGACACGGAACCGATGCCAAAGGCCCAGCCGCCGGTCAGCCGGTATTTCTGGCGCGCCATGACTTCGCGGGCAGCAACCAGCAGCATGACCAGCGCCATCAGTGCGACCCAGCCCAGCCTGCCGACCGCGAACAGCGCTTCCAGCACCAGGCCGATCAGCGCCAGCTGGATGACCGTGCGGGTAGCCGCGATCAACAGCGGCCGGGCGATCTGCAGGCGAGTGGCCACGGTGGTCGCAGCCAGCGCCAGCACCATCAGGGCGGCCAGGCCCAGCTGCCACCACTGCAGTTCGATCACGCTCATTGCGCATCCACCAGGCGTCGGCCTTCGATAAGCAAGTGGCGACCGGCCAGGCGGTCGATCTGGGCCGGGTCATGGGTCACCCAAAGCACCGGAGCGGGATGGGTCTTCAGCCAGTTCAGCAGCCAGCACTCGACAGCTGCTGTCGCTTCTGAATCCAGGTTGGCTGTCGGCTCATCCAGCAGCAGTGCCGACGGCGCCAGCGCCACGGCCCGGATCAGGGCCAGGCGCTGTTTCTCTCCGGATGACAGTCGAGAGACCTGCCAGCTCATTGCTTCGCTCGGTAGCCCGAGTGCGCTCACCGCCGCGCTGCACTCGTCCGCCAGATGCTCGCTGACCGTATCGGCCCACCACTGGCTTTCGGCCGGCACCATCATCACCTGACGCCGCCAATCGTTGGCCGGGGTCAGTGACTGGGCCTGCTCGCCGAGCCAGACCTCACCGTCGTGCGGCTCCAGGTCAGCCACGGCGCGCAGCAGGCGAGACTTGCCGGATCCGGAGGGCCCGGACAGACAGATGATTTCTCCGGGCTCGATCGTCAGGTCGACCGGATCGAGCAGTTCATTGGCGACCTGGCAAAGCCGCAGGGGGGTGCAGAGAATCTGTTCACCGCAAGATTCGCGGACTTCTTCAGTTCAATTTCGGTCACAAGGCGGTCTGATTGCCCTGAAGTCCGCAGCAGGGGTGGCACCCTCGAGCCACGAACGATGGCTGAAGGGGTATTGAGCCTGTGCGCCGGACTGATGCCGGCATCTGAAATGACCGACACCACTAGTGTCCGGTGAAAGTTAATTCGACGTCGGAAAAAGATACTCTAATCAGCATGTTAGGCGCGTTTTCGGGTGGTGTCGACTTGAACGGTGATTTCTGCCATTTTGGCCCGCCGTGCC
>SKQS01000186.1 GCA_007118895.1 Wenzhouxiangella sp.
CCAGCCCGACCCGCTGATCGCCAAGTTCTACCGCCCCGGTCGCTGGAGCGATGAGGCGATTGCCGAGGAGCATGGTTTCAGCGCCGAGCTGGCCGAGGCCGGGATCTCGGTGGTCGCGCCGCTGCTCATTGACGGACACAGTCTGCATAAGCATGCCGGCTACCGCTTTGCCGTGTTTTCGCGCCAGGGCGGCCGCGCCCCGGAGCTGGAATCGCGCGCCACCTTGAGCCATCTCGGCCGTGTCCTGGGGCAGTTGCACAATGTCGGCGCAGCCGGGCGCTTTGCCCACCGCCCGACCATTGGTATAGCGTCACACGGCCGCCAGGCCGTAGCTGTACTGCTGGACGAAGGCTGGGTGCCGAGTGACCTGGTCCCGGCCTTTGGCGCCTTGAGCGAGCATCTGCTCGGCGCCCTGGAGACGGCCTGGGAGCGCTGCCGGCAGCCAGCGACCTTTCGCCTGCACGGCGACTGTCACCCCGGCAATATCCTGTGGCGCGAGGTCCAGGGCCAGGGACAGGCCCACTTCGTCGATCTTGACGACTGCCTGACCGGCCCGGCGATCCAGGATTTGTGGATGCTTTTGTCGGGAGAAGACCACGAGCAGGCCGAGCAGCTGGGCTGGGTGCTAGAAGGCTACCGCCTGTTTCGGGACTTCGATCCGGCCGAGCTCAACCTGATCGAGCCGCTGCGCACCCTGCGCATGCTCCACCACGCCGCCTGGCTGGCCAGACGCTGGCACGACCCGGCCTTCCCGCCGGCCTTCCCCTACTTTTCCGGACACGGCTACTGGGCCAGCCTGATCGGCCAGCTTAAGGAGCAGCTGGCGCTGCTTCAGCACGGCAGCCCTATACGGCTGCCGTGACCCTGAACCTGGATCGCTTACCGCCCCTGCTCGAAGCCGTCGGCGAAGATCAGCTCGCCACCGCAGGACTGTACCCGAACATGATCAACATACCAGCCTTCCTGGCCGACCGTGGCGTCTGAACCAAGGCGGAAACGCAGCCTGACGGTTTCCCCGGCCCATGGCGACAGGTCAACGGTGTTTTCCATCCAGTCGCGCGGCGGATTGCGCACGCACCAGGCACGCAGGCCGGCCAGCGGATTGGGCCCGGAGGTGAAGTTGTTCACCGTGCCGTCATAGGGCTGGCTCAACAGCTCTCCATCCTCGATCTGGGTCCAGCTATTGCCGTCGTCGGTGGAAATCTCGAGAATTCCGGCGTCCCAGCAATTGCCGCCAGTAGCACTTTCGATTTCCATCCAGTTGTCGAAGCGCAGGGTCAGCGGCAGGTTGCCCGGCCCGGGCAACGCAACCGGCGGCGAGACCAGGCGCTGGTCTGAAATCGTAGGCGGATTGTCGGCGTGCCAGCTCCAGTCACCGATCCAGGAACGGTCCTGGGTCAGCTGCCAGGTATTGCCGATTGCCCCGTCGGCCTCCCCTTCGACGATCCAGTCGCCGGCGCCGGACTCCATGTCGTCGAGGAACAACGTCTGGGTCGGCACGCCGATAGGACAGTCACCGGGCTCGGGGCGGGTGGCAAAGCTTCCGCTCGCCGGCACCGAGCTGCCGCAGGCATTGTCTACCCGCACCCGCCAGTAATACACGGTGCTCGTTGCCAACGGCGCCGGCAGGCTCAGCACGGTATCGGTGGTCTCGACGGACTGCTCGATGACCGCAAATGTCGGATCGGTGGAGAGCTCAAGCACATAACTGCCTGCCTGGCCGACCCCGGTCCACTCGAAAACCGGATCCGGCTCCACGTCCACGGCGCCGTCAGCCGGGCTGATCAGATCTGGCTGGCCAGGCACCTGGTCAAACAGGCTCAGGCTGAAGGCACGGGACTTGGGATCGGTGCTGGAGCTGGCCTCGATCTGCAGCACGTGGGTGCCCAGCGGCGCGGCCGCGCCAGCATCCAGGTTGAGCTGGCTGGTACCTGGCGGGGTGACGGGGTTGACCGTAAAGCCGGCAGTAACGCCGGCAGGCAGGCCTGTTGCCGCCAGGTTGACCGGGTCAGAAAAGCCCAGCAGCGAACCGACCTGGACCTCGACGTCAACATCGTCGGGCAGGCAGAGAGAGGCGGCGGTGGGACTGGTATCGAGGGTGAAATCCGGCTGCTCCAGACAGTTCTGGCAGACCAGGGCGAAATGCTGGGCAAAGTCGAACTGCGGATCATTGATCATCACGCTGCCGGCGATCTGGAAGGCCTCGACGGTAATCGTGGCCGAACCGCCCGGCGCGTCGATCAGCACCTGCTCGATGTTGTTGAGCCGGTCCGGACTGCCGCCGGGGACCGAGACCCCGGCATCGAACTGATTGCCCAGGTACAGCTCACCGCCGGTTTCCACCCGCAAATCCAGGTCATTGACCAGCGCCGGGTTGGCGCCGACCGCGCCGGGCGCGTCGGACCAGACCAGGGTTACCTTCAGCGGCTGCGAGGGATCGACCACGCCCACCGTGCGCGTCCAGCTCTGGCCGCTTTCGTCAAACAGCTCGGTCTGGTCCCAGAACTCGAACAGCAGGTCGGAATCCAGCAGCGGCGACAGATCGACCCGTCCCCAGCCGACATCATTGTTGGGCGGGGCGCCGGCGCCGCTTATCGGACGGGCCGAGTTGATCAGCAGGGCCTTGCCCATGGCCGGGCTGAAGTCCTGGCCGGCATTGTCCAGCCGCCACCACTCGGCCAGCAGGATCAGCGCGCCCGAGGCGTGCGGCGCGGCCATGGAGGTGCCGGTACACAGCGAATACAGTCCGCTGGTGCCGGCAATGGTCGAGGTGCAGCTGGTTGCCTGCGGCTTGATCGCAGAGCTGACCGACTGGCCCGGGGCGGCAATGGTCGGCATTACCCGGCCATCGACCGCAGGGCCGCGACTGGATGAGTTGTACATGGCATCGACATTGCCGCTGACCCTGAGCGTCTGGGTACCGCCGGTCACGATCACGTTCTTCGCCTCCTTGGGCGCGGTCAGGCTGGAGGCGCCGGGACCGGAGTTGCCCGCCGAGAAAACCACCATGAAGGGTTCGTAGATGCTGCTGTCAAAATTGCCGTCCAGCACCATCAGGTCGTAGGTGCGCTCGGTGTTCTGGTAGCCGTTGGCGGTGCCCTCCCCGGAGGTCCAGGAATTGTTCGAGCCGATGGCCCCGCCAAGCACGGCATCGCGGCTGAGCACCGGCCAGCCGCCGGCCGGCGGCCAGGACGACTGAGTGCCGCAGATCGGATTCTGGGCGAAAATGCTGGCGCCCGGCGCCATGCCCAGACCATACAGAAAACCGTCGCCGTCGGTGAACGCTCCGGTGCCGTCACCGGCAAAGATGCCGGTTACATGGGTGCCGTGGCCGCCGCCGCTGACCAGTTCAGCCCCGGGATGCGGAGCTGCGGTACAGCCGGGGTAGCTGGTGCCGCCGACGATACGGCCATCGTAGTCGGGATGGTCGTACCACACCCCGGAATCGGTGCTGGCCCAGATCACCCCGCTGCCGTCCAGGTCGATACTGGCAAGCCAGCTCATGTAGCCGGGAAAGGGTACGTTCTGTGCATCCAGGTTGCCGGCCAGCACCTGGGTGGCGCTCTCGTCCTCCAGCTGCGGTTCCGGGCTCATGAAGTTCAGCGAGATCACCTCTGGCAGGTTGGCCAGTGCCGCCAGGTCGTTGGCATGGACCTCGACCCTGGCATCCCACAAGCGGCCATCGGGCTGGGCGCGCCAGTAATCGTGCACCACCGCGCCGCGCTGGCTCAAGGCTGCAACGGTGGCGGCCACGTTGCCGGTATTGTAGAAGTGCACGTTGACGTTGCGGATCCAGCCCTGGCGCCGCTCCAGCGAGGGCGCCAGCCGCAGGCCGGCGCCGAACTCCCCGGCAAAGCGCACGCTGGCGACTTCACGACCGCTATCGTCCAGCGCCGTGGCCGGCCCCCAAACCAGGTAGGCGTGGTGAGGATAGTACTGGATGGGCTCAAGGCCACGAGCGCGCAGTGCTGCCAGGTCGGCGCGCATCAGCGGGCCGTGGAACTGGACCAGGCCGAGCACGTTGCCGGCATCGTCGCGCGGGGCGCTGCCCAGCCGGCCAGCATCGCGCAGCGGATCGACGGTAACCCGATGAATCTGCAGCAGGCGCGTATCCGGCGCAACGCCGCCATCTCGCCAGGGCTCAGCGGCGGCCTGGGTCAGGGAACAGATAACAAGGGCAAGTACAAGGCCCGCCAGGCGGGCAAATCGTATATCAGGCATGGGGAGATCGCGGGCTGGTAGCAGAAGACATGGCGGCCAACTATAGCCGCACCCGCCGCCGAAATAAAGCGTCTAGGAGATGGCCGGTCGAAAGCGCAATGCGAGGACGAGGATCAGCAGCACCAGCAGCGCAACGGACCACACATTCATGGCAGGCACGGGGAAGGCGCCGCTGCTGCCTTCGCCTACGTCAAAGACGACCTGGCTTTGGTGTACCAGAAAATGCTCAACCGTATCGCCCGGATAAATCAGCCACTCTTCCATCACTTGGCTGTTGAGCACATACTGGCCTGGAGGCAATAGCCCCAGAGAATAAGTTCCCCCGCCCAGAGACCAGGCTGGGGGGCAAATAGGTATGTGACGATCAATGATCACATCCAGTTCGATTTCGAAGGCTTCGAAATCGATGGTCAGTTCGTGACGATTATGGCTATGACAAGTAACCGCCTGCATCAGATCCATGACGGCGGTCACCGGCTGCATGGCCGAAGGCTCGGCCGGCTGAATGGAAAACTCGAAGTAATCCTGCATGGGCGGCGGCCCCTGTGCCAATATCAGGGCCAGTCCGAACAGCATTCCAGTGCCTGTGATCATTTGATGGCTCCCTCCGCCGTAAAGCAAAAGGCTAGCCGAAATCAGTGGCGCGGTCAAACGCGGCCGGCTGCCTATTCCCCGTTGTCGCCCTGGCCGTTGTCGCCATTCTCGTCGTCTTCGGCGATTACCCGGGCCAGGCCGATCAGTTGTTCGTCTTCGCCGAGCCGGATCAGGGTCACGCCCTGGGTGCTGCGGCCCAGGCGCGAGATTTCGTTGACGGCGGTGCGCACCAGGGTGCCGCTGTTGGAGATCAGCATCACGTCGTCTTCCTCGGCCACGCCCAGGGCGGCGACCAGCGGGCCGTTGCGCTCGGTGCTGCGGATCGAGATCACACCCTGGCCGCCGCGGCCCTGGCGCGGGAACTCATCCAGCGCGGTGCGCTTGCCGAATCCGTTGGCGGTGGCCAGCAGCACGTCGCCGGCATCGGCCACCAGCATCGATACCACCTGCTCATTCGGTTGCAGGCGGATGCCGATCACGCCGCGGGTCTGGCGGCCCATGGCGCGGACGTCGGATTCGGCAAATCGAATCGCCTTGCCCGAGGAGGAGAACAGCATGATGTGCTGGTCGCCGTCGGTGAAGGCGACGTTGACCAGCTCGTCGGTCTCGTCCAGGGCGATTGCCCAGATGCCATTGGCGCGGATGTTGGCGAAGTCGCTCAGCGGCGTCTTCTTGACCATGCCGGTACGGGTGGCGAAGAACACGAACCAGTTGTCGGGAAACTCGCGGGTCGGCAGCACCGCATTGATGCGCTCATCGGGCGCCATCGGCAGCAGGTTGACCATCGGCCGGCCGCGGCTGTTGTGGCCGGCCTGGGGCAGTTCGTAGACCTTGATCTTGTAGACCTTGCCGGCGCTGGTGAACACCAGCAGGGTGTCGTGGGTGTTGGCGACCCAGAACCGTTCGACGAAGTCCTCGTCCTTGGTCTTGGTGGCGGTGCGTCCGCGACCACCGCGGCGCTGGGCGCGGTAGCGGTCCAGCGACTGGTACTTGGCATAGCCGGTATGCGACAGGGTGACGACCACGTCTTCGGGCGTGATCAGGTCTTCCATGGTCAAATCCAGCCGCTGGTCGAGAATTTCCGAGCGGCGCGGGTCGGAATACTGCTCGCGCAGCGCCTCAAGCTCCTCGCGGATGACCTGCATCAGGGCATCGGGCTCGGACAGGATGCGCATCAGCTCCTGGATATCGCCGAGGATCTGCTGGTATTCGCCGGAGAGCTTTTCCTGCTCCAGGCCGGTGAGCTTCTGCAGGCGCAGGTCGAGAATGGCCTGGGCCTGCTGCGGCGAGAGCTGGTAGTCGCCGCTGTCGACATTCAGCCCGTATTCGGGCAGCAGGTCTTCCGGCCGCGACAGCTCGGCGCCGGCGCGCTCGAGCAGGGCCGAGACCGGGCCGGCCGGCCAGCGTCTTCCCTGCAGGGCCTGGCGGGCATCGGCCGGGGTCGGCGAGGCCTTGATCGCGGCAATGATCTCGTCGAGGTTGGCCAGGGCGACGGTCAGCCCTTCCAGCACATGGGCGCGTTCGCGCGCCTTGCGCAGCTGGTACAGGGTGCGCCGGGTGACCACCTCGCGGCGGTGGGCGAGAAAGGCATCGAGCAGCTGGCGGATGTTGAGCAATTTCGGCTGGCCGTCGACCAGGGCGACCATATTGATGCCGAACACGCTTTGCAGCTGGGTCAACTGGAACAGGTTGTTGAGCACCACCTCGGGCACTTCGCCGCGCTTGAGCTCGATGACCATGCGCATGCCGTCCTTGTCGGACTCGTCGCGCAGTTCGGAGATGCCTTCCAGGCGCTTGGTCTTGACCAGGTCGGCGATCTTTTCCAGCAGGCGCGCCTTGTTGACCTGGTAGGGCAGCTCGGTGACCACGATGCGCTCGCGGCCGCTGTCGGCGTCGGTCTCGAACTCGGTGCGCGCGCGCAGGTAGATACGGCCGCGACCGGTGCGGTAGGCCTCGACGATGCCGTCGGCGCCGTTGATCAGCGCGGCGGTGGGAAAATCCGGACCCGGCAGGTGGCTCATGATCTCATCGAAGCCCAGCTCCGGGTTGTCAATCAGCGCCAGCAGCGCGGCGGTGACCTCACCAAGGTTGTGCGGCGGAATATTGGTCGCCATGCCGACGGCAATGCCGGTGGCGCCGTTGATCAGCAGGTTCGGCGCCCGGGTCGGCAGCACCGAGGGCTCC
>SKQS01000044.1 GCA_007118895.1 Wenzhouxiangella sp.
CGCAGGAAGAAAGCGCCGCCTCGACGTAGCAAGGGCCCGATCAACGGCAGGTTGAGGTTGACGCCGGCAGCAATATGCGGCGGCACGAAGCCGCGCTGATAGAGAATGTAAGACAGCAGCATGTAGTCGATATGGCTGCGGTGACATGGCACGTAGATGATCTCGTGCCCGGGTGCCAGTTCGCGGAAGCGGCTGAAGTGCCTGACCCGGATGCCGCGATAGATCCGGTTCCAGAACCAGCTCAGCAGCAATTCGGCAATGCGCACGAAGGAGTAGGAATAGTCTGCTGCAATTTCCCGCGCATACTTGCGGGCAATACGCTCTGCCTTGTCAGGGCTGATTTCATCGCGGCGTGCCTTGGCGGCAATCGCATCTCGCACGCTTTCGCTGCGGATCACGCGCTCGACCAGCGTGCGACGATGCGAGCGGTCGGGGCCGATGGCGGCGGTTCGAACCCGCTTGAAATGCACCCTGAGCACCCGGCTGAGCTTGCGCAGGGCCAGTTCCGGCTCGGGCTGTTCCTCGAACAGGCGCTGAAGCAAAACCGGCTTGCCGAACTGGACCATTGTGGCGCGGCCGTTGATCAGCGTCGAAAACAGTCGCCGCAGGCGGCCGCCAACGTTCCAGTTCTCCGAAAACAGGATCTTGAATATCGAGTCCTCATTGTCCGGGGCGCGCCCGATCAATACGGTGACCGGCAGCACCTGGATATCGCCGGTGCCGCTGGCCGCTGCCTGGTCGATCAGGCGCTTGAGCATGATCGAGTTCCGCCGGGGCTCTGGACGGCGCAGCAGCCCGGCGTGGCGCTTGCTGGCCCCGAACTTGCGCGGGAGCAGGATTGCCTCGTGCTCGAACGGCTCGATCGGCCGCGGCCATCCTCGCCGTCGGCAGATCTCGTCGAGAATCAGTGCCGAGGTCAGGGCATAGCCATCAAGCATGTAGAAGACCGGCAGCTCGCAGTCCAGCTCCAGCTCCGAGACGTCTTCCGGCTGCACATTGGTGCGCACCCACAGGTGCAGCACCCAGCGCAGGAATCCGAGCCAGAGGCGATAGAGTTGGCCGACCGTCTTGCGGATACGGCGCTGCTCAGACATGCTTATCCATGACAGGGGAGGCAGGCCAGTTTATCACCCGAACGCTCCGCTCGATATCCGGGAAATGCGACGACCGGGCCGGGCTGCCCCCAGACCTGTGGTCGGACAGACGGCCGGGGTGGCCCGGAAAACCAGGGGAAAAAAAACCGGGCTGGCCTGTAGGGCCTGCCCGGTAGCCGGCAGAGCCGGAGAGGACTGGACGCGAGTCGTTTTTGTTGTTGTATCGCGGGAGGAGCATCACTCATATCCCGTAGCAGGAATAATAGCTTAGCGACTTAAATTAATCAAGTTTATTAACAAACATTGTCTATCTTCCTGAAATATATATAAAAACACTGGACAATGTCATCGGAAATGCGCTTGAATATCGGCCTGAATCGCCGCTGCTGCCTGGCGCGGATCGGCGGCATCGCGTATCGGTCGGCCCACGACGAGGTAATCGGCGCCTGCCGAAAGCGCTTCGGCGACGTTCATGGTGCGTTTCTGATCGTCCAGGTTGTCTACCGGCCGTATGCCGGGGCAGACCACGATCAGCGCCGGGTCGGCACCGGCACGCAACCGGGCCGCTTCCAGTCCGGAAGAAACCACGCCGTCGCAGCCGAGCTTGAGCGCACGCCTGGCTCGTGACAGCACCAGGGCCTCGATGTCGCAGTCAAAGCCCAGATCGTCAAGATCGCCCCGGTCTAGACTGGTCAGTGCGGTGACCGCCAGGATGCGGCTTTGGCCCTTGTGCTGCGCGGCAGCCGCCAGCATCGCGTCGTTGCCGTGGACGGTGATGAAATCGACTTCGTGCCGGGCCAGCTGGGCCACCGCCCGGCCTACCGTCGGCGGGATATCGAACAGCTTCAGGTCGGCGAATACTTTCTTGCCGGCGGCCTTCAGTTCGGCCGCCAGCTCGAAGTAGCCGCCGCTCAAGAAAAACTCCAGCCCCAGCTTGTAGAAAATGACCTCGTCACCGAGCGTGTCGATCAGCCTGCGTGCGCTGTCGGCATCGGGTACGTCGAGCGCAAAAATCAGCCGTTCGCGCGGGTCGATGTTTTTGGTCCAGTCGGCATCAGGCATTGATGTGCTCCAAGACAAGTGCGGCGGTTTCCCGCGGATATCGCATGTGCAGGTGGTGGCCGCCGGGCAGGGCGTGCAGACGTTGCCGGGCCAGGGCGCTGACCCGCTGGATCAGCAGCTGGCGCGGCAGGATACCGCTGGGCGGGTCGGAATAGAGGTTGAGTACCGGCGCCTCGATTGCGGCCAGCAGGTCGAGCACCTGCGGTTCGGTGTAGTAGTGGCCGGTCGGCCAGGTCAGTCGCTGGTCGTGGCCCCACTGGTAGCCGCCTTCGACCGAGATCAGTCCGCGCTCGGCCAGGGTGCGGGCCATGGACTGATCCAGATCGGAGCCGCGCGCCCTGGCCGCAATCGCGCTGTCCCGGTCGGGATGGGTCCGGCGTGGCCTGGAATGACTGGCGCGCACGGCCTTGCGCCATTGGTTGGCGGTTTTGCTGGCGGCGGCGCTCATCGGGCCAAGGCCCTCGATCAGACTCAACGACAGCACACGGTCCGGACAGGCGGCCGCGATCAGGCTGGAGACTGCACCACCCAGTGAGTGGCCGAGCAGGTGAAAGGTTTTCCAACCCAGTTCGTCGGCGGCGGCCAGCACGTCGAACAGGTAATCGTCAAAGTGATAAACCAGCCCCTCCGGCCGGTGCGGCGACTGGCCGTGGCCGGGAAAGTCCAGGCACACCAGCTGACAGTCCTCGAGCCACGGTGCCATCGGACAGAACGAGCCGGCGTTGTCCAGCCAGCCGTGCAGCGCCAGCACCCGTGGCCCGCTGTCGCCCTGTACCAGGGCCGCCAGGCCGCTGGCCGCAAGTCGCCTGTCCTTCACGACAGCCTTTCCAGCGGGGCGTAGCCGGCGATCAGCCACTTCGGGCCGGCCTGCTCGAAGTGCACCTGGATCCGGGTGTTGGCGCCCTGGCCCTCGCGCTCGACTACCGTGCCGTCGCCGAAACTGGGGTGACGCACCTGGGCGCCGAGTGGCGGCAGTCCGTCTTCGGGCTGGGGAGATGTGGGGCCGGCCGGCCGGGTGGTCAGGCCCGGGCGAATGGATTCGGTCAGGTGCTCGGGCAGTTCGCCGACAAAGCGCGAGGGACGCGAGAAACTGGTCTGGCCGTGTAGCTGGCGCGACTCGGCGAAACTCATGTAGAGCAATTCCATCGCCCGGGTCATGCCGACATAGCAAAGCCGGCGCTCCTCGGCCAGCCGGCCCGGCTCCTCGACCGACCGGCTGTGCGGAAACAGGCCCTCTTCCATGCCGGCCATGAACACCAGCGGAAACTCCAGGCCCTTGGCCGAATGCAGGGTCATCAACTGCACGCAGTCTTGCCAGTGCTCGGCCTGGTGTTCGCCGGCTTCCAGCGCGGCCTGGGCAAGAAACGAGGCCAGCGGGCTCAAGCCGGCCTGCTCGTCCTCGAAAGGCTGGCTGAAAGTCTCGGCGGCGCGCACCAGTTCGGTGAGGTTTTCCTCCCGTGCCTCGACCCGGTCCGGCGCCTCGCGACCGCGGTAATGCTCGATCAGGTCGGTGGCCTGGATGATCCGGTCCATCGCCGGGCCGAGCTCGGCGTCGGTCAGCTCCCCGGCCAGCCCGTCGATCAGCGTGATGAATGCACCGACTGCCTTGCGGGCTCTTGCGGCCAGTGCATCCTCTGCGCACAGCGCCACGGCTGCCTGGTACAGCGACAGGCCTCGACTCCCGGCGGCCTGGCGCAGCTCGGCCACGGTTCGCTGGCCGATGCCGCGGGCCGGCACGTTGACCACCCGCTCAAACGCGGAGTCGTCGTCGCGGTTGTGGACCAGTCGCAGGTAGGCCATGGCGTCCTTGACCTCGGCGCGCTCGAAAAACCGCAAGCCCCCGTAGACCCGGTAGGGGATGTCGGCACGCAACAGCGCCTGCTCGAAAAGCCGCGACTGGGCATTGGATCGGTACAGCACCGCGGCCTCGCTGGGCTTGCGCCCGGCGCGAATCCAGTCTTCGATGCGACCGATGATGAAGTCGGCCTCGTCCTCGGCGTTGTAAGCGGCAAACACCCGGATCGGCTCGCCCGGCTCGCCTTCGGTCCACAGGTTCTTGCCCATCCGGTCATCGTTGTGGTCAATGACCCGGTTGGCCGCTTCCAGGATCGTGCCGGTGGAGCGATAATTCTGTTCCAGGCGCACCACCAAAGGGGAGAAATCGCGTGCGTAATGCTGGACATTCTCGACCCGGGCGCCGCGCCAGCCGTAGATCGACTGGTCGTCGTCACCGACCACGAACAGCCGGTTGTCATCTCCGGCCAGCAGGCGTACCAGCGCATACTGCAGGGTGTTGGTGTCCTGGAATTCATCGATCAGCAGGTGACCGAAACGCTGGCGGTAGTGGGCCAGTCGCTCCGGCCGATCGCGCAGCAGCTCGACGGTGCGCAGCAGCAGCTCGGCGAAGTCGACCAGTCCGGTACGTTCGCAGGCGGCCTGGTAATGGCGATAGATCTCGACCTGGCTGGCCTGGAAGCCCTGGTCCCAGACCTCGATTTCGTCGGGGCGCCGTCCCTCGTCCTTGTGATGGTTGATGAAGCCCTGGACCTGGCGCGGAGGGAACTCGCCCTCGTCGAACTCCATGTCCCGGATCAGCCGCCGGATCAGCCGGTATTGATCCTCGCTGTCGAGGATCTGGAAGGTTTCCGGCAGACCGGCTTCGCGGGCATGCAGGCGAAGCAGGCGATGACAGATGCCGTGGAAGGTGCCGATCCAGAGTCCGTTGGGCGCTATCCCCAGCAGCTTGCCGACTCGCCCGCGCATCTCGCCGGCGGCCTTGTTGGTGAAGGTCACCGCCATCAGCCCCATCGGACTGACGTGCTCGACCTGGATCAGCCAGGCAATGCGATGGACCAGTACCCGGGTCTTGCCGGAGCCGGCACCGGCCAGCACCAGCATGTGGCCGGAGCCTGCGGTGACTGCCTCGCGCTGGGCCTCGTTGAGCTCGTCAAGCAGGTGGGAGACATCCATCGGTGGGCGGATCAATCCCGGCCAATGGCGCGGAAGCCGATGTCGGTGCGGTGATAGGCGTCGCGAAAGCCGATGTGGGCAAGCCAGCGATAGGCCTCGGCCTGGGCCTGGGCAACGTCGTCGCCGAGCGCGGTCAGGCAAAGCACCCGACCGCCGCTGGTGACCACGCTACCGTTGTCATCAATAGCGGTGCCGGCATGAAATACCTTTACATGCCCCGGCCACTCGGTATCCAGCCCGCTGATCGGCTCTCCCCTGGCATAGTCCTGCGGATAGCCGCCGGCAGCCAGCACCACGCCCAGGGCTACCCGCCGGTCCCACTTGGCCGCCGTCCTGTCCAGCCGGCCTTCCAGTGCCGCTTCCACCAGGTCAACCAGGTCACTCTCCAGTCGCATCATGACCGGCTGGGTTTCCGGATCGCCAAAACGCACGTTGAACTCCAGCACCCGCGGGCCGGCCGCGGTCAGCATCACCCCGGCATACAGAAAGCCGGTGAATGGACAGCCGTCGGAAGCCAGGCCGTCCAGGGTTGGTCGGATGATGTCGGCCATGATGGTATCGTGGACGTCTTCGCTCACGGCGGGCGCCGGCGAATAGGCCCCCATGCCGCCGGTATTGGGCCCTCGATCGCCATCATCGCGGCGTTTGTGGTCCTGGCTGGAGGCCAGCGGCAGTACCTGGCGGTTGGCAGCAATGACGATAAAGCTGGCTTCTTCGCCGACCAGGAATTCTTCGACCACCACGCGGTGGCCGGCAGCTCCGAAGGACTGACCGGACAGCATGTCCTCCAGGGTCGATCTTGCCTGGTCTTCGTTGTCGACAATCACCACGCCCTTGCCGGCAGCCAGTCCGTCGGCCTTGAGCACCAGCGGGAAGCCGATGGTGCGGGCGAACTTCAGCCCGTCGGCGACATTGTCGACCGTGGCATGGCCGGCGGTTGGAATCTGGTGACGGACCATGAAGTCCTTGGCGAAAGCCTTGGAGGACTCCAGCCGCGCGGCGTCCGCACGCGGGCCGAAACAGGCCAGCCCGGCCGACTGGAAACGATCGACCAGGCCGGCAGCCAGCGGCGCCTCAGGGCCAACGATGGTCAGGTGGACCTGGCGATCACGGGCCAGCGCGACCAGACCGTCGATGTCGGTGGCATCCACAGCGACGTTTTCCATGCCAGGCTCGCGCGCGGTGCCGGCATTGCCTGGCGCCACAAGCACCTGCTCCACGCGCGGCGACCGGGCCACTTTCCAGGCCAGCGCGTGCTCGCGGCCACCATTGCCGATGATGAGGACGTTCAATTCGAGTTCCTAAAAGGGTCTGGTGCGGAGGTCATTGTACCGTGCAGTGTCCCTGGCTTGGGACACCTCCCCAGCCGGAAAACGAGCAAACGAAAAACGTGAAACGGACAAGCTCAACCGTCAGCCAATGCCGGCATGGACCAATGAATTGCTTTTGATCGGGTCCGCGCAGCGGTCCCACGTCTCACGATTTACGTTTTTCGTTTTCCTGCCAAGCGTTCAGTGCCGAAAATGCCGCCGTCCGGTCAGCACCATGGCGATGCCGTGGCGGTCGCAGGCGGCGATGACTTCTTCATCACGCATCGATCCGCCGGGCTGAATGATGGCGCTGATGCCGTGTTCTGCCGCGGTATCGATGCTGTCGGCGAAGGGGAAGAAGGCTTCGGAGGCCATTACCGATTGATCCAGCGACAGGCCGGCATCGGCGGCCTTCAGCGCGGCGAAGCGGGCCGAGTCGATGCGGCTCATCTGGCCGGCACCAATGCCCAGCGTGGCCTCGTTGCGGGCATAGACTATGGCATTGGAGCGTACCGAGCG
>SKQS01000277.1 GCA_007118895.1 Wenzhouxiangella sp.
AGGGCTTTTCCGCTACGCGAAGCCGCCCTTGCGCTCTCGCCTGCGCTGCCCACGGACGCCGAGAGGCAAGCCCGAAGGGAGCTTCGGACGCGCCCGCTCGCAGCGCAGCCCGAAGCCACAGTGCGGTTTGCGAAGCAAGAAGCGCTGTGGCGGAGGGCGTAGCGCGTGTTCCGCTGGCTCGACGTAGGCCCACCTATGCCTTCGCCAGCGCGCCTTGCGAGCGACCGCGTCCGAAACTCTGAGTGAGGCAATACTTATGCAGGTACTAGTAATACGTTTATGGCGCGGTCTGGAGCGAGTTACCTACTCCATTACAATGGCAGTGCGACTGACTGAACCTGATTGGTTCTGACCGGCAGGGCATGGCCGAACCTGTCGGATTCATGCATTTGCTGTCAAGGAGCATCGGATGAAATCTGCCACCTGCCAAGATTCGAAAGGATGCCAGGGTTACTGCTGGTGGAAAAGACCGCTTGTCGGGCTGCTGTTGTTGATGCCTGGTCTGGCCATCTCGGCGGATGGTCAGGAATGGATCAGCCCTGCCGCCGACTCGGCTCTGGTCGAACAAATCCTCTTTCACAGCGAGGCAGTAGGCTCGTCCGTCAGTTATCACGTTTACCTGCCGGATGCTTACGAGGATAACCCCCAGACCCGATTCCCGGTGCTCTACTGGCTGCACGGTAGCGGTCCGGGCTGGCTCGGCGTTCCATTGCTGGCCGATTACTTTGACAATGCCATTTCGAGAGGCGATATTCAGCCCCTGATCGTGGTGTTTCCACACGGTTTGCCGCACGGCATGTGGGCGGACGCCAAGAGTGGTCTGCAGCCGGTCGCTTCAATGCTGATCGAGGATCTGATCCCCGATGTTGACAGCCGTTTTCGTACCCATGCAGACCGTGCCGGTCGCCTGGTCGAGGGCTGGAGCATGGGCGGCTATGGCGCCGGCCGTATGGGCCTGACCCATCCCGCGCTGTTTGCAGCCTTTTCCATGCTGGGCTCCGGTCCGCTGCAGCTGGACTTCCTGGCCAGTGGCATCGTGCCGCTGCCGCAGCGGTTGATTATTTTCCAGGAGGTCTTCGGCAGTGACATGGATTACTTCGAAGAGCTCAGTCCCTGGCGTCTTGCCGAGGCCGCCGCCGCAGCGGGCCTGCAGCCGGATTTTCGCCTGATCATTGGCAAGGATGATTTGTTGCTGCAGTCCAATCGCGATTTTCATCATCTCCTGCTCGATCTGGAGATGGACCACTCGTACCTCGAAATCGAAGGCATCGGTCATGAACCGATGGCCTTGTTGCTGGCTCTGAGAGCAGCGGGAGACTGGTCGTTCTACCAAAGGGCAGTCGAACTCCAGCCCATCTTTCAGGATCGTTTCGAGAAACCCTGAGCCGGCAGGCATTCACCTGGTCTGCGCTGTGCGGACCGGCGCAGACCTGATCGCCAGGCCAGGCCGCTAAAATGGCAGGCATGAAAATCTTGCTGATTTGCGGTCTGCTTCTGCTGGCATCGGGCGCTTTCATTACCTTTGGTCCGATGGCGTCTGCGCTCGGCCTGCTGCTGATGCTGTTCAGCCTGGCGCCTTTGTTTCTGGGTTTTTTCATCTACCTGCTGCAGAATTCGGAGCAGACCAACAATGGTTCACCCGATCGCGGTAACGACAAGTAGGCAGAGGCCTGCTGTTCTGGCCTGGAGCAGCCCAGGCGATAGTCCGAGCAAATCGCCATGCTTCGCCCGCCATGCGCAGCATGGAAGCGGCCATGAGTCCGTTTCTGGCCTTGTGCGTCCCTGAGCGCTCGTCCCGCAGGCGAGCATTCCAGCCGTTAAACTAACAGCATTCCTCGGGGTGGCCTGCCGGCCTGAGACATCCGTTTTGACCGGATGGACCCGTTGAACCTGATCCGGTTAATGCCGGCGTAGGGAAGGAACGTGAAGTCGCCGCTTGAACTTATCGGTCGGCTTTCGGCAAAACCCTCGTGCATGCCGGGTCTCCACTGTGCCTTGACGGGAGACCTATCCATGAAACATCGTCTGTTCTGCACCGTTGCCGGTCCGGCAATCTGCTTTTGCCTGCCTGTCTCCATGCTCGTCTCTGCGCTTGCCTGCTCTGCCGTCGATGACGAGGAGCAATGGCTGGAGCCTGATGAGCACCTGCTGGTGACGGCGGAATTTCGCCCCACCCGGCTATTCGACAGCGCCGGCAGCGTCAGCGTGATCACTGCCGAGACGGCGCGCCAGCGTCAGGCAAGTCACCTCGAGAGCCTGCTGAATCTGGCGCCTAACGTCAACTACGCAGCCGGCGCCTCGCGCGGTCAGTTCTTCCAGATTCGCGGGGTGGGCGAGCGCAGCCAGTTTGTTGATCCGATCAACCCCTCGGTCGGCCTGATCATCGACGGTATCGACCTGACCGGGCTGGGTGGTGCCGCCACGCTGGTGGACCTGGCCCAGGTCGAACTGCTGCGCGGTCCGCAGGGCACGCTGATGGGTGCCAATGCCATGGCCGGTCTGATCCACATGGTCTCGGCAGGTCCCGGTGATGTCACGGCAGGTTTCGGCGAGCTGCGCCTGGGCCAGCGCGGTCTGCGCGAGGTCCAGGCTGCCGTCGGCGGCCCGGCGGGGGCGCATACCGGCTACCGACTGGCCTACGGCAGCGCCCGCTCCGACGGCGCCCAGCGCAATGCCTTTCTCGGCCGGGATGATACGGCGCGAATCGACGAACAGACCCTGCGCGGGCGCTTTAGCTGGCAGCCGAACGCTGAGTTTCAGCTGGACCTGGTGGGCCTGGTGCTGGATATCGACAATGGCTATGACGGGTTTTCGCTGGACAACACCCGCACCACGCTGTCAGACCAGCCGGGCTACGACCGCCAGGACACGCTGGCCGGTGCGGCCCACATGCGCTGGCAGGCCCGGCCCGAGCTGGATTTCGAGCTGTCGATCACGCGCCTGTCGGCCGATCTCGAGTACGGATTCGATGCCGACTGGGCCTTTGTCGGGCTGTGCGATGTGTTCGAATGCCTGGCCCCGGAGTACTCGGCGTTTGACAACTACCAGCGAAGCCACGACAACACCACTGTCGACCTGCGCGCAGTCTCCGCTGCGCATGCCGACCGGCCGGCCTGGGTGCTGGGCGCATATCATCGCGACCAGTCGCAGTTTCTGCGCCGTGAGTTCACCTTTCTGCCCGCCCCCTTTGAGCGAGACTTCGACACCGTCAGCCGGGCCGTTTATGGCCAGCTCGACTGGCCGCTGACTACCGGCTGGAACCTGCAGACCGGGCTGCGCCACGAACAGCGCCGGGCCCGCTACCGGGACAGCGAAGGGGCTGAGTTCCGGCCTGATGAAAACATGTGGGGTGGGCGTCTGGCGCTGGAATACCGGGGTAGTCGCGGTCAGTTGTTCTACGGCCTGGTCTCGCGCGGATACAAGGCCGGCGGGGTCAACAGCAACGCCGCCGTGCCCGAGGCCCTGCGCGAGTTCGAAACCGAAACCCTGTGGAACTACGAGCTGGGGACCAAGGGGCGCTTGTTCGGCGACCGCCTGGACCTGCGGGCCGCCCTGTTCTGGCAGGACCGCAAGTCCCTGCAGACTCAGCAGGCGCTGCTGCTGCCCCAGGCAGGGGCCTCCTGCCCCTGCGAGTTTGTCCAGTACACCGCCAACGCAACGGCCGGTCAGAGCTTCGGCCTGGAAGCCGAGTTCAACTGGCATGCCGGATCGAACCTGATGGTATTCGGCAGCCTGGGCCTGATGCGCTCGCGCTTCGACGGATTCGAGAACTTCTCCCATGTCGACGCCGACCCCGTCAGCGGTCAGCCTTTCGACATGGATGGCCGCGCCCTGCCGCATGCGCCCGAATACATGTTTGCCGTGGGCAGTTTGTGGCGGCTGGCAGACGGATGGACGCTCAGGGCTGAACTCGAGGGCAAGGACAGCTTCTACTTCTCCAGCCGACACGAAGTGCGGGCGCCGGCAATCCTGCAACTGCACGCCCGTCTGGCCTACCAGGTCGGTGGCTGGGAGCTGGCAGTCTGGGGGCGCAACCTTGGCGATGAGGATGTACAGGTGCGAGGCTTTGGTGCGTTTGGCAACGACCCGCGCAAGGGTTACATCGTCGAACCCTACTTGCAATTTGCCGAGCCGCGCACGCTGGGCTTGAGCGCTCGCTATGACTTCTAGGGAACCTCTGTTTCAGAGGCTCCCTGGGCATCTCGTCAGCCCCAAAATCTGCCAGGGCCGGCTTTGATACTGTCGAAGCAGCTACGGCAGGCGAGCTGCCGGCGGTTGATGAGTGGGCAGAACAAGGTGACGCTATCGCGCGGCTCGTTTCCCCCCTTGACAGAACCTGATCACATCATTGATTGCGGCGGGATCCAGCTCAACACGGCCCGGGCCAGCGACCAGCCGATCAGGCCACCGACCAGAACGTCGGTCGGATAGTGCAGGCCAAGGATCGGCCGTGACAGGGCGACCAGTGCGGCGAAGGCGAACAATGCCGGCCCAAGCACCGGAAACCAGGCGGCGGTAACCACGGCAAAGAAGACCGCGTGCAGCGTGTGGCCGGAGGGAAAGCTGTAGCGGTCCAGCGGCGCGGTCAGGCAGTCGATATCCGGATGGGCGATGAACGGCCTTTCGCGAACCAGCATGGTTTTCAGTGACTTGTAGATCACCAGTCCGACCAGGGCGCCGACAGCCATGGACAGGGATGCAAGCAGACCGGGCTTGCCGGCGACCAGCGGCAGGCTCAGCAGCAGCACATACCAGATTACGCCGTCGCCCAGTCGACTGACCAGCGCAAAAAAATTCCGGACCTGCGAGTAACGACCGGCGCAGTTGATCCAGCGACACAGGCGATATTCCAGGTCATCAATGGTGGCAAAAGCTCGGGCAGTGCTGCGCATGTTCAAGTTCCCGGCGAATACACCGCAAAAGCTAGTCAGTGCAGGCGACGACGGGATGACAGCGAGATAAAGCTTTGGTGACTTCAGCGCTGTAGGTCATGCAGTTGTGATCTGTTGTTCATTTGCTTGTCATCGACGGCGATCACCCTGCATTACATGAAAATTCTGCTGATTAGCGACGCCTGGAAGCCGCAGGTCAACGGGGTGGTGCGCACCCTGGAAAACACCAGTACCGAGCTGGAGGCAATGGGCCACGAGGTCCGTGTTATCGGCCCGGATGGTTTCCGCACCATGCCGACGCCGGGTTACCGTGAGATCCGGCTGTCGCTGATGCCGGGGCGCCGGCTGGATCGAATGATCGAGGACTTCCTGCCCGACTGCATTCATGTTGCCACCGAAGGTCCGCTGGGCATGGCGGCACGTCGCTGGTGCCTTCACCACGAGGTCGTCTTCACCACCTCCTACCACACCCGATTCCCCGAGTATCTTAGACTTCGTGCACCAGTGCCGACGCGCTGGACCTATGCCTGGCTGCGCCGCTTTCATGGCGCGGCACACCGCACCATGGTGCGCACCCGGACGCAGAAGGCCGAGCTTGCACGGCGCGGTTTTCACCATCTCGAGGTCTGGCCAGGCGGCGTCGATGTCCAGCTGTTTCGGCCGCGCAAGCAGCGAATCCTGGATCTTCCGGGCCCGATTGCCCTGTACGCGGGACGGGTGGCGCCGGAGAAGACGCTGGAAGACTTTCTTGGTGTCGAGTTTCCCGGCAGCAAGGTGATTGTCGGCGACGGCCCGGCCCGCAAGACGCTGCAGGCACAGTTCCCCGAGGCCCACTTCCTCGGCTACCAGTACGGCGAAAAGCTGGCGCGACTCGTGGCTTCTGCCGATGTCTTCGTCTTTCCCAGCCGCACCGATACGCTGGGCCTGGTGATGCTCGAGGCCATGGCGTGCGGCGTGCCGGTCGCCGCCTTTCCGGTACCCGGCCCCATTGACGTGGTGCTGGAGGGTGTCAGTGGCTGCCTGGATAAAGACCTTGCGGCTGCCATGGAAAGAGCGCTGCGGCTTGACCCCACGGACTGCCGGACCTTCGCTGCCGAATTCTCCTGGCGACATTGCAGCAAGATTTTTCTCGACCTGGTTCAGCCCATCCCTGACCTTCCGCCGACCTGCACCTCCAGCAGGCCGTCTCCTCGCACTGTTCGGACCCAAACGCTCAGCGACATGGCCAACCAGGGAGCTGCTGAATAGCTGAATCCTCCAGAGGTGTAGCCTGACTCAGCGACCGAAACGGGTTCGCTGGCCGGTGCTGTCCTTGACAGGACAGCAGCGACCCTAGTACAAAAGGGGACGACCGGCTAAGCGCTCGATTGGCCATGGCAATGGCTCCATCGAGCTTAAGGGGCATGGCAGCGATGAACAAAGCAGACACAAACACCGACGGGGCAGCCCTTGACAGGCTGCCGGAGACCGTCTGCGAGCGCCTGTTGTTCGTCGATTCCGGGGAGTTTGACCAGGCCATGGCCGATGCCCTTGAGAGCATTGGCCGAAGCATCAAGGCTTCTCGCTGCTCCCTGTTCCTGTTCGACGCTTCCAGCGGAAAAATCCAGCTGGCTAACCAGTGGTGCGCCGATGGTGTGCCAGCCAACCCCCCGGAATTGATCAATACCGATGTTGCCACGCATTACCCGTGGTTGCTGCGCAAGCTGCTGGCTGCCGAGCCGGTCAAGCTGACCCATCTCGGCGAGTTGCCGGAAGAAGCCTCAACCGATCGGGCTGTGCTGAGGGCGCAGGGTGTTCGATCACTGCTGCTGCTTCCCATGTTCATCGGCGAACAGCCGCTTGGAGTCTTCGGAGTTGATACCGTCGACCAAAACCGGATGTGGTCCAGGCGCGATCTGGAGTTGCTCGAATCGGTTCGCGACCTGCTTGTCCATGCACTGCTTCGCTTTCGCGCCGAGCGGCGCGCCTCGCGCCTGGAGCAGCACTACCAGCAGCTGATCGAGAACAGCCAGGCGATTGTCTACGC
>SKQS01000254.1 GCA_007118895.1 Wenzhouxiangella sp.
CGGCCTGTCATTTAAATTCAATCAGTTAGGGGCGCCAAGCAGGCCCCGACTCTGCGTTCTCGCTCTTGCCAATGGAATCACCATTGCCGGCGAGCGACGCCTTGATTCGGGGCCTGCTTGAAGCCCTGAATGTGATCTACATACCTGCCGGGTTAACATTCACCCAGCAGATCGATCATCGCCCGGCGCGCCGCCTGGCGCGAGAAGTAGCGTTCGACGTTGGCCTGGCCGCCGCGTGACAATCGTTCCCACAGCGCCTTGTTGTTGTAGACGCGGACGACCTGTTCGGCGAACTGCTTGGCGGAATCCGCGACCATTACGTCTTCGCCGTGTTTCAGGAACATTCCTTCCGCGGCACAGGCCGTTGCCACTACCGGCAGACCGAATGCCATGGCCTGGTTGACCTTGCCCTTGACCCCGGCGCCATAGCGCAGCGGCGCCAGCGAGACCCGGCAGCCAGCCAGGTACGGGTCGATATCCGGTACGAAGCCGTGGATGCGGATGCCGGGCGCGTTGATCTCCAGCAGCTCCGGTGGCATCTTCGAGCCGATCAGGTGCAGGATTACCTCCGGCAGCTCGCTGCGAATGCGCGGAAAGATGTCCTGGATCAGCCACTGAGCGGCATCGAGGTTGGGCGGATGCTGGAAACCGCCAACAAACATCAGATCGCTGCGCTCGGCCCAGCCTTGGTCGATGTTGCGCACGCTGTGGATATTGGACAGGATGCGAACATCGACCTCGGGTGCGATCTCGGCCAGCAGGGATTTTTCCACCGGGCTGACGACCACGGTCAGGTCGGATTCGGCCATCATCTTCAGCTCCTGGCGGCGGGTTTCGGCAGCGGCGCGGGCAGCAGTCGGCGTACCGCTGAATTCGGCCTCGCGCTCCTCGCGCAGGAAATGCAGGTCGACGGTATCGAAGATCAGCCGAGCCCGGGGCGCATACTGCTTGATCAGGGGCAGCAGCGGTGCCAGCACGTAATGTCGACTGACCACGATGGCATCAAGCTGATGACCGTGAACGGCCAGCCAGGATTCCGCGCGCTCGATCCATGGTGCGTGCAGAAACTCGATGCCGGCAGCCTGCAGGCGCTGGCTGTAACCGTCGACCCAGGCCAGGTTCTCGGGCATGAAGCTGACCCGCCAGCCCATCTCTCGCGCAATTTCCAGAATCGCCTGCATCCGCACCGAGCCGGAATCCTGGTCCGGTGTCGGCGTGGTGGCATCAATGACCAGCAGATGGCCGTGGCTGCGGAAGTGGCGAGCCTGCCGGACCTCTTCGACTGCTTCCAGTCCGGCCACCGGCGCCGGTTGGCCGGCCAGCGCCTGGCGCCAGCGGGCAAGAAACTTCTCGCGATTGACGGCTTGATAGCGCTTGGTGCCGCTGCTCAAGTCGGTGCCGGAACTGATCCCCTCATGGTGATGAATGGTGCAAGCTGGTTGGTAGATCACCTGCTTGCCGATCTGGCGGATGCGGAAGCACAGATCGGTATCTTCGTAATAGGCCGGTGTGTAGTGGTCGTCGAAGCCTTCGAGCTGCTCGAAGTCCGAGCGGCGGATGGCCAGACAGGCACCGGAGACATAGTCGGCCTCGCAGGCGAAGTTGTATTCGGGGCGGTCGGGGTTGTCGTTGCGCCCGTAGTTCCAGCCTGATCCATCGGAAAAGATGATGCCGCCGGCTTCCTGCAGGGTGTTGTCGGGGTAGATGAGTCGTGCACCGACCACGCCGGCCTGCTCGAACTGGTCAAAGGTGGACAACAGGGCCTCCAGCCAGCCGGTGGTTACCGTGGTGTCGTTGTTGAGAAAAACCAGGTACTGCCCGCGCGCGCTTCCGGCACCGGCATTGCAACTGGCGATGAAACCGGCGTTTTCGGGCTGGCGCAGCACCGTGATGCCCTCGCAGGTCTCGAGATAGTCCTGGGTATTGTCGCTGGAACAGTCATCGACGACGATGACTTCGAACTCGGTGCTGCCAGCGTGTTCGGCCAGGCTGTGCAGGCAGGCGGCCGTATAGCCGACCTTGTTGTAAACCGGCACGATGATGCTGGCAGTCGGCCGATCGGCAGGATCCAGCCTGACCGGCTCGGGCAGGGTCTGGGCCTGCTCGTCGGTCGGCGGCGGTGGTGGCGCGGCAATGGTCTGCGGTGCGGCTGTCGCAGGTGCTTCCGGCAGCTGCAGCATGGTCAGGGTGCGCCGCAGGCCGTACAGTCTGAGAAAGTGAGCCAGGCGACCGACAAGCCGCGGCCAGCGCAGCGGATTCCAGGCCCGTCGGGCGTGGGCATTGGCCAGCAGGCGATTGACGAATCGCAAGGGCCGGGTCAGACGCCACGAGCGGCTGTTGAGCATGGTCTCGCGCTCGGCCACCAGCTGTTCATTCCAGGCCCGGGTATCGGCCAGCTGACGTTCCAGCAGAGCAATTTTCCCTGACTGATTCTCGAGCTGCTGAGACTGTTCAAGGTAGTCTGCCGACAGCGAATCATACTGCTCCTGCCAGTGATGAGCCCGCTGTTCCAGCGCCTGGATCGACTGCTGTTGGCGCTCCACCTCGGCGGTCAGGCCTACGATCTCGGCGGTCAGGCGCTCGGCCTGTTCACGGCGCTGGTCCAGTTCGTCCTGCAGGCGCACGGTGATCTTCTCGAAAGCTTGCACTTGCTTGTTGACCCTTTTCAGTTCCTTGTCCAGATCCTGCGCCCAAGCGGTTCGCTCGAGCAGCAGTTTCTCCTGTGATCTTGCCCATTCGGTGCGGCGCGCGAGTTCGGATTCACGCTCTTCCAGCCGAGTCATCAGCTGACTGACCTGCTCGGCGCTACGACTGACTTCCTCGGCCATCTTATGGGCCCAGGCGGTCCGTTCAGCGGCCAGCGCTTCCTGCTCTCGTGCCCAGCGAGCGCGGGATTCGAGCTCGGCTTCATGGTCCTGGATCAGTGACTGCAGGCGTTGCAGTTCATCGCTGGCCGTGTCCAGATCGCGCTGCAGACTTCGTGCCCATTCGGTGCGCTCCAGGCTCAGGCGCTCCTGGCGCTGTGCCCAGTCGGTGCGCGCATCTATTTCGGTCTGCTGATGGTCCAGTTTGAGCTGCAACTTTGCCAGGGTCAGCCGCTGGTCGGCCACGGTGGCGGCCAGCAGGCCGAGATCCGCCTCGCAGTTGATTGTCGGTAGCGTTCCTTCGGTCGGCTCATCCGGTGCAAGGTGCTGCCAGTAGCGCGTCAGCACCGTCTCGACGATTGGCTCCTCCGGCAGTCGCTTGCGCATCTCGGCCAGCTGCCCCGGCGAGCGCTTGAGATCCCTGATCGTGGTGATCAAGGCTTTTGGTTCTGGAGCGAACAGCAGGCCATCGTGGCCGTGACGGATGCGCTCCCGGAAGCTGCCCAGGTCGGTGGCAATCGGCACCAGGCCAAGGCTGCGCGTTTCGCTGAGCACAAAGTTCCAGGTCTCGGGTACGGTCGACAGGAACAGGGCGGCATCGGGTGCAAGTCCAGCCAGAAGTTCGGGCAGTTCATCGCGTCGATAGTCGAGGATGACGTCGACGCCCGGTTTTCCGAACAGTCGATGTCCGTGACGTCCGCAGCCGACCAGGGTGATCCTGGCCTGCTTGCTCAGCTCAGGCAGCGCGTTTTCCAGCAGTCCCAGGCCCTTGCCGGCACTCAATCGGCCGACGACCACCAGATGCAGCCGCCGTCCTTTCAGCGGCGGTGCCTTGATTTTCGGCGGCTTGCCTGCCCAGCCGCGGAATCCATGCGGTATGACGGTCGGTTCATTGGTCTGGCGGCGCGTGAGGCGATGCCAGCGCCCGGCAACCTCGCGACTTGGAGCGATCAGCGGCAGCTGGCGTTCGGTCACGGTCTTCAACCATTGCTGCCCGAGCTGGCGCCAGGTCCCGGCATGCTGTATGTCGAACAGCAATTCTCCACGGTAGCCGTCCAGCGCTTCCTTGAGTCGGAGCCGGTCATCGCGGGTCAGCCAGTCCAGCGGATCGATATCGAGCAGTGGCCAGACCGGGTAGTAGTCGTGCAGCATGATGGCGGTGGGCAGCGGTCGGCTCAGCGCCTCCAGGCTGTGTCCGATCAGCGAGGAGACCAAAATCCGGCCGACGCTGTATCGAGCGATGATCCAGTCCAGTATCTGTCGATACTGAGCATGCCGGATTGCGGTGGCGCCAATTGCCGGCAGCAGTGAAAACCGCCGGATCAGTCCCCGTCCGGGCCCGCCGGCGTAGAGGTTCAGCCACTGGCCGTGCTCACGGCCACGCCGTTCTCCGGCAGCTGCCAGGACGAGGTGATGGCCGCTGTCATCGGCTTCGCAAATATCCGATATCCACCGGGCGATGCCGCCACCCCAGTTGTGGCTGATGTGCAAGGTCACCGGCTGCCGGTCATGACCGATGCGGGGCAGGGTCTTCACCTGGTGCTCGATCAGGCGCAGTAAGCGCCGCCGCAGCTGGCCCAGCGCTGCACGGCTGGCCGGGCTTGCCGCCCGATCCTGGTTGATCGGCTGGTCTGGATCCCTGATGAACAGGGTGTCGATGAGTGCGGCGGTCGGACGGGCTGGTGGATTCTTGCGCCAGCTTCCTGCAAGCAGCAGGCCGGTATCGGGGAAGTCGCTGATCGGACGTGGTGAAGCTTCGCCGCAAAGTGCCGTCAGGGCATCCACATCCAGCTCATCCATGGCCAGATCGACACCAGCCAGCGGATTGACCCGACCATCATGGTTGCCGGCCAGGGCCAGCAGCTGGCAGTCGGGTTCGGCAGCTGCCAGGGCCAGGCGTGGCGCCAGCAGGGGCGGAATGTGCATGCCAACGGTCAGAATCAGGATGCCGTGTTCATCATCGCCTGGTCGGCAGGCTCCGGCAATCGCTGACAGGCTGGCATCATTCAGCAGCGCAGGCTGGACCTGCCACTGCCTGGCAAGGCGCTCGGGGGCAAGAATACGCGACTCGGGGAATGCCTGTCGCAGTTGGGCAAACCAGTCGGGATCAACCGGCCAGCCGATCCGCGGACGCAAAAAAACAACCGGGCGGAAGGCCGCCCGGTTATTTCCGGTACGTTTGTCAGCTTGCCTGATCATGAGATTGACGCAATGCTTCGCCGATGCCGATCTGTGCCGCATCGTCGTCAGTTGCTTATACTGGTCCTTGAAGATTGGTCCTGAAATGAACCCTCAATTATCCGGCATGGTCATGCCCTTGTCATCCCGGGATTTTGGTCCAAGACGATGAGCCGTCGCCGGAAGCGCCTTAAACGCCGGGAACGTCCAGTTCGCGCCTCGTTGGCGGCCGTGTCTCTGCGGCTGGCGCTGTTTTTTTTCGGGCTTGCCGCGGGCTTGCTTGGGCCCTGGATCTGGTGGCTGGACCGCGAGGCCGGTCTGCGCTTTGCCGAACGCCAGTGGAGCCAGGCCAGTCGGGTCTATGCCCGGGCCCTGGAGTTGCACCCGGGTCGGCCGCTGCACGTCGAGGATCTGGAGCAGGAGCTGATTGCCAGCGGCTTGCGGCGTGGCGATCCACGGCGCGTCGGCGCCTACTCGGTAGCAGGCAGCCGCTTCGATATTCACCCGCCGGGCTTTGCCCATCCTGATGGCGTTGAGCCGGCCAGGCGAGTCCTCGTCGTGCTCAGTGACGGCCGCCTGGCCAGTCTCAGCGACGCTGCCGGCCAGGCGCTTGGCCTGGTTCGCCTGCCACCGGCCGAACTGGGCAGCCTGCTGCCGCTGGACGACCGTGACCGCACGCTGGTGGCGCTGGCCGATTTTCCGCCGCTGCTGGTTACCGGGGTCCAGGCGGTGGAGGATCGTCAGTTCAAGCACCATCATGGCCTGGACCCGCGCGGCATGCTGCGTGCTGCCTGGTCCAATCTCAGGTATCGCCGGGTGGTGCAGGGGGGCAGCACGATCACCCAGCAGCTGGTCAAGAACCTGTTTCTCACACCTGATCGCAGCCTGGTTCGGAAGTTCAATGAGGGGGTGATGGCGCTGAGCCTGGAGCGTCGCTTTGGCAAGGCCGAAATTCTCGAGGCCTATCTCAACGAGGTCTACCTGGGACAGGATGGGCGTCATGCCATTCATGGATTCGGCCGCGCCAGCGAGTACTACTTCGGCCTGCCGGTACAGGCTTTGGCTCCGGACCAGGTTGCCCTGCTGGTTGGTATGGTGCGCGGGGCGTCATGGTACAACCCGGTGCGCAATCCGGAGCGCGCGCTGGCGCGCCGCAACCGGGTGCTGGACATGTTTCTGGAGACCGGCCTGATTGACCAGGCCAGTCACCGAAGCGCGGTAGAGAGTGCCCTCGGCATCGAGCGAGGTCACGGGCAGCGAGTCCGACGTCACTGGGCGTTTCTCGATCTGGTTCAGCGCCAGCTCAGGCGTGACTACCGCGAGCGTGACCTGCGCGGCGCCGGGCTGCGCATCTTCACGACCCTGGATCCGGTCGCTCAGTTGCATGCTGAGCGCGCGCTGGCCGAGCAGCTGCCGCGGGTTGAGTCCGAGCCGGGCAGCCTGCAAGGCGCGATTGTGCTGATCGATCCGGCCGGTGGCGAGGTGCGTGCCGTGGTCGGCGATCGCCTGGCCGGTAGGGCCGGCTTCAATCGCGCCCTGGATGCCAGGCGACCGGTGGGTTCGGTGATCAAGCCGTTTGTCTATCTGCTGGCGCTGGCCGACAGTGAGCGCTTTTCCCTGGTCACGCCGCTGGCCGACGAGCCGATTTCCATTCCACAGCCAGGCGGCGAACCCTGGCAACCGCGCAACATCGACGGTCGCAGCCATGGCCAGGTGCCATTGATGACGGCGCTGGCCAACTCATACAACCAGGCCAGCGTGCGGCTCGGGCTGGAGGTGGGCGCGCAAGCCTTGCTTGATCTGCTCGCCCAGCTCGGTGTGCGCCCGGACAGCGAGCCCCATCCGGCGATCTTCCTCGGCGCGATGGAGCTGACGCCGCTGCAGGTCGCCCAGCTTTATCAACCACTGGCTGCAGAGGGCTACAGCACCCCGTTGCGGGCGATCAGCGCGGTGCAGGATGATAGCGGCCGGGAGATCGGTCGTTACCCGCCGCGGCTGAGGCCGATTCGCCAGCGTCAGGCCCTGGCCCTGCTCGACTACGCCCTGCAGGTAGCGGTCGAGGAGGGTACCGGTCGTCGCCTTGCCGGACTGTTGTCCCAGCCCATCGCGGTCAGCGGCAAGACCGGGACCACCAACGAACGCAGGGATGCCTGGTTTGTCGGCTATACTCGCGACTGGCTGGGCGTTGTCTGGACCGGTCGTGACGACAACCGTCCGGCATCAATCGGCGGGGCCAGTACCGCAGTGCCGGTCTGGGCGGATCTTTTTTCCCGGCTACCGGTCCAGAATACCGGTCGCACCTGGCCGGAGGGCGTGGGCTGGTACTGGATTGACTGGCCCCATCCGACTCTGGCCACTGGCGACTGTCCGGCAGCGCGTGCCGTACCCTTCATCGAGGGCAGCCAGCCTGCGACGCTGTCCGATTGCATCCAATAACATCGCATAAGATCATGAACTTGCCACACATGCGTATGACCCGAATCTTCAAGGCGCTTGCCGTTTCACTCTTCGTCCTGATGCTGGTCGGCTGCGCAGCTCAGCCGCCGGCGCCGGTCGAGACCCGTAGCGAGCCGCAGCCTGGTGTCGAGGAGTTGGTTAGGGCGCCGGCAGCCGACGAGGCCCGGGGGTTGCAGGTCTTTCCGCTGCGCAACCCGGCAGTTGCCGAGTTGTCAGAGGCTGCCCGCCAGGCCGAGTCCGAGGGTGACCTGGATCGTGCCGCGGTGCTGCTCGAGCGGGCGCTGAGAATTCAGGCGCGCGATCCGGAGCTTTTGCAGCAGCTGGCCGAAGTACACCTGGCCCGTGGTGCATATGAGCAGGCTGACAGCTACGCCAGCCGATCCTTTGATCAGGGTCCGCGAGTGGGTGAAATCTGCCAGCGTAACTGGCGCACCATGGCCCTGGCTCGCGAGCGCATGAATCAGCCGGAGGCCGCTCGCCTGGCCCGCGAGCGGCTGGAGCAATGCCAGGTGACACCGCCGCCAAGGCTGTAGAGAACCTGGAGGCTGCCATCGGCATGGTCCACGCGCGGAAATGAAAACCGAGCTGGAGGCGGTGTTTGCCGCCGGCGGCCCGCTGGCCGAACAGCTGTCGGGCTATCGACCACGCGCCGGTCAGCTCCGTCTGGCCCATGCGGTGGCCGAGGCGCTGGACTCGGATCAGGACCTGGTTGCCGAGGCAGCCACCGGGACCGGCAAGACCCTGGCCTACCTGATACCGGTGCTGCTGTCCGGCAAGCGAGTCATTCTGTCGACCGGGACGCTCAATCTTCAGGATCAATTGTTCAGGCGCGATTTGCCGCTGGCGCTGCGCGCGCTCGAGCTGGAGATCGACGTCGCGCTGCTCAAGGGCCGGGCCAACTACCTGTGCCGGCATCGCCTGGATCGTCATCTGGCCGACAAGGCGCGTTTCGACGAGCAGGTTCGCGTCGAGCTGGAACACGTCGCGCGCTGGGCTCGCCACACCGAGGCGGGCGAGATCAGCGAGTTGGGCGACATAGCGGCCCGCTCCGCGGTCTGGCCACTGGTGACATCGACCCAGGACAACTGCCTGGGCCGCGAATGCCCGTTGTGGGAAGACTGCCATGTGGTCAGCGCCCGTCGCCAGGCCCAGGACGCTGACCTGGTGGTGGTCAACCATCACCTGCTGTTTGCCGATCTGGCGCTGAAGCAGACCGGTTTTGGCGCCGTGCTGCCCGGGGCAGCAGCGGTGATCATCGATGAGGCACACCAGGTGCCCGATACCGCCGCGCGGTTTTTTTCGCAGACCGTCAGCGCCTGGCAGATCAGCGAGCTGCATCGCGACACCCTGGCCAATTGCGCCACGGCATCCGGCGCCCTGGCGCTGCTGCGGCCACCGCTTCAGGACCTGGACGGAAGACTGAACCAGGCACGCACTGCCTGCGCCAGCCTGCCCGAGCGCGGGGAATTCAGCATGCTTTCTGCCTGCGTGCCCGAGCTTTCCCGGTTGGGTTCGTCGCTGGCTGCCCTGGCCGGCAAGCTCGAGCCGCTGGCCGACCATAGTCGCGAGCTGGCCGGTTGTCGTGACCGAGCCGCCGGTCTTGCAACCAGCCTGGCGAAATTCCTGGAGGGTGTCGAGGGCCACGTGCGCTGGTTTTCGTCACGGCGCGGGCGGTTCAACCTGAACCTGACCCCGCTGGACATCGCCACGCCGTTGAAGCAGATGCGCTGTGAGGCGCCGGCGGCCTGGGTCATGACCTCGGCAACCCTGGCCGTCGCCGGCCGCTTTGATCACTACACCGATCGGCTCGGGCTGGTAGAACCGGAGTCGGTCATCGTGGAAAGTCCCTTCGATTACCGCAGCCAGGCGCGGTTGTGGATACCCGATGGCTTGCCGGAGCCGGGTTCGCCGCAGCATACCCCAGCCCTGCTGGCCAGCATTCTGCCGGTACTGGTCGCCAGCCGGGGCCGCGCCTTCCTGCTATTTACCGCCCATCGTGCGCTGCAAAGAGCCGCGCAATGGCTGCGTGGTCAGACGGATTTCAACCTGCTGGTTCAGGAAGAGGCGCCGCGTCAGGTGCTGCTGGATCGTTTTCAGAACGAGCCGAACAGTCTGCTGCTGGGCGCGGCCAGCTTCTGGGAAGGGGTCGATGTGCCCGGTCCGGCGCTGTCGGTGGTCGTCGTCGACAAGCTGCCTTTTGCCGCGCCGGAGGACCCGGTGCTGGAGGCCACGCTCAAGGCGGTGCGCGAGCGGGGCGAGAACCCCTTTGCCCGGGTCCAGCTGCCGCGCGCGGTGTTGACGCTCAAGCAGGGCGCCGGGCGACTGATTCGCCAGGCCGAGGATTGCGGTATTCTCATTCTCGGAGACCCGCGCCTGCGCTCACGCGGCTATGGCAAGGTGTTTTTGAACAGCCTGCCGCCCATGCCGCCGCTTGCCAACGTCGAGCAGGCCGTCGACTTCGCCGCCAGGATGTTGCCATGAATCTGCTTGCCATTGAATCGGCCACCGAGTTCTGTTCCGTCGCGCTATCGCTAGGCGGGCGGGTGATCGATCGCTGTCAGCATGCCCCCCGCGAGCACGCCGGCCTGCTGATTCCTTGGACTCGCGAGCTGCTGGCCGATGCCGGCATCGGGTATGCCGCGCTCGATGGCATCGCGGTCACTCGCGGGCCCGGCGGGTTTACCAGCCTGCGGATCGGCCTCGGCGTAGCCCAGGGGCTGGCGCTGGCGCATGATCTGCCGCTGTATCCGGTCTCGACGCTGGCAGTGTGTGCCTGGGCCGGGCGTGAACATGGCGATCGCCTGCTGGTCGCGCTGGATGCGCGCATGGGCGAGGTCTATGCGGCCGGGTACCGCTACGACGGAACACAGCTGCATGCCGGGCTGGCCGAGCAGGTGGTGGCACCGGATCGCATTTCGCAGCCGCCTGCCGGCTCCTGGCAGGGTCTGGGTTCGGGCTTCGGTGTGCATGCGGCGGTGCTCGAGGCGCGGCTTGGGCCGTGCCTGGCAGGGGTCCATCCACTGGTCCATCCGAATGCCCGGGCGCTGCTGGCGCTTGCCGGGCAGGCATCCCCGCAACCGGCCGCCGATCTGGTGCCGGTCTACCTGCGCGATCGGGTTGCCGATCCGGCTGCCGAGGCTGTTGGCAGGTGATTGGGATGCTGCGTAGTCGCGGACGCTACTGGCTGGGTATTTTCAAGTCGGCCAGCTCGAACTGGCTGGAAAGCCAGGCCTTCATCCACTCCGCCGCCCTGGCGTTCTTTACCGTGTTCTCGATTGCGCCGGTGATGATCGTGGTGGTGGCGGTGGTCGGCCTGGTGCTGGGCGAGCGCGCGGCGCGCGGCGAATTGTTCGAACAGCTCGAACAGTTCATTGGCGCCGAGACGGCCGAGGTGGTTCAGACCGCTGTCATCAACTCGCAGATTGCCGAAAGCGGCATCTGGCCGACATTGGTGGGGATGGCAGCGATTGTTGTCGGCGCGACCACCGTGTTTGCCCAGATGCAGCAGTCGCTGAACACCATCTGGGACGTGGCTCCCAGACCGTCGCGCAGCAGCCTGTGGCTGTTCATCAAGGGACGATTGCTGTCGCTGACCATCGTGCTGGCCATCGGCTTCGTGCTGCTCGTCTCGCTGCTGTTGAGCGTCGGCCTGCGCGGGATGATGGCGTTTGCCGACCAGTGGCTGCCGGTCCCGGGCTGGTTGATGGTCGGCCTGGAAATTGGTATCTCATTGACTGTTATCACCGCCCTGTTTGCCGCCATCTTCAAGATCCTGCCGGATGTGCAGTTGAGCTGGGGCGACGTGGTGATCGGGGCTTTGATCACCGCCTTGCTGTTTACCATCGGCCGCTCGATGATCGCGATCTACCTGGCCAGCACGGCGACCGCATCGACCTATGGCGCCGCCGGCTCTCTGGTGCTGTTGCTGTTGTGGGTCAATTATTCTTCGTTGATCCTGCTGTTCGGCGCTGCCATTACCCGTGCCCACCTGGAGGCGCGGGGCCTGCCGATCAAACCGCGTGACACTGCGGTCTGCGTACACCGCCAGCTGATCGAGGATTCGCCATCGTCATGAGGCAATTCGTTTGAACAAGGCGTCATAGCGCGCCCCGATCTCGCCCCAGTCCAGGCTGGTCGCCAGCTTGTGCCCAGACTCGGCCAGAAGCGTGCGCTGTGGCGCATCGTCCAGCAGTTTGCGTATCGCTGCGGCGAAGCCTTCCCAGTCATCGCGTACCAACAGCTGCTCGCCATCGGCAACCGGCAACCCTTCGCAGCCCTTGGTGGTGCTGATCACCGGCAGTCCGGCGGCAAAGTAGTCAAGTATCTTCATCCGCGTGCCGCCGCCGGAAATCAATGGCACCACGGCCAGCTGACAGGCCTTGAGGGCGCCACCGAGCTGATCGAGACTGCCGACCAGGTGCAGCTGGGGGTGACTCAACCCCCGCGGCGGCTGGCGGCCAATCGCCAGGACCTGGCAGCTGTGTCCGCTTGCTTCCAGGCGCGGCAGGATTTCCTCGACCAGCAGGTGTAGCGCCTGGCGGTTCGGAGGATAGGAGAAGGTGCCGTGGAAGACCAGAACCGGCAGCGCGGGGTCAAGGCCGAACTCGGCAACCAGATCGCTTGCCTGGGCCTGATCGAATGCGGCCAGATCCACGCCGTGCGGAATGGTTACGCAGGATGCCGGGTCCAGTCCATCCTCGATCAGCCTTCGGCGGTCGCGGTCGGACACGCAGACCACGGCATCCATGCAGGCCGCCAAGTGCAGCTCCAGCGACTTCAGGCGCTGGTACTGCCGCTCTCCCAGTCCTGCGACCTGCTCGGCCAGGCGCTCGTACTCGACGTTGTGCTGGGCGAGCACGGCATGGCCGCCGTTGAGCAGCCGGGCGATGCGCGCGGCCTGGGCATAACCGGGAAACTCGGCCAGCCAGATGCTGGCCTTGATCTGCCGACCAACCCAGGCGGCGCGCAGGCCGTAAAAGGGGTCAGTGGCTGCCCAGTACAGGAACGCGTTGCTGGCCGGCAGGCCGCGCAGACGATGAATCAGGTGAGTCAGCGCCCTCGGCGGCGCCAGCAGCTTCAGCCACAGCGGTAGACGCTCGCGGCTGATGCCATCTTCGGTGATCTGCCACCAGTGACTGCGTTCGGCGCTGACGATGGCGACCCGGCGACCGGTCCGCGCCAGCCCGCGAGCAGTCTGGATGATCTTGACCGCCGCTCCATGATCGGCCGGAAACAGGTCCGAGCGAGTGATCATGACCACACCGTCGCCGCTAGACTGTCGTTGCCAGGGCCTGAGCAGCCGGTGGGCCAGGCGGCCGGTCAGTCCCTGCTGCGGTGCCAGCGTTGGCCTGGACGCCGAATCGCCCGAAGTGTCGCGATTCGCCCGACGTTGCGGTGTGGCCAGCCAGTCAATCAGCGTCTCGATGACCTGCCGCCGATCCAGCTCGGCCCGGCCCAGCTGCCAGGCGCCGGCGGCCTTGCGCTGCCACAAGGCCTCATCCCGGGCCGCTTCGGTAGCGGCCTGGACTGCCTCGTCTGCCGAGGCCACCACCCAGCCGGCGTCATGGCGGCGAATCAGCTCTGCCAGCGGCAGGAAGTCATTGACGATCACCGGCAGCCCGGCGGCCAGGAAGGATGTGGTCCTATGGGACTGGCTCAGCTCGCGCTCGAGGTTGGGTTCGGAAAGCTCGATTCCGATCGCCGCGCGCTGTTTCAGGAAGTCGGTCCAGTCCTGCCAGCTGGCCAGCGAATGTTCGATCAGGCCCGGGCAGTTTTCGGGTGCCTTGCCGAAGCAGTGCAGTTCGGCCTCCCCGGATGGCAGGCCGGTGCACAGTTGGCGAGTCCACTCATCGGTCTGGCGCCAGGGCCAGTCCATGCCGCCCCCGACCACTATCAGCGGACGTTGACAGCCGGTTCTGGGCCCGTCCGGCGGATCGAAGGCCAGCGGCACGACGGCAACCGGAACCTGCTGACGCAAATCGATCTCGGTGGACAACAACCAGCCGGCCATCATCCAGCGCTGGCGCTGATTGCCGACCAGGATCAGGTCGGCGCGCTCCAGCGTCTTGAGGTAGCGTGCCAGAAACAGGTCGCTGGTGGCCGGATCAGCAAAATGCTGTTCCAGCGGGCGCGGAGCCACGCAATCAACCACCACCGGCCAGCCGCCACCGGCCGGCAGCCAGTCCAGCAGTTTCCAGTAACCAACCAGCAAGACATCAGCCTTGAGGCGCTCCAGGCTTGAGGCCAGGTCAGAGGGAGTTTGAAATCCGCCCTCGCCGCGCCACAACATCATCACTTCGTGTCCATGATGTGCGAGGCTCTCCTTGAGCTGGCTGGCCCGAACCTGGTTGCCGCTGGCCGCACTGGCCGGGTCAAGTGGCGGCTGGTCGCTGATCAGGGCGATACGCAAAGTCTGAACGACCGCCTCAGGCGGCGCCCCCTTCCCGTTCAAGCATCTCGATCAGGGCATCCGCGCCGGTCAGCTTGCCGGCAAGATTGCCGACACGATAGTCGGCAACGATTTCCCTGCAGCGAGCGGCATGACTGGACAAAAGGACTTTTTTCACCGCGCCCAGATGACCGGCCGGCATGCTGAAACGGGTTACGCCAAGGCCGAGCAGTAATCGGGTATAGCGTGGATCGCCTGCCAGCTCGCCACACAGGGTCACAGGCTGGTCGAATTCCTGGCCACAGCTAACGATAGCGTCGATCAGGGTCAAAAGCGCCGGGTGTGTTGGATCGTACAGGTGGCTGACCAGCTCGTCCTGCCGGTCGACTGCCAGCACGTACTGGATCAGATCGTTGGTGCCGATGGAAAGAAAATCCAGCTCACGCGCCAGGGCGCGAACGGTCAGTGCCGCAGCCGGTACCTCGATCATGCCGCCAAGCTGGATCTGCGGGTCCAGCGCCACGCCCTCGGCGCGCAACTCTTCGCGGCAGGCGGCGATCAGGCCGCGTACTTCGCGCACCTCGTCGACGCTGGACAGCATGGGCAGCAGGATGCGCACCGGCCCGTGATGGGAGGCACGCAGGATGGCTCGAATCTGGTGACGAAAAAGCTCGCGGATGGAGAGCGACAGTCTGAGCCCGCGCAGGCCGAGCGCAGGGTTGGCGCCGCGCAGATCGGCCAGCGTCGGCGGCAGCTTGTCGCCGCCGGCATCCAGGGTGCGTATGGTGACCGGAAGCCCTTCCATGATCTCCACCGCTGCCCGGTAGGTGCGGTACTGGCTCTCCTCGTCCGGAGCTTCGGGACCCATGAACAGATGCTCGGTACGCATCAGGCCGATGCCATCGGCATGGCTCTCGCGGCAGCGCCGGACTTCTACCGGCAGCTCGGCGTTGCCGTACAGCTCGAAACGTTCGCCGTCCACGGTGCGGGCGGGCCGGTCCAGGTAGCGGCTCAGGTCGGCCCGATGCCTGAGGCTGGCCACACGCTTTTCTTCATAGTGAGTTTTCAAGCCATCGTCGAAGTCCAGAAGGACGGCGCCGTAATGTCCGTCGATGATGGCCAGCTCGCCTTCGACCAGCATCGCCAGGGCGCGGTGGGCGCCGACGATCATCGGTATCTCCAGGCTGCGCGCCATGATGGCGCTGTGCGACCAGGGGCCGCCGTGCTCGGTGATCAGGCCGGCTACCCGGCGGCCGTGCAGCTGGGCCATGTCGGCCGCCGAGATTTCCGAGGCGACCAGGATGGTTCGATCCATCTGATGGGGCACCTGGGCCGTCAACAGGGTGGCCGGCTGTTCTGCCAGCTGGCGCTGGATCAGGTCGACGACCTGGTCGAGATCTTCGCTGCGTCGGGCAAGGTAGTGATCGCCGATACGATTGAACTGGTCCTGAAGCAGATCCGACTGCTGTGCCAGCGCCCACTCGGCATTGATCCGGTCCTGCCGGATAGATGCCAGGGTTGCCTCCTTGAGTAACGGGTCACGCATGATCAGGCGATGGGCCTCGAGGACTTCGACAGCCGTGTCGCCGCTCTCTTCGGGCAGGCGTGCCAGCAGCTTGCTCAGGAAGCGGTCGCTGCGATCGAAAGCGCGGCTGGCGCGTTCAACTTCGTCGTCAACCGCGTCTTCCCGCAGGTGAAATTCCGGCAGCGCAAGTTCGCCGCGTCCAAGGCGATGAATCTGGCCGAGGGCAATGCCATCGGTCACGCCGATTCCGTTGATCACCAGCGTCACGTGGTTTCCCCGAACCGCCCATCGATCAGTCCCCTGATCGCATCCAGCGCCTGATCGGCCTGGTGGCCTTCGGCTTCGATGAGCAATTGACTGCCACAGGGAGCTGCGAGCAGCAGTACACCCATGATCGATTTTGCGTTGACGCGCCGCCCCTGAAAACTGACCCAGATCTCGGCATCGAAGCTCGAGGCGGTCTGGACCAGCTTGCTGGCTGCCCGGGCATGCAGGCCCAGCTGGTTGACCAGGGTGACCGTGATTGACTTCATCGGTGGGCCATGCCCTGCTGACCACCGGTCAGCGCCAGCTTCGCCAGTTCCAGCGGCGGCTGTTCGGCATGGTTGACAACCTTGAGCAGCATCGGCAGGTTCAGCCCGGAAACCAGTGGCGCGTCGTGCTGAGCGGCGGCCTTGCTGGCCAGGTTGTGCGGCGTCGCCCCGGGCAGGTCGCTGATCACGATCACGCCCTGTTCATCCGCGCCCATCGCCAGCGCCGCGGTCACATCGACCAGGGCCAGCTCGGGGTCGACCTGGTCGGCAATGGCCACGGTGGTCAGTCTGACCGGGTGGCCGACGATGGTCTCGACCTGGTGACGCATGATTTCGCCCAGACCGTTGTGGGTGACCAGGACAATCCCTGTCATCGAATCATATCCCGATGATTGACCAGCACGTGTTCCCCCTGCTGTCGCAGTGAATCGGCCAGCCATTCGACCAGGTAGACCGAACGATGCTTTCCGCCTGTGCACCCAATGGCAACGGTAATCTGGCTGCGCTGGTCCTCGGCCCATGCCGGTAACCAGCTGACGAGGAACTCGGCAATCGCGGCTCGAAAGCGTTGTACCCGCTCGCTGCGATCGAGAAACGCACGCACCGGTTGTTCAAGGCCGGTATGCACGCGAAGCTCGGGTTTCCAGTGCGGATTGGTCAGGCAGCGGGCATCGAACACCAGGTCGGCATCGCTGGGCAGCCCCCGCTTGTAGGCGAACGATTCCAGCACGATGGTGCGAATGCGGTGGTGCTGGCGCCCGGTCGCCAGTCGCCAGACCTGCCGACGCAGCTGATGAATATTGGTTTTGGAGGTGTCGATGACGACATCGGCGCGACGCTTCAGGCCGGCCAGCAATTGGCGCTCGGTGGCAATGGCATCCGGCAGGCTGTGCTGGTCCAGCAGGGGGTGGCGACGACGCGTTTCGCTGAAGCGCCGGATCAGGATATCGTCTTCGGCATCGAGAAACAGCAGTCGCGCCTGTTGTGCTACCGGCAGGGCTTCAAGCAGGGCCGGAAGGCGCTCCAGGTCCTCGCGTCCGGCACGGGCGTCAATGCCAATGCCGACACCGCTGTAGCGATCCGGGTGGCGGCTGCTTTCGTTGATCATCGGTTCGAGCAGCGCCGGTGGCAGATTGTCCACGCAGTAAAAGCCCAGGTCCTCCAGCGCATGCAGGGCGACGGTCTTGCCCCCGCCCGACATCCCGCTGACGATGATCAGGCCCGGTTGGCGGGACTCGTTCACGAATCCTCCGACATCAGCCGCCGATGACGTTCGACGAATTCGGCTGCGGCATCGAAGCCTTTCATGCGCAGCATGAAATCGCGTACCGCGGCCTCGGCGATGACCGCCAGGTTGCGTCCGGCCAGGACAGGCAGGTTGATCTGCGGGATATCCAGTTCAAGCACTCTTCGCGACTCGGTGTTGCCGTGCAAACGGTCGCCGCGCTGCGCCGCTTCGTCGGGCAGGTGAAGATTGACGATCAGACGCAGGTACTTGCTGGTCTTGACCGCGCTGTCTCCGAACATACGGCGCACATTGAGCACACCCAGGCCGCGCACTTCGAGACAATCGCGAAGCACTGCCGGGCAGCTGCCCTCGATCACGTCCGGCATGATCTGGGTGAATTCCGGCGCATCATCGGCAATCAGCCGATGTCCGCGTGAGATCAGCTCCAGCGCCAGCTCGCTCTTGCCGGTACAAGGCTGTCCGGTGATCAGCACGCCGATGGTGAACACCTCCATGAACACCCCGTGCAGGGTGGTGCGTCGGGCCAGGTGGCGGGAGACGTGATGTTCGAGGTAGCTGACCAGCTCCCAGGCCGGGTGAGTCGAGGCAATCAAAGGTGTTCCGGTCTCGCGCGCGCCTTTTTCCAGGTCATCGGCGATCTCGAGCCCACTGGCGACAATCAGTGCTGCTGGCTGAGCATCGAAAATTCTGGCGACGGTTTCCCAGCGTGTCTTGGCATCCAGGCTGTCCAGCCAGCGCGCTTCCTCTTCGCCAATGATCTGTATGCGGTTGGGATGGATAAGGTTGAGAAAGCCGATCAGCGACGGTCGCGCGCGGAAGCTGGTGGCGACCAGCTTGCGCTGCTCGCCGCGCCGCTTGCCGGCAAGCCAGCGAAGGTCCAGTCGATCCCTGAATCGGTCGAACAGTTCGACCGGGTCCAGACTTCTGGTCACGGTCGGACCGGCTGCTCGGCGATCAGCTTCAGTACCTCCTGGGCCGAACCGGCCTGACGCAATTCGTCGCGTCGTCCACTGTCGCCAAATTGCTCGGCGATGTCAGCCAGCAGGCGCAGATGGGCGTCGGTGCACTGCTCGGGGACGGCCAGGGCGAAGAACAGATCGACCGCGACATGGTCGGGCGCATCAAACTCAATGGATCGACGCAGCCGAATGATCGCACCGATCACCTCGGTCTGTGATGCCACCCGGCCATGCGGGATGGCTACGCCGTGTCCCAGACCTGTCGAGCCCAGGCGCTCGCGCTGACACAGGCTCTCGAAGATCTCCCGTGCACTGGCCGAGCCAGCAGACTGGGCCAGCAGCTCAGCGGCTTTCTCCAACAGCGATTTCTTGCTGGAAACGGCAATATCGACCGCGATCCGGTCGCTAGAAAGGATATCGGTCAATTGCATGGTGCGAGTTCGCCGCTTGAGGCCGCTTGATTCCTGATCAGCCGGCCTGGGCAGCCCGGCTGAGGTTGCGATGGTGGTCGGTTACCTTGTTCTTGTGGCGCCGGACCTGGCGGTCCAGTTTGTCCATCAGGGCGTCGATCGCCGCGTACATGTCTTCGGACTTGGCGTCGGCAAAAATCGGATTGGTCCGACCGCCGACCGAAATGGTCGCTTCCGCGCTGTGCTCGATCTTTTCAAGTCGCAGCACTACATGTGCCGAGATCAGGTTGTCGAAATGGCGCTCCAGACGCTCGGTCTTTTCCGAAATGTAGGCGCGCAGGGCCTGGGTGATTTCGACGTTCTGTCCGGTGATTTCCAGTTGCATGTTCAATGCTCCCGTGTTGGGGCCGCCGACCTGTCAGGCCTCGATGGCGACCGTGACTGAATGATGTCCGAAAAAGCGGGGCGGATATAGGTGTACCGCCACCAGCGGTTGAGACCTGCTTTGCTGCGAGAGATTCCGGACATCGAGATCCATTGTCTCAAATCTTATACCGGATTGGCACCCAACCCAATGCTTTCCTGGCTAGGAAAATTCCGGTTGGAACCTGCCACGACGCCGGCGCACCGCCGAGGATGGAATGTTGAGCTGTTCACGGTACTTGGCGACGGTGCGGCGAGCCAGCAATATGCCGCGCTCGGCCAGGGCATCGGCCAGCGCCCTATCCGACAGCGGCTTGCCCGTTGGCTCGGCATCAATGATCTGGCGCAGGTGCGCCTTGACCGCGGTCGCCGCGACCTCGGTGCCGGCCGTGGTCGGTACGGCGACCGAAAAGAAATGCTTGAGCTCAAAGGTTCCTCTCGGGGTATGCATGTACTTCTGGGTGGTGGCGCGCGAGACGGTAGATTCATGCACCTCGATGGTTTCGGCGATTTCGCGCTGCAGCAGCGGTTTCATAGCGATCTCGCCGCTTCGCAGAAAATCGCCCTGGCGAGTGATGATCGCATCACTGACTGCCAGCAGGGTCTGATTGCGCATCTCAAGGCCGCTGATCAGCCAGCGTGCCTCCTGCAGCCGGTCCTTCAGATACTGCTTGTCCTCGCCCCGGCTCTTGCGGATCAACTGCAGGTAGAAGTCATTCAGGCGCAGGCCGGGATCGTTTTCGGGATTCAGGCTGACCTGCCAGCCGTCGCCGCGCGGGTGGACATAGACGTCCGGAACGATGTAGTTCTCGTCATCGCGACCGAAGCGGGAACCCGGCCGGGGATTGAGCGATTGAATCAGGCGTACCGCACCCTGCACATCATCGCGGCCGAATCCGGTTTCACGGGCCAGTGCGGCCATGTCCTGGCGTCCCAGGGTTTCCATGTGGCTGCGCACGATGAGCTCGGCCAGGCCGCACCAGGGCGTGGAGGCCGGCAGTGTTGAAAGCTGCACGGCCAGGCATTCGCCCAGCGACCTGCTGGCCACCCCGACTGGTTCGAAGTGCTGGACCCGGTGCAGTACCGCCAGCACCTCTTCCTGGTTGACCAGGTACTCCGGCGCCAGCGATCGGCGCAGCGATTCAGGATCGTCATGCAGGTAGCCGTCTTCGTCCAGAGCGAAGATGATTGCCCGGGCAATGGCCTCGTCGCTTTCGCTGAACCCGCACAGATTGGCCTGCCACAACAGGTGCTGCTGCAGGGAATCTTCTGCCCGATCGCTGATGAATTCGTCATAGCGCGGGGCGTCGCCGACCGCCGAGAAACCTTCCGGAAGATCGTCCCAGCCGAAATCCTCATCGCCGATATCGATCGTTTCGGCCTCGACATCGTCGGCCTGATCGGGTGCTTCAGGATCGGAACTGGCGTCGGTTTCGAGCAGCGGATTGGATTCGAGAATCTCTCGGATATGTTCCTTGAGCTCGATGCGGTTAAGCTGCAGCAGCTGTATGGCCTGACGCAGCTGGGGCGCCAGCTTGAGCTTCTGGCCAAGTTTGAGCTGCAGACGGGCGCCGGGCTTCATGGCCTCATTCTAGCGCCTGTTGCAATTTCTGCGCCAGACCGCTCGCGGAAAAGGTGCTAAAGCCGGAACTCTCGTCCCAGGTAGACGTTTCGGACATCCTCGTCGGCCATTACGGCTTGCGGGTCGCCATGAGTCAGGACGCGACCTTCGCTGATGATATAGGCGCGGTCGCAGATGCCCAGCGTTTCCCGCACATTGTGATCGGTGATCAGGATGCCGATGTTGCGTTCCTTGAGCTGACGCACGATGCGCTGGATCTCGCCGACCGAAATCGGGTCGACTCCAGCAAATGGCTCGTCGAGCAGCATGAACCGGGGGTCGGCAGCCAGCGCCCGGGCGATCTCTACCCGTCGCCGCTCACCGCCAGACAGGCTGACGCCTCTCTGGTCAGCCAGGTGGCTGACCTGAAGCTCCTCCATCAGGTGGTCGAGCTCCTGGCGCCGCTGCTGGCGGTCGAGATCACGACGCAGCTCGAGTATGGCCATGATGTTGTCGGCCACCGACAGGCGCCGGAAGATTGAGGCTTCCTGGGGCAGGTAGCCCAGCCCGAGCCGGGCGCGCTGGTGCATGTTGGCGCGGGTGATATTGGTTTCGCCAAGGTAGATTCGCCCGCCATCGGCTGGCACCAGGCCGACGATCATGTAGAAGCAGGTAGTCTTGCCAGCCCCGTTCGGGCCCAGCAGGCCGGTAATTTCGCCCTGCTCGACCTGCATGCTGACCCCATGCACCACGGCGCGGCCGCGGTAGCGCTTGCTCAGCTGTTCGGCACGCAACATCGGTCAGGCCCTAACCGCCGGTACCTGCGGCTTCGGGCTCGATGATCAGCCGCACGCCGCCGTCGCCGACCAGGTTCTGGGTATCGAGATCGTAGGTCAGGCGCGGACCACTGAATTCACCCTGGATATTGCGAATGTGGGCATTGCCGATCATCGTGATGATGTTGGCGTTGAAGTCGTAGACGATCTGGTCGGAGCTGCCAGAGACATCCGAGCCGTCTTCCATCACGTCGTTCCAGGTCGTGGGGTTGCCGTACAGCTCGATGCGCTGGATGCGACCTTCGCTGCTGAAGGAGTGGGCCTCGTCGGCCAGCACCTCGAGCGAGCCGCGCGTGATCCTGACATTGCCGCTCAGATGATGGGCGCCGGCGCGCACGTCATAAACCCCGCTGTCGGCATCGACGCCGATCTGTGGCGGCTTTTCAGCGCTTGAGTCCGGCGCCGGCACCAGCAGTGCCAGCAGGATCGCCAGACCCGGCAGTTTCCATTTGACCTTGTACATGATCCGTCAATTCTACCCTGTCTTCATCAAGCCTGATGGTCAGACCGCCAGCGCTCAGCCAAGTGCCCGGCTGCTGCATGATCACCGGACCCGTCCCGGTAATCAGTCGCGCCTGCCCGTCGTAGTGGATGGTTTCTGCCTCGATGCGCATCTCTCCGCTGTCTGTCGGGTGGGTGAGCACGACCTCTTCGCTGAGTTCGAGTTGCCCGTCGTCGCGCAACAGCAAACCGAGCCGGGCCTGGCCGCGCCAGTCAGCCTGGTCCGGCTGATGATGAAAGCGCGGCTGGTTGATGGTGGCAATGCGGGTCGCCGAATCGTGCTCCAGATAGGGTCCCGAGACTTCAAGCTCGACGGTGCCGTCCGTGTCACGGAATCGGGCGCTGAAATCGGTCAGGGTATAGTCCAGCTGTGTTTCTGGCAGGCCGGGCAGGGCGATAGTGGTGTAGGGGCCCGGCAGCAGCCATCGCAGCACCACCACGGCAACCAGCGCCGCAATGGACGCGATCACGATGCGCCAGTTCAAGCGTAGCCCCCCTGCCAGCTTTCCAGGGCGCCGCGCGCGTGCAGCAGCAGCTCGCACAGTTCTCGCACGGCACCGTAGCCGCCGGGCCGGTTGCTGACGAAGTCGCAGCGTGCGGTGATCCACGGCGCCGCGTCGGCGGGTGCGGCCTTCAGGCCGCATGCCTTCATTGCCGGCCAGTCGACCAGATCGTCGCCCATGTAGGCGGTATGGTATGGCTGACGCTCAAGCTCTGACCACAGTTTGTCGAGCGCAGCTCGCTTGTCTTCCTGGCCCTGGCAATAGTGAGCAATGCCCAGCTCGGCCATGCGCCTGTCAACCACCGTCGAGCGGCGCGCGGTGATGACTGCCACGTCGATACCCCGACGCATCAGGGCTTTCAGCCCCAATCCGTCGCGAGTGTGAAAGGACTTCGACTCGGTGCCGTCGTGATGGATCAGGAGCCGGCCGTCGGTCATCACGCCATCAACGTCGAAAACCGCCAGGTCAACGGCTGCGGCCACTGCCAGCAATGGCTCTGGTAGCTGGTCGAAATTCATACCACCCCGGCCTGGAGCAGGTCCTGGAAGTTCAGTGCGCCGACCAGGCGGCGCTGATCGTCAACGACCAGCAGGCCCTGGATGCGATGGGTCTGCATCAGGTCGACTGCCGCCGTGGCCAGCTCGTCGGGGCCGATGGTTCGCGGGCTTGCACTCATGACCTCCTCGACCCGCCGCTCCTGAACGTCACCAATGCGGTCGAGATTTCGCCTCAGGTCACCATCGGTAACGATGCCAGTCACTCGTTGCTTGCCGTCGATGACGGCACAAAGCCCGAGTCGGCTTCTGGTCATCTCGATGATCGCCTCGGCCAGTGGGCGGTCGGCCTCCACCACCGGCAGATCCTCTCCGCCATGCATGACGTCGCTGATTTTCAGCAGCAGGCGCCTGCCCAGGCTGCCACCTGGGTGGGAGTGGGCGAAATCCTCGGCGGTGAAGCCACGGGCATCCAGCAGGGCAATGGCCAGGCTGTCGCCCAGCGCCAGCTGGGCCGCGGTCGAGGCGGTGGGTGCCAGGCCCAGTGGGCAGGCCTCGCGACTGACGCTGGTGTCAAGGTGGATATCGGCATGCCTGGCCAGCGTTGATTCTTCATTGCCGGTCATGGCGATGAGCCCGACACCGAGGCGTTTGATTCCCGGCAACAGGCGCAGCAGCTCTTCGGTCTCGCCAGAGTTGGACAGGGCAAGAAACAGATCATCGCGCCGAATCATGCCAAGATCACCATGGCTTGCTTCTGCCGGATGGACAAAAAAGGACGGCGTGCCGGTAGAGGCCAGGGTGGCGGCCAGCTTGTGCCCGATATGTCCGGATTTCCCCATGCCGGATACCACAACGTGGCCGCTACAGGTCAGAATGCGCTGACAGGCTGCAGCAAAGCCGCCGTCCAGGCGCTCGGCCAGCTCGGCAATGGCGCGCGACTCGGTGGTCAGCACCTCGCGCCCGCTACGGAGAAATCGATCGAAGTCGTTCATGGCAGGCTGAATTGTACTAGCCTAAGGCCTGGCCGATCACCACCGCCTGGTAGCACAGGTAGGCGGCAAACAGCACCACGGCCGCCGGGCGGCTGATCAGCCCCGGCCCACGTCGTCGCCAGGCCAGCACGAACAGGCCAATGGTGATGGCAAACATCACCATCATGTCGCGATGCATCAGCATCCCCTCGATAGTCATCGGGTGAACAACCGCGGCAATGCCCAGTACCCCCAGCAGGTTGAACATGTTCGAGCCCAGGATGTTGCCGATGGCCAGATCGTCCTCCCTTTTCAACGCGCTGGCCGTGGCCGCGGCCAGCTCCGGCAGGCTGGTGCCCAGCGCAATCAGGGTCAGGCCGACCACCGCCTCCGACACGCCTACCGCCAGTGCCAGGGTGACCGCCCCATTGACCAGTACATGAGCACTCAGCGGAAGGATCAGGATGCCCAGGCCGGTCCACATCACGGCACGGGAGGTCGGCATGTGCCTGGGGATATCCTCTGACAGACTGCTGGTCAGCGGGTCCGATCTTCCGTGCGCCAGACCGAGCAGACACATGCCGACCACCAGCAGGAACAAACAGGCAAGCAGGATCGCGCCGTCGAGCCTCGAAAAGCTCAGGTTCCACATCAGCGCCAGGGTAATCAGCATGATGATCCCGAGAACCGGGAACTCACGTTTCAGGGTGAGGCGTTCGACGCGCAGCGGGTAAATGATCGCCGTCAGTCCCAGAACCAGCCCGACGTTGGTGATGTTGGAGCCGATCGCGTTGCCAATGGCCAGCGAAGGGCTACCCTTGAATGAAGCAATCGCCGAAACCAGCATTTCCGGCGCCGACGTGCCGAATCCGACGATCGTCAGGCCGATCAGCAGCGGCGAGATGCCGATGTTGCGGGCCAGCGCCGATGCTCCGGTGATCAGGCGATCGGCAGCCCAGATCAGCAGGATCAGTCCGGCAACGATTTCCAGCAGGGCAATGAACAGGCTCATGATAGATGTGCAGAAATGTTGTCAAACATGTCGGGAAGCATTGACGTTATGATGCCTGACTTGCATTGCAGTTAGCGACCGCTATGGATTCCCAGCGCATCGAACAAATGATAGCCCAGGCCATGCCCGATGCCAGAATCGCAGTGAACAGCGAGGACAACGTGCACTTCCATGCGCAGGTGGTGAGCGCGTCTTTTGCCGGATTGAGCCGATTGAAGCGGCATCGTCTGATCCACCAGGCGCTGGGCGCTGCGATGGGTCGGGAAATTCACGCGCTGACGCTGGACCTCAAGACCCCCGAGGAAGTCTGATTCGAATTTGACCAATCAATAATGGTGACTCGTGGCTAGGATTCAAATTTCCGGGGGTGTCGCGCTGTCGGGTGATGTTCGCATCTCCGGAGCAAAGAACGCCGTTTTGCCGATCCTGATGGCCAGCCTGCTTTCGGAGGAGCCGTGCGTGCTCGGTGGAGTGCCGCATCTGAAGGATGTCACCACGACCATCGAACTGCTGGCCCAGCTTGGCGCAGAGATCTCACTTGGAGACGGTCTCAAGGTGCGCCTTGATGCCGGTTCGGTCAACAGCCAGACGGCCCCCTACGATCTGGTCAAGACCATGCGCGCCTCAATCCTGGTGCTTGGTCCCCTGCTTGCCCGTTTCGGCCAGGCGAGAGTTTCCCTGCCTGGTGGTTGCGCAATCGGTTCGCGACCGGTTGACCTGCACCTGCGTGGCCTTGCGGCACTCGGCGCCCGGGTCAGCGTCGAGTCCGGTTATATCATGGCCAGTGCCGATCGACTGAAAGGTGCTCGGGTGGTGCTTGATACGGTGACCGTCACCGGCACCGAAAACATCATGATGGCGGCCGCCCTGGCCCGTGGGACTACGGTTATAGAGAATGCCGCCCAGGAGCCGGAGGTGGTTGATCTGGCCCATTGTCTGGCCAGCATGGGCGTGGGTATTGAGGGGGCAGGTACCAACACCATCGTCATCGAGGGTCGCGAGCGGCTGTCCGGATACAATTACACCGTAGTGCCCGATCGGATCGAGGCTGGTACTTTCCTGGTTGCTGCGGCGATGACCGGGGGGCGCGTTCGAGCACTGAACGTCAGGCCAGCGATGCTTGATGCAGTGCTGGCCAAGCTCGAGGACACCGGCGCCATCATTGATACCGGCGAGGACGAAATCGTGCTGGACATGCGCGGCAACAGACCGCGCGCGGTCAACGTGACTACCGCGCCGTATCCGGGGTTTCCCACCGACATGCAGGCCCAGTTCACGGCACTCAATGCCATCGCCGAGGGTGTGGGTGTCGTTCGCGAAACGGTGTTCGAAAACCGCTTCATGCACGTACTGGAGTTGCAGCGACTGGGTGCCGATCTGCGCGTCGAGGGCAATGCCGTGATTGCCAGGGGCGTGGCGTCGCTGACCGGCGCGCCGCTGATGGCCACCGATCTGCGTGCCTCGGCCAGCCTGGTGCTGGCCGGCCTGGTCGCCGGGGGTAGCACGATTGTTGATCGTGTCTACCACATCGACCGGGGCTACGAAAACATCGAGGAAAAGCTGGGCCAGCTGGGCGCCAGGATCCGGCGCCTGCCCGCCTGATTCATCTCTCATGGAACAAACCCTGGAATTCACCACTATTAACGCGGCAATCAAATAGATTGCTGCGTTAATGCCCGGCCGGAACGGCCGGGGCCGCGAAGCGAAGGCATTTGCGGACATGCGCCGGAAATGCTGTGCAACGAATACCGTAGGTATTTCGTTGCCGGGTTAATAAAGGCACAGAGAGGTCACAGAGAAAGGTCTAAAAGACTCCTTCTTTCCTCTGAGGCCTCTGTGCCTTGAGTGGTCTGGTCTTCTGGGTCATTTCGCGACAGCGGCCCCGGTAACGGGTCTGCAGACTCTGCCGGCAATTGTTCCGGTGTGTTCCTGCTACAGATCAGCCAGCGCCCATCTCGTTGAGGGCTTTTCGCGCTCGTCGACCGGTCTCGTCATCGGACTGGGCGGCAATCCGGTAGTTCTCGATCGCCTGCTGGCGATTGCCCGAGGCGCGCTCTACGTTCCCCAGATGGAAGTAGCCCTGGGCGGTAGGCAGTCGCTCGATGCTGGCCTGTAGATCGCCCCTGGCCCCGGCGATATTGCCCAGCTGTTCGCGCACCATGCCGCGACGCAGGTGCTGGTAGAACCAGCCATTATCGCGCTCCAGCGCCTGGCTGTAGGCCGCCTCGGCCTCGCCGAAGCGGTCCATCGAGGCCAGGGCATCGCCCTTCAGGGTATGGAAAATCGCCTCACCGTCTTCCAGCGCCAGGGCCTGTTCTGCCTTGGCCAGCGCCTCCTCGTGGCGGCCATCGGCCAGTGCCCTGCGCCCCTCGTCATGGGCCTTGTAGGCAGGCTCCAGGTCCTTCAGGCGGGCGATCATCTGCTGGTAGCGTTGTTCCCCGATGATGCCCTGGCGACCAAGCTCATCAGCGGTGCGCTGGTTGTTCTGGACCCTCTCTCGCGAAGGCGGATGCGAGGAAAACAAGCCGGCCATGAAACCCGGGTCGCGGTCCTCCGACAGCCGCACAAAGCTTTGTTGCAGCCGCACCGCGCCTTCCGGGTTATAGCCGGCACGGGCCATGTAGCGGGTGCCGAACAGGTCGGCTTCGCGCTCGGCATTGCGCGAGTATCGCTGGGTGATCAGCTGGGCACCCAGCATGCCGCCGATCATGGCCACGGCGGCGTAGTCCTCGCGCTCGGTGGCCACGCCAACGGCGATTCCGCCAAGGATCACCGCGCCCTGGGTCAGGGCTGCCCGGGACTGGGCCTGGGCGCCGTGACGGGCCGCGGCATGAACGACTTCATGACCCAGCACCGCGGCCAGTTCGGCCTCGGAGTTCATTTCGGTAAGCAGCCCGCGGTTGATCGAAATCTTGCCGCCGGGCAGGGCCCAGGCGTTGGGGATCGAGCTGTTGAGCACTGCAAATTCGTAAGGCAGCTCACGATCGGCCTCGGCGGCGACCCGCTGTCCGACCTCCTGGACGTAGGCGACCAGCTCGGGGTCGAGCACGAAATCGCCACCCTGGGACTGACGCAGCGGGGCGTAGTGGGTCTCGCCGACCTCGAGCTCCCAACGCTCATCGAACAGGCTCAGTTCACGCTCGCCAGTCACCGGGTTGACGGCGCAGCCGGCAACCAGCAACAGTGCGCCTAGTGTTGAGATCAGTCTCATTGTCGATCCTCTGGCATGACCCAGGGCCATGATTATAGTGTCCGCGCATGGTGCCCGAACGTCATGACCGGACAGTCTGCGCAGCAGCGTCATTCGCAGGTCTCGGGCGCCAGCTGCAGGCTGGTCGAAATCAGGCGGATGTCCAGCTCTTCGCGACCGTCGCGAAGCTGCAGAATTCGCATCGGCATCCAGGCGAAAGTTTCGGCGTGCCAGGAATGGTAATTGCGGCTGGAGCTCTCGCGCCGGAAGCGGCGCATACGTACCGCGTCGAAGCAGCCGATATCCAGGCTGAGTGTTTCCCTGCCCTCGAAAAGAAACTGCTGGTCCTCGATCTCGTCGCGCTCAAGCACACGAAACTGATGATCGGTATCGCGTGCTTCCGGTTGATGCAGTTTGGCGGCCACTGCAAGGCGCAGGGTCAGTGGGTCGATTACACCCGGCTCGAGGGAGATCTGGTGATCACCGTCATAGGTGCGGGTATTCGAGATGCCCTGGTCCCAGTCGAACTGGTGTTGCCACCAGCGGGTCCGGGTCGGTGCGCGGGCAACCTGGTGATAGGTCAGGGCCAGGATATGGCCGTCGTGCCACATGAAATGAGCCGACTCGGTTGCCGACACCCCCAGCATTCTGGCGACGGCGGCGGTCGCTTCGGTCTCGGTCTCGAAAAGCCACACGCCGTCCTCCCCGGGGGCCAGCCGAACGTGTACCTCGCCGATCTTGCGGCCACGGCGCAGTACTTCATAGCTGGCCTCGTGGGCCGGTAACAGAACCGGAGCCTTGTGCTCAGGGCCTATCGACTCTGCCACGGTCGTCGAGATCAACATCGAGAAGAAGAGGCCGAGAAAGCCGGCGACCTTGCAAGTGGATGGTTTCATGGCGATATTCGACAATCCCTCTGGTCAATAGTGCCACGCAGGCCGGGTACAGTCTGTGCTCCAGCGGCAGCAGCCGCTCGGCCAGCCGTTCGGCATTGTCGCCCGGCTCGATGGTGATTTCCACCTGGGCCAGGACCGGGCCGGCGTCGAGTTTCGGCACAACGAAGTGCACGCTGGCGCCATGCTGGCTGTCACCGGCCGCCAGCGCACGATCATGGGTGTTCAGTCCGCGGTGGCGCGGCAACAGGGACGGGTGAATATTGATCAGCCGGCCGGCGTAATGGTCGACCCAGCTTGCCCCCATGACGCGCATGAAGCCAGCCATCAGCACGAAAGCCGGGTCGATGCTGTCGATTGTCTCGGCCAGGGTGGACTCGAAGCGGTGGCGGTCGGAAAAGCGGGTTCGATCCAGGCACACGGCATCGACCGCGTCGGCGGCGGCAAGATCAAGCACGCCGGCCTCTGGCCGGTCACTGATCACCGCGGCGATCTGACCGCCCAGCCAGCCCTCGCGCTGGGCCCGGAAAAGCGCCTGGTAGTTGCTGCCGCGACCGGAGGCCAGTACCACCAGCCGGGGCAGGGCTGGCTCAGCCATCCAGTAACTGAACCCGATCGTCGCCGTTGCCGGCAACCACCCGGCCGATGATATGGACCGGTTCCTGGCAGCTGGCGCCGATCAGGTCGAGATCTCGTTCGGCCGCGATCAGCACGTAGCCTATGCCCATGTTGAAGGTGCGGTGCATTTCGTGCAGCTCGATCCTGCCACCGTCGGCCAGCCAGCCGAATATCGGTGGTGGCTGCCAGCTTGAAGTGTCGATCTCGATTCCGAGATGCTCTGGGACGACGCGCACGATGTTTTCCACCAGGCCGCCGCCGGTGATATGGGCCATGCCCCGCACCTTGCCGGTGGCCACGGCCCGGGTGACCGCCGCGGTGTAGATCCGCGTCGGCGCCAGCAGACGCTCACCCACAGTGGCGCCGTCAAAGGGGTCATCGGGCTGCTGCCCCGATCGTTCCAGCACCTGTCGGATCAGCGAGTAGCCGTTACTGTGCGGGCCGCTGGAGGCCAGGCCGATCAGTACGCAGGAGTCATCGATCTCGCTGCCGTCGATGATGCGGTTGCGCTCGACCGCACCGACGGCAAAACCGGCCAGGTCATACTCGCCGGGCGCGTACATGCCCGGCATTTCGGCAGTCTCTCCGCCGATCAGCGCGCAACCGGCCTGGCGACAGCCCTCGGCAATTCCACCGATGATTTCGCTGGCGGCATCGACATCGAGCTGGCCGCAGGCGAAGTAGTCAAGAAAGAACAGCGGTTCGGCGCCGCACACCAGAATGTCGTTGACGCACATTGCCACCAGGTCAATGCCAATGGTGTCATGACGGCCCATGCGGCGTGCCAGCAACAGCTTGGTGCCGACCCCGTCGGTGCCGGAGACCAGCACCGGGTCTTCGAACCGCTTGCCGAGATGAAACAGGCCGCCGAAACCGCCCAGCCCGGTCAGCACTTCGGGCCGGTGGGTTCGGGCAACGGCCGGCTTGATCCGGTCGACCAGCTGGTTTCCAGCGTCGATGTCGACGCCTGCGTCGCGGTAGGAAAGTGGTTTGTCGATCATGGTGGAACAGGACCTTGAAATTGTGCGTTCCATTATGCCCGCATGCGCCGGCCCGAACCGGTGACATGTGCTATCTTTTCTGCGCCCATGAGACCCGTTTCCTTCCATCTGCTGGCTCTGTGTCTGGTGCTGGCCGGCTGGCTGCATCCCCCGCCGGCGCGGGCCGATACGTTGTATGTGGGCGAGACGGTGATGGCGGCGGATGAAGCAGTCACGGATGCCGCGCTTGCCCGCGCTCTGGATGAGGTGCTGATGCGTCTGAGCGGGCAGGATCCGGAACTGCTCCGAGCGCACATTGGCGCCGTCACGCCCAACGTGCGGGCTCTGCTGCTCAGTCACCATCGGGTGCGTGTCCCGGCGCTGGGTCGCGACGGCGCCGAGATCGAGCAGCTCAGGCTGCGCGCGGAGTTTGATCCGCAGGCGGTTGATCGCCTGTTGCGTGAGCACCAGATTCCGCGCTGGGGTCGGGAAAGGCCGGACATCCTGCTGTGGGCCTCGATAGAGGTCGACAGGCAGGCGCAGATCCTCGACTGGCCAGCCCTGGAATGGAAACTGAACGATCTGGCGCGACGCCATGGCCTGGAGCTGCTCAGGCCGCTGGGCGATGCGCTGGATATGGCCGAGGTCAGCGTGGCCGATATCCGCGGCGGTTTCCTCGATTCAACCCTGGCTGGTCTGGAGCGCTACCGTGCCGATCTGCCGCTGATGCTCGATCTTCGTCAGCGCGACGAATACTGGACCGGACGCTGGCTGTGGCGTCTTGATGGTCAGGACCATGGATTCGAACTGTCAGCCGACGATGCTTTCGAAGCCATCGAGATCGGCATGAGCCGAATGGCCGCAGCGCTGGCATCTCGCTTTGCCGTGCGCCTGGCAGAGCAGGGCCAGTGGCAGCGGTTGGTCATCACCGGCCTGCGTCACCCGGTCCAGTACGCCGAACTGATCGCCCATCTAGAGCGCCTGGATGGGGTAGAACAGCTCCGCTTGCTGCGGGCCGATGGCGAGCGCCTTTACCTGGATTTGCTGGTGATCGCGGCCAATCTCGACGATGTGATCGGCCTTGGTGGCCTGCTGGTATTCGAGGGTCGCGATGCCGGTGGCGGGCAAGTTTACCGGTTGGCGCGATGAAGCTTAGCTGGCTTCCCAACCTGCTGACCATAGGCCGCATGCTGGCCGTTCCGCCGCTGGTCTGGCTGCTGCTTGGCGGGCATTTCGGCTGGGCGCTGGCGGTAGCTATATTCGCCGGCCTTTCCGATCTTCTCGATGGCTGGCTGGCGCGGCGCTATGGCTGGCAGAGCCGCTTTGGCGGGCTGGCCGACCCGGCAGCCGACAAGCTGTTGATGCTTGCCAGCTACATCACCCTGGCCTGGCTTACCGAACTGCCCTGGTGGCTGGTACTGCTGGTGCTGTTTCGTGACCTGGTAATCGTGATCGGCGCCCTGGTCTACCACCTGGTGTTCGAAAAGGTTCAGGCGGCTCCCACCCAGCTATCTCGTTTCAACACCTTCTGCCAGGTGTTCCTGATGTGGTTCGTGCTGGTCCGACTGGCCGGTTTTCCTCTGCCGCCGGAAGCCCAGATCGGCCTGGTATGGCTGGTCGCTGCCATGGCCATCCTGACCCTGGTCCAGTATGTCTGGCTGTGGAGCCTGAAGGCGGTCGAGGTCACTCGCCGGCGCCGTTCGGGCGCCTGATCGCCCGACCGGGAGGGCATAGTGGCCGGGAGTCGATCAGATCCAACCCAGCGTGGCCAGATTCCCCTGGCTCTGCACCCGCCGCGCCGACCGACGTTCGAGAACTTCATTGCCGGACCAAACCAGGCAGCGGTCGATACTCTTGGCAGCGGGCTGGAATCCGGATCCTGGTATTTTCTGACCGGACCGCAGGGCAGCGGGCGCAGCCACCTGCTGGCTGCAACCCAGGCCAGGCTGACAGGGGAGGGACAAATCGTGCAGTTTGCCGCGTTGGTCACGGCGGCCGGCCCGGCCTTGCTGGATTCACTGACCGGCGACTGGGTGCTGCTTGATGATGTCGATGCGCTGGCAGGCAAGGGGTCTGCGGAGCAGGCCCTGTTCAATGCCCTGAACCGCTGGCGCGACGAGCGGACTGGTGTAATCATGACCGGCGCGGGGCGTGCCGGCATCAAGCTGCCGGATCTGCGATCCAGGCTGGGTCAGGCCACCCGGCTGACCCTGCATGCGCTCGATGAGACCGATCTGGCGGCGCTGATCCGGCAGGTGGCTTGCGAGCACGAGGTGGCCTTGGGCAGGGGGGTGGTCGATTTCCTGGTGACGCGACTGCCGCGAAACCCCGGTACCGTGGCTTCTGCCATTCAGCTGCTGGCGGTGCGTGCACTGAGCGAGCGGCGCACCCTGTCAGTACCGCTGGCGCGGAAGGTGCTGGTCGATCAGTAACTGGCGTTGTGCACGCCGCGCATGGCTCTACCGGACGGGTCGGCCAGCTGGCTGAAGCCCTCGTCCCAGGCCAGCGCCTCGGGCGTGGAGCAGGCAATCGATGGCCCGGCCGGGACGGTGGCGGCAGCGGCCGGCGACGGAAAGTGTTTCTCGAACAGGCGCCGGTAGAGGTACTGTTCCTTGGTTATCGGCGGATTGAGCGGGAAACGCTGTACCGCCTCGGCCAGCTCGCGGTCGCTGACCAGCTGGTCAGCATGCGCCTTGAGCGCGTCGATCCAGCCGTAGCCCACGCCATCGGAGAATTGCTCCTTCTGGCGCCACAGGATCTCGTCGGGTAACAGCCCGCGTCCTGCTTCACGCAGGATGGCCTTTTCCGGCCTGGCAGGGCCTGTCATCTTGGCCGCCGGATCCAGGCTCATTGCCACCTCGAGAAACTCCAGGTCCAGAAACGGTACTCGCGCCTCCACGCCCCAGGCGGCCATTGACTTGTTGGCGCGCAGGCAGTCATAAAGATGCAGCTTGTCGAGCTTGCGCACGGTTTCCTCGTGAAAGGCGCGCGCATCGGGGGCCTTGTGGAAATAAAGATACCCGCCGAAGATTTCGTCGGCGCCCTCGCCCGAGAGCACCATCTTGATCCCCATGGCCTTGATCCGCCGTGCCAGCAGGAACATCGGAGTGGAAGCGCGGATAGTAGTGACATCGAACGTCTCGATGTGCGCGATGACATCCTCCAGCGCGTCCAGGCCCTCGGCTTTGGTGTAGTGGAACTCATGGTGCTGGGTGCCGATAGCGGCAGCGGCGATTCGCGCCGCGGCCAGGTCGGGCGAGCCCTCCAGTCCGATGGCAAAGGAATGCAGTCGCGGCCACCAGGCGGTCTCGGTATCGTCGGATTCGATGCGCCGGTCGGCATAGCGCTTGGCGATCGCGGCAACCAGCGAGGAATCCAGCCCGCCCGACAGCAGCACACCGTAAGGCACATCGCACATCAGCTGGCGATGGACTGCAGCTTCCAGTGCGTGGCGCAACCGCTCGGGACTTGCCGGTTCCAGGGCCTTGTCGAAATCGCGCCAGGCCGGCTGGTACCAGCGCTCAGGCTGTCCGCTGGCCGAATCGAGCAGATGGCCCGGCGGGAAAGCCTGGACCTGGGGGCAGCGGGGCTCGATCGCCTTCATTTCCGAGGCGACCCACAGCATCCCCTCGTCGTCGCGACCGTAATACAGGGGCATCACACCGATCGGGTCGCGTGCGACCAGGTAACGGTCGGCGCTTTCATCCCACAGCACGAAGGCGTAGATGCCATTGAGCCGATTCAGGAAGTCGGTGCCGTGGCGCTCGTACAAGGCAAGGATGACCTCGCAGTCAGAACCAGTCTGAAACGGGTAGTCGTGCAGTTCCTGACGCAATTCCCGATGATTGTAGATTTCGCCGTTGACGCCCAGTACTTTCAGGCCATCGGCACTGAAAAGGGGTTGGGCGCCGGATTCGATATCGACGATGGCCAGTCGCTCATGGGCAATGATCGCACGGTCATGAACGTAAATGCCGCTCCAGTCGGGACCGCGGTGACGCTGCCGACGCGAGGCCTCAAGCGCGATGCCCCGCAGGCCGCGCTGGCCTGCGGGGACATCGAACAATCCCAGGATGGAGCACATGAGATGTTGGCCGTTTGTTTATTGCAAGCCCGATCAGCGAGCCAGCGTGATATCGGCGACCACATCGATACCTTCCGGTCTCAGGTGCAGGCTGGTGTGGTAATACTCGTAGACCTCACCGAGCATTCTGAGCATCGCTGTCGGGTCCAGCTCTTCCATTCCTTCCTCGGCCAGTGCTTCCTCCATCACCGCTGAAAGCATTTCGGCGTAGCGCTGCATGTTGATTCCATAGGCAAGTATCGCGCTGCCGGTTTCACCGGGACTCAAGGCCTGCCCGAGCTCATCCTTGTGTCCTTCGCCGATGGCGATACCCAGTCCCTCTTCGCCCAGCGCGACCCAGGCCGACAGCTCCGGCATGTCGGGGATCATGCCGGGCGGAATCGGCTGCGGCTCGCCACCGGGCCTGAGGTCCAGCGCGGCAAGCTCCGGCGAAAACATCTGGGCCATCCCGATCAGCATTTGCGGATTGTGCATGAACAGTGCCAGCGTGCCGGCGCCGTCGACAACGCCGGCCGGGCCACCCATGACCACACGGTCAACATTGAGGCGAAACCCCTGAATATTGGTCACGACCGGCGGGATTGGCCGATTCAGCGCCAGCTGCCATTCGCCGGCTTGCTCGCCAATCTCGGCGAAAAGCTCGCACTGCGGCGGGTTGTCGACCCAGCCTCCAACCAGCTCGCGGGCGAAGTCTCGGGCAGCGACCAGGTTGATTGCCACCCCGGCATCGAACAGCTCGGCCTGGCGTGCACCCACTCCTATCGAGGTGTCGGCAATGGTAGCCAGGCGCTGCCCCATATCGCCGGCAGTCTCGATTCGCATCAGCGCGGTGATCCGTCGCTCGTCAACCCGGGTGGAGCCGGTGCTCAAGCGAGGAAAGGTATTGACCAGCGCCTCGATCTCGCTGCGACAGGCGGCATCTTCGGACAGCGCCTGAAGCCGTTCGTCGCGACGCGCTCCCAGCTCGATACGTTCATCGCCGTTGAAAACCAGCGACAGCAGGCGGGTGAAGTCGATGTAGCCGCTGCCGTAGGCGGTAAACCCGCGTTCTCGGTTGAAACGTGCCAGACCGCGTCGGCTCATGGCCTGTGCAGGCTGGTCCAGGTTGACTACCCGGCGAAGCAGGGCCGGGCTGTCAGGAACCAGCGCGGCAGTCACGAAATCCTCGTCCATGTGGATCGCCAGACCCATCCCGGCCAATGGTGCCCAGATGATCTGCTCGCCGTCTACATCACGGCGCGGCAGCTCGATGCCCGCCTCGCCGGCCAGGCGATCAAGCGTGGCCTCCAGCGCCTCGCGATCAATCAACTGCCAGTGCATGAACGGATAGACCGAGACGGTATGCAGGGCATACAGGCCGTTACTGTGCAGGCCGCGGGCCTCGACCGCCTCGCGGCTGTCGATCGCCGCCAATTCGTTGAGCAGCGCGCGGGCCAGCGGATCGTCGATTTCCTCACCGAGCTGCTCGGCGGTTACCCGGTTCATTTCCGCCGCAGCAGACAGCGGTCGGTAGAGGGTGTCAGCCAGCGAGTCCGGCATTGGCTCGAGGTTGGCCATGACCATCATGGTTTCGGCGTCGATCCGGTCGAACAGGCTGACTGCTGCTACCTGGATATCGACATCATCATCGTCTTCGAAGATGGTCGGCACATCGTCGTCGCTGTCGCGTCCACAAGCAGCGAGGAACAGGCTGGCCAGCATCATTAGCAAGAACTTGCGCATCATGGTGAATTACTCCCGCAGAGATGGATATATAGTGTTATACAACAGTAACACACTTGTCAACAGTTTGAACAGGTCTAAGGTTTAAGGGTTAAGGTCAAAGGTTTACGGTTTTAGGGAAAAGGAGCGGGGCCTTGGGAGCACGGGCGCCTTGTCGGGGTCTCGTCGTTCGTTTCCCGTTTCCCGTTTGCTCTTTTCCCTTAAACCTTAAACCTCACCTTATCCCAACGCCTTGACCCCCGAAATCAGCGCCTGGGCGACCTTCTGTGCGTCTCCGTAGAGCATACGCGTATTGTCCTCGAAAAACAGCAGGTTTTCGATGCCGGAGAACCCTGTGCCCTGGCCGCGCTTGATGACGATGCAGTTTCTCGCCTTGTCGACATCGAGTATGGGCATGCCGTAGATCGGGCTGGAGCTGTCCTTGCGGGCCGCCGGGTTGACCACATCGTTGGCGCCGATCACAAGCGCCACGTCGGTGGTGGGGAACTGGGCATTGATGTCTTCAAGATCGAAGATCAGGTCGTAGGGTACGCCGGCCTCGGCCAGCAGCACGTTCATGTGGCCGGGCATGCGGCCGGCAACCGGGTGAATGGCAAAGGTCACCTTCACGCCGCGGCTGGTCAACAGTTCGGTCAGCTCCCAGATCTTGTGCTGGGCCTGGGCGACGGCCATGCCGTAGCCGGGGACGATAATGACCTTTTCGGCATAGGCCATCTGGATCGCGGCATCGGTAGCGTCGATGGATTTCATTTCGCCGGTGGCAGGCCCTGCGGCGGCATCCTCGTCGGCCTTGCCGAAGCCGGAAAACAGCACGTTCGACAGCGGACGATTCATCGCCTTGGCCATGAGCTGGGTCAGCAGCGTGCCGGCCGCGCCAACCACGATCCCGGCGATCATCAGGGCCGGGATTTCCAGAACATAGCCCTTGAAGCCTACGGCGATGCCGGTCAGGGCGTTGTACAGGGAAATCACCACCGGCATGTCGGCACCACCGATCGGCACGGTGATAAGAATGCCGGCCACTAGCGCCAGGGCAAAAAATGCCAGCAACAGCATCGGGCTCGGTCCATCGATGAAGATCCATGCACCGACGGCCAGGGTGGCGACGAACACTACCAGGTTGACAACCTGCTGACCCGGAAAACGCCAGCTCTTTCGCATCCAGCCCTGCAGCTTGGCAAAGGCAATCAGCGAGCCGGAAAAGGCGATCGAGCCGATGATCGCGCCGAATGCGGCTACCAGCAGCGTGGTCGGCACCATGCTGACCTGGCCGGAATGCACCTTGAGCAGTTCCACCGCGGCAATGGCTGCCGCCGAGCCGCCGCCCATGCCGTTGTATAGCGCAATCATCTGCGGCATGTCGGTCATGGCGACGATGCGCGCCCACCACCAGGCCAGCACCGAGGCCGAGACCAGGGCGATCAGCATCAGGCCGTAGTTGCCGGTGACCTTGGGATGGACGAAGGTCACCAGGACGGCCAGCAGCATGGCCACACCGGCCCAGATCATGCCCGAGCGCGCGGTGACCGGAGAGCTCATGCCCTTCAGGCCGTAGATGAACAGGACCGCGGCAGCGAAGTAGGCGGCAGGTACGATGAAGTCCAGTCCAGGCATGGCTTATTCCTTTTTGTTCTTGTCGGAGGACTTGAACATCTCGAGCATGCGCTCGGTGACTACGTAGCCGCCGACCGCGTTGCCGGCGCCGAGAAACACCGCGATGAATCCGACCACGATCTCGGCGGTGGTGTCGGCCATGCCGAGCACCACCATGCCGCCAACCACGACAATGCCGTGGATGAAGTTCGAACCCGACATCAGCGGGGTGTGCAGGATGGCCGGTACGCGCCGGATCACCTCGATCCCGGTAAATGCCGCCAGCATGAAAATGTAGAGCGCAATCCAGCCTTCCATGGCTTACTCCTGAATGTTTGTGTTCACCACGAAGGCACGGAGATCACGGAGAAAATCTGAAAAAACTTTCTGTCTCCTCTGTGTCCTCTGTGTCTCTGTGGTGAGCTTACTTGAATTTTTCATGGACGATTTGGCCGCCGTGGCCCAGCAGGCAGCCGGCGATCACTTCATCCTCGGTATTGATATTGAGCCCGGTCTCGTCGATCAGCAGGGTGAGCAGGTTGTGCACATTCTTGGCATACATCTCCGAGGCGTGCAGCGCCGCGCGGCTGGGCAGGTCGAGTGGGCCGTGGACCAGCACGCCGCCATGATCGACGGTCTCGCCCGGCCGGGTCAGCTCGCAGTTGCCGCCGGTCTCGGCGGCCAGGTCGACGATTACGCTGCCCGGCGCCATGTCGTCGACCATGGCCTCGGTGATGATCTTAGGTGCCGGCCGCCCGGGAATGGCAGCGGTGGAAATGACCACGTCGGCCCGGGCCAGGTGACGGGCCAGGGCTTCGGCCTGGCGGGCCTTTTCCTCTTCGGTCAGCTCGCGCGCGTATCCGCCCTCGCTTTCGGCGTCGACCCCGGTATCGATCATCTTCGCGCCCAGCGATTCGACCTGTTCGCGGGCAGCAGCGCGAATGTCGTAGGCCTCGACCTGGGCGCCGAGCCGCCGCGCAGTGGCAATCGCCTGCAAGCCGGCGACACCGGCGCCGATGACCACAGCCTTGGCCGGCCGCAGGGTGCCGGCGGCGGTGGTCAGCATCGGAAACAGTCGCGGGGCGATATCGGCTGCAATGATCACTGCCTGATAGCCGGCCACCGTGGCCTGAGAACTCAGCACATCCATGGCCTGGGCCCGGGTGATGCGTGGAATCAGCTCCATGGCAATCAGCGACAGCCCGCGACCGGCAGCCGTGGTCAGCAGCTTCAGGTTCGTGAATGGATTGAGCTGGCCGATAAACAGCGTGCCCTGGCCGGCGGCGGCGAAAGTCTTCTCCGTCGGGCAACGCACGCAGAGCACGATATCGGCCCGGTCGACCAGACTGGCGACGTCATCGACGACCTCGCAATCACCCCAGGCCGTGTCGGGATGTCCGGCCCGGGTACCGGCCCCGGACTGGATAAGCACCTGGTGTCCGGCCTGGATGAGTTTTGCCGCCGTTGGCGGGTCCAGCGCCACCCGGCGCTCGCCCTCGGCGGTTTCGGCAATGATTCCGATGCAAAGCGTCATGGCAGTCCCTCGACTAGAGCAGCTGAGTGTAGCCGCATACCATCCATGGAATCAACGCGGTTTTTCTGTCAGAGCTCTCAACCGCAACGCCAACACCAAGCGCTGAAGGCTAAAGTAGCAGAAGGGGTACCTATACTCCAGAAGTGCTGACAAAAGATCTTCATGCTGGCGCTTTCTGCCCCGGATTGATTCGAGTCCCCGGCCGGCTGATCTGGAATCGACCCAACCCCGGTGATCGTGAGCAAGGTCATGCTGTTGAAATGCCTGCACTCAGAATCAGCTTGGACTGGTTCCGCCCAATGTTTTGCCCATCTACCAGCCCCGGGCCTGGGCCCCTGCCAGGCGCTCGGGCGTGCCGATATCCATCCAGCGGCCGGGATGGTGCTGCCCGCTTAGCTGACCGGCCTGGATGGCGCGATCGAGCAGCGGCCTGAGCGGCATCGGTTGGTCGGGATCGAGCGATTCGAACATCCGGCTGCGAAACAGGCCGATCCCGGAGTAGGTCAGGCCGTTGCCCTCGGCAGCATGCAGCCGTCCGGCTGCATCCAGCGCGAAATCACCCATCGGATGATGTGCCGGGTTGTCCACCATCACCAGGTGGGCCAGGCCTTCAGGCTGCAGTCCGATGAGCCGGCCGTAATCGAAATCACACAGCACGTCGGCGCTGACGGCCAGAAACAGCGGGCTGTCCAGCAGGGGCAGTGCACGGCTGATCCCGCCGGCGGTTTCCAGCGCGCCGGGCGGCTCGACCGAGTAGCGAATCTCCACGCCCCAGCGGCTGCCGTCGCCCAGCGTCTGCATGATCTGTTCGGCCAGCCAGCTGACGTTGATCACGATCTGGTCAATGCCTGCGCCGGCCAGGGCGCGAAGATGTCGGACGATCAGCGACTGTCCACCGACCTCGACCAGCGGCTTGGCCACCCGGTCAGTCAGCGGCCGCAGCCGTTCGCCGCGCCCGGCGGCCAGGATCATCGCTCGCATCTTGTTCTCTATCGCCTTGCTTTTCTGCAGCGCATCCTAGCGTGAAGCAAAGTCTGGGGAAAGCCGATGTCGCGTTTTCAGGTTCGATTACGTTCCACACTATGAAGCCGAGTACAAACGGGAGGTTGAGCATGAGAACCCTGAGCCTGTTGCTATTGTTGAGCACAACAATTATTAGCGTGCCTCTGTGGGCGATGACCACCATCAGCTACCAGGGGCAGCTCCAGCAGTCCGGAACCCCGGTGACAGATACCGTTGACATGGAATTCCGACTGTTCGAGAGTTTTTCTGGCAGCGATCAGGTCGGCCCGATGATCAGCCTCTCCGATGTGCCGGTGCAGGATGGTCTGTTTCAGGTCGAGCTTGACTTCGGCCCCGGGGCGTTCGGCGCCGACCAGCGCTACCTGGATATCGTTGTCGAAGGCTCCAGCCTGACACCACGGCAGGCAATTCGGGCAGCCCCCGTCGCGCTATTTGCCCTTGATGGCAACGAGGGCCCCGAGGGACCGCCTGGTCCGACGGGTCCGACGGGTCCGCCTGGCCCGATGGGCCCGCAAGGTCTCGAAGGTCCCCCCGGTGCGGATGGCGCCGAAAATGCCTGGAGCCTGACCGGCAACGAGATCAGCGACAGCGAGTTTCTTGGAACCACCAACGATCAGGCTTTCATTCTCAAGGTCGATGACCAACAAGCCTGGCGCGTCGAGCCCGTGCCCTACAGCCTGCCTTCGAACTTCGATGAGGTCGCGCCCAACCTTGTGGCCGGCTGGGATGGCAACGCGGTGATCGATGAAGCGGTCGGAGCCACCATTTCCGGCGGGGGTGGCCTACTGTTCCAGACCCAGGCCTTTGGCAACGTTGTCAGCAGCAACTTCGGCACCGTGGGCGGTGGACTGGGCAATCTGGCCGCGGGCGAATGGTACACGACCATTGGCGGCGGCCTGGAAAATCAGGCCGTGGACTGGTGGAGCACGGTAGGTGGTGGCACGACGAATATTGCCGACGGGCTCGGTGTCACTATTGGTGGCGGACGGGAAAATGCCGCCCATGCCGAGAGTGCGACGATCGCTGGCGGAATCGAGAACTACATCAGTGTCCCGTCCCATCAGATGGGTGCGGCCACGATTGGGGGCGGCTACAACAACGAGATACTGTCGCGCGTGGCGACCATCGCCGGGGGCCAGAACAACCAGGCCTTTGGCTCATTCTCATTCATCGGCGGGGGAGAGGCCAACATTGCTGGCAATTTGCACGCGGTGATTGCCGGCGGCCAGGAAAACGTCGTGGCCGGCTGGAACAGCACAATCGGCGGCGGGCTGGAAAACTGGGTCGCAAACCCTTACTCCTCGATTCTCGGTGGTGAAGCCAACTACACTTTCTTGCAGTACGCCAGTATTGTCGGCGGATATCGTAATTCGGCGCTTGGCGATTACGCTACGGTACTCGGGGGCAGCAGCAATTGCGCCGGCTCCGATTACAGTGTGGCCGTCGGCCGCCGTGCCAAGGTCAGACAAGCCGTGGCAGCCCCACCGAACCAGCCTGACCATGGCTGCGCTGGCGTTCCCGGTGGCAACGATACGGGAACTTTCGTCTGGGCCGACAGCACCGACCAGGATTTCATTTCCACCGGCAGTGACCAGTTCCTGATCCGGGCTACCGGCGGTGTCGGCATCAACAGCAACGACCCCACGGCAGCACTGACCGTGCAGGCATCGGCGTCCCAGCTGGTCCCTCTCCGAGTGCGGGACACCTCCGGCTCAACTCTCCTTACCATTGGCTCGTCGGGCGCTTTGGAAACCGCCAGTACGGTATTTGTAGGCCAGTTTGGCTCGGGGGGCACGTCTGTGTGTCGCAGCGGCCTGGGCCAATTGACCGCCTGCACCTCCAGTATCCGCTTCAAAACTGACGTTGCGCCGCTTGATTCCGCGGCCGAGCTGGTTTCACAATTGCGACCGGTACGCTATCGTCGAACCGATGACGACATGGCGGACATTGGCCTGATCGCCGAGGAAGTCGCCGAGGTCATTCCCGAAATCATTCGCCATGATGCCCAGGGACGCATCGAGGGCTTCGAGTACAGCCGTCTGGGGCCGATAATGATCGCCGCTCATCAGGAGCTTGTGGCGCGCCACGACCGCGAGATGGCGACACTGAAGGAGGAAAATGCCCGGCTGAACAGCCAGCTGAACGCAATGCAGTCACAGATCGGGAAGTTGCAGGTGCAGGTTCAGTACAAGACCGATCTGGAGCGGCGCCTGGCGCTGCTGGAAACTGTGCTGCTTGAATCAGGTCAGCTGGAACTGGTATTGGATCGCAGTCACTGATTCACTGGGCACGATCGCGGGCGCGGGCCCGCCAGGCCTTGAGCAGCTCATCAAGCGCGATAAGCTCTGGGTTGCGGGCGATGGCCTGCTGCAGGTAGCTGAAGAAGCGGGGAGTGTCTTCCAGGTAGCGCGGCTTGCCGTCGCGGTAGCGGATGCGGGCGAAGATGCCGATGACCTTGAGATGTCGCTGCACGCCCATCAGGTCGCAGGTCCGGCGCCACAGATCGGCCGTTGCCGGCAGCGCCAGGCCGGCGGCGCGGGCGCGCTGTCGGTAGTCCTCCAGCCAGCCATCGACCTGCGGCTCCGGCCAGCTCAGGAAAGCGTCGCGGAACAGGCACACCGGGTCATAGCTGACCGGACCTCTAACCGCATCCTGAAAGTCGATGATGCCCGGGTTGGGGTCTGTCAGCATCAGGTTGCGAGGCATGAAGTCGCGGTGGCAGAACGCCTGTGGCTGGTCCATCGCCCAGCGAATCAGCAGGGCACAAACCGAGTCCCAATCATCGAGTTCGTCGTCGGTCGGGACGACCTGCCAGTGACGGGTCAGGAACCAGTCGACGAACAGCGCCAGCTCGGCAAGTAGTCGGGCCGTGTCGTAGTCGGGCAGGCCGACAGCATCGGCCCGGGTCTGCATGTGCAGCAGGGCGGCCAGCGCGTCCTCGAACAGTGCCGGGGCCGACTGTTCGTCCAGCACATGGTGGTAGGGTTTGTCGCCCAGATCCTCGAGCAGCGCAAATCCGCGTGTCGGGTCGGCAGCCAGGATGGCCGGGACATGCAGTCCGGCCCGAGCCAGGCGCTTGCCGACTTCGAGGAAGGCCTGAGTGTTTTCGTGCTCGGGTGGCGCATCCATCAGCACCAGGCTGCGATTGGTGGTCTTCAAGCGGAAATAGCGGCGGAAACTGGCATCCGAAGAGATCGGATGGCTGGCCAGGAAGCCCTGTTTCAGCAGACTCCGTGCCCAGTCCTCGGCCTGGCTTCGACGTGGGTCCTGCAAAAGATGTCTCCAGATCTCGTCGACAATAATCGTGCCCGGCAGAAACCTTATCCGGTGTGAGCGTTTCTGTCGATAGGCCGGCCAGTCGGTTGTCAGCGAGAACAGGCTGATTTGCGCTGACAGACGGGCCTGCCTTAAACTAATACCAAATTGGTCTTGTTTTCACCAACTGGCAGTACAATATTGAAAAAACAAGACGCTGCCGTCTTCCACGGGATTCAGAAAATGCTGCGCATAAGCAAGTTGACTGACTACGCGACCGTACTGTTGGCCACCATGGTCAGTGACGAGCGGGCCTGTCTGCCGGCCAGTCAGCTGGCCGAGGCTTCCGGGCTGGAACTGCCGACCGTGGCCAAGGTGATGAAGACTCTGGCGCGTGGCGGCATTGTCGAGTCGGTTCGCGGCGTGCACGGTGGTTACCGACTGGTCGACGAGCCGACCGATATTTCGGTCGCCGCGATCGTCAGGGCCATGGAGGGACCGATTGCGCTGACCGAGTGCAGCCTCGAGTCGGGGCTGTGTATTCACGAATCGGAATGTCATCTGCGCGGTAACTGGCAGCGCATCGGCCAGGCCGTAGAGCAGGCACTGGAGCAGCTGACCCTGGCTGACCTGGCAGCACCCCGCCCGCCGCGCATCGCCATTCGAACCGAAATCATCGAAACCGTTTCCGGGTGAGCTTGACATGAACCAGACTGTCGAACAGGTCGATCGCTACATCCGCCAGCGCTACAAGGCTGGCTTCTACACCGATATCGAGTCCGACCGGGTGCCGGCCGGGCTGAACGAAGAGATCATTGCCATGATCTCGGCGAAAAAGGAGGAGCCGGAGTGGCTGCTGGAATGGCGCCTGAAGGCCTTTCATCACTGGCAGACCATGGTTGGTCCGAACTGGGCCATGCTGAAGCTGCCGGCCATTGACTTCCAGAAGATTCATTACTACGCCGCACCCAAGCAGCAGGATCGGCCCAAGAGCCTCGACGAGGTCGATCCCAAGCTGCTGGAGACCTTCGACAAGCTGGGCGTTCCGCTGCACGAGCGGGCCCGTTTGGCCGGCGTGGCGGTGGATGCGGTATTCGACTCGGTTTCGGTTGGCACCACATTCCAGAAAGAGCTGGCCGAGGCCGGCGTGATCTTCTGCAGTTTCTCCGAGGCGGTCAAGGACCATCCCGAGCTGGTGCGTGAATACCTTGGCTCGGTCGTTCCCTACACCGACAACTACTTTGCGGCGCTCAACTCGGCGGTGTTTTCCGACGGTTCATTTGTTTACATACCCGAAAACACGCGGTGCCCGATGGAGCTTTCGACCTATTTCAGGATCAATGCCCGCGATACCGGTCAGTTCGAGCGTACCCTGATCATTGCCGAGCCGGGCAGCGAGGTCAGCTACCTGGAAGGCTGTACCGCGCCGATGCGCGATGAAAACCAGCTGCATGCGGCCGTGGTCGAGCTGGTCGCGCGCAAGCAGGCCAGGATCAAGTACTCGACGGTGCAGAATTGGTACCCGGGCGACGAAAACGGCAAGGGCGGCATTTACAACTTCGTCACCAAGCGTGGTGACTGCCGCGAGGACGATGCGCGCATATCCTGGACCCAGGTAGAGACCGGTTCGGCCATTACCTGGAAGTACCCGTCCTGCATCCTTCGTGGTGATCGTTCGGCTGGCGAGTTCTACTCGGTGGCGCTGACCCACAACCACCAGCAGGCCGATACCGGCACCAAGATGATTCACCTGGGGAAAAACACCACCAGCAAGATCATTTCCAAGGGCATTTCGGCCGGCAAGAGCAATAACAGCTACCGCGGGCTGGTTAGGGTTGCCCGGCGCGCCGACAATGCGCGCAACTATACCCAGTGCGACAGCTTGCTGATCGGCAAGACCTGCGGCGCCCATACCTTTCCCTATATCGAGTCGGCCAACCCAACGGCCACCATCGAGCACGAGGCAACCACATCCAGGGTCGGCGAGGACCAGCTGTTCTACTGCCGATCACGCGGCCTGGACGAGGAAAACGCCGTGGCGATGATCGTCGATGGCTTCTGCAAGGAAGTGTTCAAGGAATTGCCGATGGAATTCGCCGTCGAAGCCAAGGCGCTTCTTGAAATCTCGCTGGAGGGGGCGGTGGGCTGAACTGTCGGGAAGAAGGATAGACGGGAAGAGGGACAGAAGATAAGTCGCCTTTCTTCCTCTCTTCCTCTCTTGCTCTCCCCCTCTCCCCCTCTTTCCAACTAACCAGATAATATTGACATGCTTAAAATCACCAACCTTCACGTCGCCGTCGACGACAAACCCATCCTCAAGGGCCTGAATCTCGAGGTTGCTGCCGGCGAGCTGCATGCCATCATGGGGCCGAACGGGTCGGGCAAGTCGACCCTTGGTTATGCCCTGGCTGGTCGCGATGGCTACGAAATCACCTCTGGTGCAGTCGATTTCGAGGGGCGCGACCTGGCCGATATGGAGCCGGAAGAGCGCGCTGCTGCTGGCCTGTTCCTGGCCTTCCAGTACCCGGTCGAGATTCCAGGGGTCAACAATGCCTACTTCCTGCGCGCCGCGCTCAACGCCCAGCGCGCCGCGCGTGGTGAGCCGGAGGTCGATTCCATGGCCTTCCTCAAGGCCGTGCGCGAGTCGCTCAAGGCCCTGAAAATGGACGAATCGCTGCTCAAGCGTGCCGTCAACGAGGGCTTTTCAGGCGGCGAGAAGAAGCGCAACGAGATCGTGCAAATGGCAGTACTGAAACCGAAGCTGGCCATTCTGGATGAGACCGACTCCGGACTGGATATCGATGCGCTCAAGCTGGTGGCTGAAGGGATCAACCGACTGCGCGACCCGGCCCGCTCGTTCGTTGTCATCACCCACTATCAGCGCTTGCTGGAATACCTGGAGCCCGACCGGGTACATGTTTTGTCCGACGGTCAGATTGTCGAAAGCGGCGGACGAGAGCTGGCCGAGCGCCTGGAGTCAGAGGGTTACGCCTTTCTCGAATCCGACGCGGTCGAGGTCTGAAGCGATGAGCGTGCTGGCTGAAAACCTGTTGTCCGATGCCGTTTTGGCCGACAGTTACGGCGCGGTGCGCAAGCGTGCCCAGGCCGAGCTGATGCGCCATGGTTTCCCGGATATCAAGACCGAGGCCTGGAAGTACACCTCCCTCAGGGCGCTGGAGAAGCGCTCCCTGGTGCCGGGCGAACATCAGCCGGCAAGTCCGCCGCCTGTGCCGTTTGATCACCACCTGCTCCATATCGACGCCGGCCGTCTGCTCAGTGACTCGAGCTCCCTTCCGTCTGGCATCAGCATCGAGCCGGTTGACAGCAATCGGCTGGCCGGTCTGGATTACGGTAATCGTGGCGGTGCCTTCGGCTGGCTCAACCTGGCCCGATTCGAGCAGGGGCTGAAGGTGGTCATCAACGGCCGTCTTGATCAGCCCCTGATGCTGGCCCTGACCACCCCGGACGGGCATGCCGACGCATGTCATCCGCGCATCGAGATCGAGCTGACAGCCGGTTCTCGTGCCTGCCTGGTCCAGCTCGATAGCTCGAACGGCAGCGGGCTGGTCAATGCGGTGATCGACCTGAAGGTTGGGGAGAATGCGCGGCTGGATCATGCGCTGTCTAGGCACAATGGCGATGCGATCTGGATCGAGCGCCTCGACGTGGCGCTGGCCGCTGGCGCCGACTATCGCCTGGTGACCCTGGACGGTGGCGGACGGCTGACCCGCCAGGATATCAACGTCGCACTGAATGCCAGTGGCGCTCGTTGCGAGGTCGACGGCTCGGTACTGATCGGAGCACGCCAGCATGTGGATTTCCATACCGCGATCGACCACTGCGTCGGCGGCACTAACAGCCGCGAGCGCTTTCGCATGCTGGCCGACGGCAATGGCGTCGGTGTGTTCAACGGCCGCATTCACATCCATCCCGGGGCCGATGACAGTCATTCCGACCTCAATACCGGTAATCTGCTGCTTAGCGAGCAGGCGCGGATCAACACCAAGCCCGAGCTGGAGATCCATGCCGAAGAGGTGACCGCCAGCCACGGCGCGACGGTCGGTCAGCTTGACGAGCAGGCGCTGTTCTACCTGCGCTCGCGCGGTCTATCCGCCGAGGCCGCGGCGAACCTGCTGAAGACCGGGTTTGCCGCCGCCCCGCTGGAAACAGCAGTCGATGATGCGGTACGCCAGTGGTTGCTTGCCAATCTCGGAGACTGGCTGTGAGCACCTCGATCGGTGATCAGGGCGCGGCGGCGGCCGAACTCGATCTGGCGGCAATTCGTGCCCAGTTCCCGGTGCTTGAACGGCAAGTCCACGGCAAGCCGCTGGTGTATTTCGACAGCGCCGCCACGGCACAGCGGCCGTTGGCGGTGATCGAGGCCATGGACCGCTTCTATCGGCATTCCAATGCCAATGTTCACCGCGGTGTACACCAGCTCTCGGTCGAGGCCTCGGAGGCCTTCGAGGCAGCGCGCGAGTCGGCCCGTCGTTTGCTCAATGCCGCCAGCACCCGCGAGGTCGTTTTCACGCGAGGCACCACCGAGGCGATCAACCTGGTGGCCCAGAGCTTTCTGCGTCCCGAAATAGGGCCGGGTGACGAGATTCTGATCACACACATGGAGCATCACTCCAATATCGTGCCCTGGCAGCTGCTGTGCGAACAGACCGGGGCCGAGCTCAAGGTGGCGCCGATCAACCAGCACGGCGAGCTGATGCTCGATGCCTTCGAAGAGCTGCTGAGCGAGCGCACCCGGCTGGTCGGCGTGGTGCATGTGTCCAACGCCCTGGGGACGATCAACCCGGTGGCCGAAATCTGCCGGATGGCTCGTCGACTGGACATTCCGGTACTGGTCGATGGCGCCCAGGCCACGCCGCACCTGAAGGTCGATGTCCAGGCACTGGACTGCGACTTCTACTGCCTGTCGGCACACAAGATGTACGGGCCAACCGGAATCGGGCTGCTGTGGGGGCGTGAGCGCCACCTCGAAGCCATGCCACCCTGGCAGGGTGGTGGAGAAATGATCCTCAAGGTCAGTTTCGACGGCACGACCTTCAACGAGCTTCCGCACAAGTTCGAGGCCGGCACGCCCAACATTGCCGGCGCGATCGGGCTGGGTGCGGCGGTTGAATTCCTCGAAAGTGTCGATCTGGAAGCGGTGGCCGCTCATGAAGCGCGGTTGCTGGCGACGGCAAGCGAGCGTCTGCTTGAGTTTCCGGGCCTGAAACTGATCGGCACGGCAAGCGCCAAGGGTCCGGTCGCCAGTTTTGCCATCGACGGTGTGCATGCCAACGATATCGGCACCATCGTCGACCACGCCGGGGTCGCCATTCGCACCGGTCACCACTGCGCCATGCCGGCCATGCAGTTTTTCGGCGTGCCGGCCACCGCCAGGGCTTCGTTCGGGATGTACAACACGGTCGAGGAAATCGACGTGTTCATCGACGCGCTGAAGACTGCCTGCGCCATGCTGCGCTGAAGGTGGCGATGCCTGGCCCGGCTAGTCAAGTCGCGGCGGTGCTGCCGGGGCTTTGTATTGGGCCCTACCCGATCGACCCGCCACTGGTGCTTGCACCGATGGCCGGGGTCACAGACAAGCCGTTCCGGCTGCTTTGCAAGCGCGGCGGCGCCGGGCTGACGGTCACCGAGATGGCGGCGGCCAACCCGGACCTGTGGCAGACCCGCAAGTCGCTGGAGCGCACCGATCACGACGGCGAGCCGGCGCCGGTCAGCGTGCAGATTGCCGGCACCGAGCCGGAGCAGATGGCCGCCTTCGCTCGCCACAACGTCGCCCAGGGCGCGCAGATCATCGATATCAACATGGGCTGTCCGGCCAAGAAGGTCTGTCGCGCCTGGGCCGGTTCGGCCCTGATGCGCGATGAGACGCTGGTCGCCAGGATTCTCGAGGCCGTGGTCGCGGCGGTCGATGTGCCGGTCACCCTCAAGATTCGTACCGGCTGGGATGCCGATCATCGTAACGGGCCGGCCATTGCTCGCATTGCCGAGGAGTCTGGTATCAGTGCCGTGGCCGTTCATGGCCGGACCCGGGATCAGAAATACCAGGGTCAGGCCGAGTACGACACGATTGCCCTGATCAAGTCCGAGCGAGGCATTCCGGTGCTGGCCAACGGCGACATCGACTCGCCGGCCAAGGCGCAGGCGGTGCTGTCGCACACCGGTGCGGACGGCCTGCTGATCGGGCGCGCCGCCCAGGGCCGGCCCTGGATATTTGCCGAAATTGCCCATTACCTGGCGCACGGACAAGCGCTTTCGCCGCCGGGCATGAGCGAGGTAGGTGCAATCCTCATCGGCCACCTTGAAGCCCTGCACGCCTTCTACGGCCCGGCTCGCGGCGTACGCATCGCCCGCAAGCACCTGGCCTGGTATGCGGCCGGCCATCCCGGCAGCGAGGCTTTCCGACAGCAGGTCAATCGCATTGATTCAGCTGACCAGCAGCTTGC
>SKQS01000123.1 GCA_007118895.1 Wenzhouxiangella sp.
CGCCTGAATCACCGCATCGACAGCATGAAGGCGCTGCTGGCCGAAGGCTATGACGCAATCTTCGTCGGCTCTGGAGCGCCCAAGGGCAAGGAACTGGACATTCCGGGTCGCCGGGACGGCGCCGACAACGTCCATATCGGCATCGAGTGGCTGGAATCAGTCGCCTTTGGCCATGTCACCGAAATCGGCCGCAAGGTACTGATTATCGGGGTTGGCAACACCGCCATGGACTGCTGCCGCACCAGCCTCCGGCTGGGTGCGACCGACGTCAAGGTGATGGCGCGCAAGCCGCGCGGATTCTTCAAGGCATCGGACTGGGAACTGGAGGATGCCGAGGAGGAACAGGTCGAGATCGTGATCAATCACTCGCCGAAGTCCTTCGTGGTCGAGAATGGCAAGCTCAAGGGCATGATCTTCGAGCAGATGGACTACGACATCAGCGACGGTCGCATCACCGACAGCCGGGTGGTCGGCGAAACCTTCATCGAGGCCGATGACGTGATCCTGGCGATTGGCCAGGAAACCGCCTTTCCCTGGATCGAGCGTGACATCGACATCGAGTTCAACCAGTGGGACGAACCGGTGGTCGATCGCACCACCTACGAGTCGACGCTGCCGGGCGTGTTCTTTGGAGGCGACGCCGCGTTTGGGCCGGAGAACATCATCTGGGCAGTCGAACACGGCCACCAGGCGGCCATTTCCATTCATCGCTACTGCCATGATCAGCCGGTCACCGACCGCCTCCCCTACACGATGAAGCTGAGCACGCGCAAGATGGGCATTCACGAATGGAGCTATTCCAACGATTTCGACCCGGCTGCCCGACGCAAGATGGAGCACGTGCCGCTGGTCGAACGCTTTCGCCAGCTCGACACCGAAGTCGAGCTCGGTTTTACCGCCGAACAGACCGCCTGCGAGGTCGAGCGCTGTCTCAATTGCGATGTCCAGACGGTATTTGTCGACAAGCTGTGCATCGAGTGCGATGCCTGCCTGGACATCTGCCCGGTGCAGTGTCTGGGCATGCTGCCCAACCAGGATGAGCAGGGCCTTCGCTCAGGCCTGCGCGCGCCGGCCGAGAACCCGGACCAGCCGCTGTTTGTTTCCGGCGCCCTGAAGCAGACCGGTCGGGTGATGATCAAGGACGAGAATTTGTGCCTGCACTGCGGGCTATGCGCCGAGCGCTGCCCAACTGCCGCCTGGGACATGCAGAAGTCCATCCTCGGTATCCCCTATGCCAAAGACCATGAGGTCAGGCCGTGCCAAGCAAGAAAGTCGGCCTGAGCCTCAAATCAAAAGCCCCGCGATTGTGCCAGACCGGCGGATTGACGCCGGCTTCGATCCCAGCCAGCAGATGAGTGCCTCATGAGCCAGGTCAACGATTTCGTCATCAAGATTGCCACCGTCAACGGCACCGGGTCGGCCAGCGCCAACTCGCTGCTGATGAAGGCGCTGTTCCGAATGGGCATACCGGTGACCGGCAAGAACCTGTTTCCGTCCAACATCCAGGGCTTGCCGACCTGGTACGAAATCCGCGCCAGCCACGCCGGCTACCGGGCGCGCTCGGGCCGGGTCGACATGATGGTGGCGATGAACGCCCAGACCTATGGCAAGGACCTGGCCGAAGTCTCCCCGGGCGGCTACCTGATCTATGACTCGAGCTGGCCACGCGATCGCCAGCTGGCGCGCCAGGACGTGCACCTGCTCGGCATACCGCTGGCAGCCATGGTCAACGAGCAATACGGCAACGCGCGGGTACGCATCCTGATGAAGAACATCGCCTATGTCGGTGCCCTGTGCGCGCTGATGGCGATCGATCGTGACGTGGTCAAGGCGCTGCTGGAGGAAACCTTCGCTGCCAAACCCAAGCTGGTCGACTCCAACCTGCAGGCAATTCAGCTCGGCCATGACTACGCCAAAGAACACTTCGACTGCCCGCTGCCGATCCGTGCCGAACCAATGGCGGCCACGGTCGATCACGTAATGATCGACGGCAATTCGGCCGCCGCCTTGGGCTGCCTGTTTGCCGGCGCCACGGTCGGCGCCTGGTATCCGATCACCCCGTCGACTTCGCTGATGGATGCCTTCGAGAAGTACTGCCGCCAGCTGCGGCGCGATCCGGATACTGACGCCAAGCGCTACTGCATCGTCCAGGCCGAGGACGAGCTGGCGGCTGCCGGCATGGTGCTTGGCGCCGGCTGGGCCGGCGCACGCGCCTTTACCCCAACCAGCGGACCGGGTATCTCGCTGATGAGCGAATTCATCGGCTATGCCTACTACACCGAGATTCCGGCGGTGTTTTTCGATATCCAGCGGGTCGGACCGTCAACCGGCATGCCGACCCGGACCCAGCAGTGCGATCTGATGGCGGCGGCTTACGCTTCGCATGGCGATACCCGCCATCCGGTGCTGCTGCCGGCTGATCCGGCCGAATGCTTCGAGCTGGCAGTGACCGCCTTTGATCTGGCCGAAAGTCTGCAAACCCCCGTGTTCGTGCTGTCGGACCTGGATATCGGCATGAACGACTGGATGATTCCAAAGCTGACCTGGGACGATGACTATCGCCCCGACCGCGGCAAGGTACTCGACCGCCAGGCGCTGGAAAAAATCGACAAGTTCCATCGCTACCTCGATGTCGATGGCGACGGCATCCCCTGGCGCAGCGTGCCCGGCACCCATCCGGCCGGGGCATTTTTCACCCGCGGTTCGGGTCACAACCGCTACGGGGGCTACACCGAGGACGCCGATGCCTACCAGGACGTGGTCGACCGCCTGCTGGTCAAGTGGGAAACGGCCCGGCAGCGCATGCCGGCAGGCGTACTGACCCGTTCGACCCGACCGACCGAGGCCGGCATCATCGCCTATGGCTCATCCGATGGCGCCGTGACCGAAGCGCTGGACAGGCTGGCTGCCGAAGGACTGGACCTGGACTATCTGCGCATCCGCGCCTTCCCGTTCGGCGACGAGATTGACGCCTTTCTGGAAAGCCACCAGCGGATCTTCGTGGTCGACCAGAACCGGGATGGGCAGATGAAATCGCTGCTGACCCTGGAGACTGACGTGGACCGCAACCGTCTGATATCGATCCGCCACTACAACGGCATGCCGATCCCCAGCGATCTGATCTACGACCAGGTGCGACGGATTCTGGCCCGGGAGGCGGTGGCATGACCTATATCGCCAAGCCCAGGGTCTATCATTCCGGACTGCGCGAAAACCCGCTGGGACTGACCATACGTGACTACGAAGGTGGACTTTCCACGCTGTGTGCCGGCTGCGGCCATGATTCGATCACCACGGCCCTGGTACAGGCCTGCTGGGAGCTGGCGCTGAAACCCGAACAGGTCATCAAGCTGTCTGGCATCGGCTGCTCGTCCAAGACCCCGGCCTATTTCCTGAGCGGCTCCCACGGCTTCAACTCGGTTCACGGGCGCATGCCCGCGGTTGCCACCGGCGCGCTGGCAGCCAATCGCGACCTGGTCTGCATCGGCATCTCCGGGGACGGCGACTCGCTGTCAATCGGGTTTGGCCAGTTTGCCCATGCCGTACGTCGCAACCTCAACATGCTATACATCATCGAGAACAACGGCGTCTACGGGCTGACCAAGGGCCAGTTCTCGGCCTCGGCCGATCCGGGCAGCAAGGCCAAGTATGGTGAGATCAATCGCAACCAGTCGATCGACCCGGTCGCTGCCGCCATCACCCTGGGTGGCAGCTTCGCCGCCCGCGCCTTTTCCGGTGACAAGGATCAGCTGGTGCCGATGATCAAGGCCGGCCTGCGCCACCCTGGCTGTGCGGTGATCGACGTCGTCTCCCCCTGCGTTACCTTCAACGACCATGAGGGCTCAACCAAGAGTTACGCCCATACCCGATCGAATTCCCATCAGGTAGTGCACGTGGATTTCGTGCCGCCGGCCGAACCGATCACCGCCCGTCAGACCGATGGGCAACAGGTACCGGTGCGTCTGCACGATGGCAGCACCATCTTGCTGAGAAAGACCGACCCGGACTACGAGCCCACCGACCGGCTGACCGCCATGGCCTGCCTGGAGCGACATCGCAGGAAAAGAGAAATCGTCACCGGCGTGCTGTTCATGGACACCGACCTGGCCGAGTTCCACCAGATCGCAGGCACCTCCTCTGGTGCATTGACCGATCTGGCTTTCGAGGATCTCAACCCCGGCAACGACAAACTGCAGGCGCTTCAGCAGAAACTGCGCTGAATCGCGCCGTCTGGCTCAGTCTTCGAGATAGGACAGCCCCAGGCGTACCACCTTGTCGTCGGTGGCATCCATCCACCGGACCTCGGCACGCAGTACGCCGAGGTTGGCGACCTTGACCACGCAATGGCTCTTGTCGCCGAAGCCATCCGGGATGGCCCGGGCCAGCATCACCAGCCCGCAACCAGCCCGTGACTCTTCAAGCACCAGACCGGCCGCTTCCGGCTCGAACAACTCTTCGCCCACGCGTCGGTCATCGAACTGGACCAGCGCAATTTCGAGCTCTTCCGGGGGATAGCGCAGGTAGCGCCGGCGTTCCTGTTCGCTCTGGTCTGACATGTCTTGCCCTCCTCTTCGCTGGCGCCGCTGCCGGCAGAATGGGCAGGACCATCGCTGCCGCATCGACTGCTACCAGCATAGACAGTTTGACCCGGGGCCGCAAGATGTCTCTCTCGTAAGGGAGTATGGCCGGTAATCGAAGCAGCGGTTGGATGCCGCGATCAGATACGGCGATCGGGCGCTACGCTCAGCCCTTGCGCTGTTTCAAGCGTTCGACCAGGGCCTTGAGTGATTGCTGGGTCTCGTCGCGGAACCAGAACTCGACAAAGCCGTCCACGTCCAGCGCTTTCGGGTCGGCAAACAATGCGGCCAGATCGGTACGCACCAGTTGGCGGGTACCCAGCATCGCATAGCGAGGCAAGGCCAGGTGACGGCGACACCAGGCAAGGCTTGCCTCGACCACGCGCTCAGGTGCTGCCAGTTCGTCGACCAGTCCGATGCGCAACGCATCTGCTGCGGGAATCATGTGGCCGGCAACCAGGTGGCGCTCGGCCGGGTAGGTGCCGATCAGGCGAGCCAGCGCGTGGTAGATCACTGGTGGGACGACGAGCCCGACCTGGACCTCGTTCAGGCCCAGCTGAAACTCGCCTTCAGCCTGCACGCGGTAGTCACAGAACAGCGCCAGCACCGTACCCCCGGCCGGGCTGTGCCCGGTCAGGGCGGCGACCACCGGCACCTCGCTGCCGGCCAGTCGGGCCAGCAGACCGAAGAAATCCTGCCAGAATTTGCGCATCCCGGCCTCATCCAGGCCAAGCAGCTCCGGCACATCCAGGCCGGCCGAGAACAGCCCGGGGCTGCCTGACAACACTATCGCCTCTGCGCCGCTTTCCGGAACCGCCACCATGGCCTCGGCCAGCTGGCCGACCAGCTCGGGGTTGAGCGCATTGACCGGCGGACGCGCCAGTCTCAGCTCTATCACGCCGTCGTCGTGCTCGATGGTTTTCAGCATGTCATCCGTCCTCTTCTCGCTCACCGCCGCCGTGAACGCACTTCCAGCGTGACCGGAATATGATTACCCTCGGCATCGACCAGCTCGACCTCGATCATGTCGCCAACCGCCAGGTTCTGGTGCGGCGTGATCAGCATCAGGTGCAAGCCACCCGGCTGCAGTATTACCGTGTCACCGGCCGGAACCGGCAGTTGATCGAGCCGACGCATGCGCATCACGCCGTCATCCATGGTCATGGTGTGGATTTCCACCCGCTCGAACTGCGGGCTGAATGCATCAACCAGCGCGATATCAGCATCCGCTGTGTTGACCAGCTCCAGGTAGCCGGCCATCATGTGCCCCGGCGGCGCCTCGGGAGACCAGGCATCGCGGATTTCCAGGCCGGCTTCGGCGACGCCGGCCAGCAGCAAGGTGGCGATCAGCGCCAGTATTCGGTGGCTCATGCCGTTATTCAGCTCCTATCATTTCGACCGCAAGAATCATAACTGATTGCCGTCATTCGGATTCGATCCGCTATATTGACAGTCTGTCATCGGGAATCCTGTGATGTTCGAGACCGAACCGGCCACCACTGCCATGCTGTTGACGGCCGCCGGTCTGCTGCTGGTACTGAGCGTGCTGTTCAGCCGGCCCTCGGAGCGGATCGGCATCCCGGTGGTGCTGGTGTTTCTCTTGATCGGGCTGTTCGTCGGCAGCCGGCTGCCCGAGCACTTCGTTGACTTCGACCTGGCCTTCAGGCTGGGCACCGTCGGCCTGGTGCTGATCCTTTTCGACGGTGGGCTGAATACCCAGTTCCGACAGGTCCGCCGTTACCTGGCGCCGGCCTCGATCCTGGCCACGCTGGCAGTGGTGGGGACGGCGGTGCTGGTGGCAACCGCCGCCTGGCTTGTGGGCCTGGGCTGGATGGAGGCCCTGCTGCTCGGGGCCATCGTTTCCTCTACCGACGCCGCTGCGGTGTTCTCCTCGCTGCGCGGGTCCAACGTGCAGCTGCGCCGGCGGGTCGGCGCCACCCTGGAACTGGAGTCCGGTCTCAACGACCCGATGGCGGTGATTCTCACCCTCACGCTGACGGCGCAGCTGATGACCGGCACTCCGTTTGCGCTCGGCGCTTTCGTGCTCGATGTCGCCCTGCAGCTGGTCATCGGCCTGGTAGTGGGACTGGGAATCGGCTGGCTGGGCACTCAGCTGCTGCGCCGGGTACGGGTGCCGGCCGCCGGCCTGTATCCCGCACTCACTCTGGCCCTGGCCCTGCTGGCCTTCGGCGTGCCGACCATCTTCATGGGCTCGGGCTTTCTGGCCGTATACGTCGCCGCGCTGGTGCTGGGCAACCAGCGCTTGCCCTACCGCGCCGGCATCCTGCGTGTACACGACGCCATGGCCTGGCTGGCGCAGATCTCGATGTTCCTGGTGCTCGGCCTGCTGGCGGTGCCGGAAATGCTCATGCAGGCCGGCTGGCGCGGCCTGCTGCTGGCCCTGGTGCTGGCCTTTATCGCCCGGCCGCTGATGGTGCTGCTGTGCCTGTTGCCGTTCGGCTACCGGCGATCGGAAAGCGGCTTTATCGCCTGGGTCGGACTGCGCGGCGCTGTGCCCATTCTGCTGGCCACCTATCCGGTGCTGGCCGGAGTAAACGGTTCTTATGAGCTGTTTCACCTGGTGTTCTTCGTAGTCGTGGTCAACGCCCTGATTCCGGGCGCCACGATCCGCTGGGCGGTCGCACTGTTCAAGGTCGAGCAGGCCGAGCAGCAACGTCCTCCGCCGGTGCTGGAAATCAATGCCATCGAAGCGCTGCCTGTGCAGATCATGTCGTTCCGAATTGATCCGGCGGCCATGGTCAGCGGCATCCAGGCCGGATCCCTGCCCTTGCCTGAGGGTGCCGACATTCTGCTGCTGGTGCGCCAAAAACAAGTGTTGCCGGTACGCGAGGACACCGTGCTGAAACCTGACGACCACATCCACGTGATGGTCCGTCCCGAAGACAAGCGCCGAATCGAGCTGCTGTTCGGGCTGCGTGAGGAGGACTGAGCCCGAACTCAATTGATGATGGGGTGCAGCACCAGGCGCAGGCGATCCAGAATCGCCGCGGTAGCGCCCCAGATCAGCGCCGGGGCCCTGCCGATCGAGAGGAAATCGAACTCGACGCCATCCCGGCGTCCGGTATGTTGGCGATAATTTCCAGCATTGGTGACCTCGCTCAAGGGCCAGCTGAAGATTCGCTGGACCTCGCGAGAACAGGGCTTCAGGCCTGGCTGGCCTGTAACCAGCCCGACCACCGGCACGATGCGGTAGCCGGTTATGGTATCGAAGCGGTCAAGCAAACCCAGTGGCGTGACCTGGCCAGACGGCAGGCCGATTTCTTCCTCGGCTTCGCGCAGTGCCGTGCCAAGCGGGAAATCGTCGCCGGCATCGACGCCGCCGCCCGGGAAGGCGACCTGACCGGCATGCTCGGGCAGGCGATCGCTGCGCACTGTCAGCAGGACCTCGAGCTCATTGACTCCGTCAATGATCGGTATCAGCACAGCAGCCGGACGTGGACGCCACAGCCCGCCAGGTGGACGAAAGCCTGCCACAGGCAGGCTTTCAGGGTCTGTACCGGGTGGATGCAGTCGCGCCACCAGACGCTCGGCAAACGCCGCACGGCGGTCAGTCACGAAAGGGTTGGTCGCTTTAACTCGGGCTTTGCTCAACCGCGGTCGGCCAGCACCGCCATGATCGCCTCGCGCTGGTCGGGACTATAGCCCAACCAGTTGGCGATCTCGATCTCGGTTCGATTGCAGCCGACGCACAAGCCATCGTCGCCAATGGTGCAGACACCGATGCAGGGCGACTCGATGGCCTCCAGCGGAATGGCAGGTTCGGTCATGACGGCTGACGCCCGGTCACCGACCGGGCGCGTCGGCGCCGGAGCGATAGCCTTCCGGCTCTCCCAGCTTGACCAGACGGATATCGAACTGCAGCGCTTCGTTGGGGCCGATCAGCGGCGGATCGCCGCGGAGACCAAAGGCCAGCTCAGGCGGCAGAAACACCTGCCACATGGCGCCTTCGCGCATCAGTGGCAGTACTTCCTGCCAGCCCTCGAGCACCGAGTTGACCTGGAAGACCGCCGGGATGCCGCGGGCGAACGAGCTGTCGAATTCACGACCGTCGATCTTGGAGCCGCGATAGTGCACGGTCACCGTATCCTCCAGGGTCGGCCTGCGGCCTTCACCCTCTTCGATGATCCGGTACTGCACGCCGCTGGGCAGGGCCACAATGCCGGTCCGGTTACGATTCTGGGACAGGAACTCTTCGGCGCGCGACTGGTTTTCTTCGGCCAGGCGCTCGAATTGCTCCATGCGCTCCTGACGAATCTTTTCCTGCAGCGCCATCAGCCGCTGCCGAATTTCCGCCGGCTCGATTCTCGGCTCGCGTTCTCCGTGCGAATCGCGAATTGCCTGAATGACCGCCTCGAGATCGACTTCAACGCCGTAAGTTCTCAGGTCGGCGCCGAACTCATAGCCGATGGAATAGCCGATCTTGCCGGCTTCACTTTCGAGGTCCTGGGCGCTGGCCGAAACCGTAAGACCCAGGCCGACCAGCAGCGTGATGACAAATCTGTACATGTAACCTCCAGTGTGGGAGATGATCTTTTAATGGAAATCGGGCAAACCGCCATTTTACCTCAGCCTGATCGCACTGGCCATGGCCGCATTCGATCGAACGCCCGGGGTTTGATTCCTTCGCCCTGATGGACCCATTTCCACCCGGGTTGGTTCCACCACTGTCCGCAAGCAGGCCCTGCTCCCTGCCGATTGACCCAGCAAGCGCATGGTCATATTTACCTTTATATAGGTTTTATTTACCTTATCACGAGACTCAATGTTTATAAACTACCGATTTTAAAGCCTTTTTTTATTGGCACGCTTTTTGATTGATAGAGGGCGGTCCCAACTGCAACCGACAATCAGGAGTACACAAGATGGGCATTTTTTCTCGCATGGGCGACATCATCAACGCCAACCTGAACGCAGCCCTGGAGCGTGCCGAAGATCCGGAGAAGATGATCCGGCTGATGATCCAGGAAATGGAAGATACGCTGGTCGAGGTCCGTTCGGCCACGGCCAAGTGCATTGCTGAAAAGAAGGAACGTGCGCGCCTGCTCAAGCGCCTGGAAGAGCAGCAGGTCGACTGGGAGCGCAAGGCCGAGATCGCGCTGGAGAAGAACCGAGAGGATCTGGCCCGCGCAGCGCTGGCCGAAAAAACCGCATTGGCCGACCGCATCGGCTACCTGCGCGAAGAGCTGGACCAGTACGAAGACCAGCTGGCCCGTTATGACAGCGACATCTCCAAGCTGCAGTCAAAGCTGACCGATGCACGCAATCGCCAGCGCGCCCTGGTTATGCGCCATCGCTCGGCCCAGCACCAGCTCAAGACCCGCAAGCACATCTACAACGACAAGATCGAAGAAATGCTCAACCGCTTCGATCACGCCGAACAGCGGATCGAGCGCATCGAGTCCGAAGCCGAGTCGCTGGACATGGGCCGCGGCAAGACCCTGGACGAGGAGTTTCGCCGGCTGGAACGCGATGAGCGCGTCGAGGCCGAGCTGGTCGCACTGAAGGCAAAGAAGAAGGAAGCCTGACATGTACGATCCGTTCACCTTTGCCAGCACCTTTGCTCCACTGGGCATGATGTTCTCCCTGCTGGTCGTCTTCATGGTGATCGTGGCGCCGATCTGGCTGATCCTGCACTACGCCACCCGGAACTCGGCCAACCGCAGGCTCAGCAGCAAGGATGAGGCGCTGCTGGAAGAACTGCATGAAAGCGCCCGGCGCATGGAGGACCGCATTCATACCCTGGAGCGGATCCTCGATGCCGACAATCCGAACTGGAGGAGAAGAACATGAGTCGTCGATATCACCGCGAAAGCCCCAACCGCAACCGGCTGTACCGCAACCCCGATCGCGCCATCCTGGCCGGGGTCTGCGCCGGCATCGCCGACTGGCTGGGGCTGAACCTGACCGCCCTGCGGGTCATCGTGATCCTGCTGGCCATCCCGTTCACCGCCGTCATGATCATCGGCTACCTGGTCCTGTGGGTCCTGGTTCCCAAGCAGCCGATCGATCTCTACCGCGACGACCGTGAGGAAGCGTTCTGGCATGAAGTGCGTCGCTCGCCATCGGATTCGGTGAGCCGACTGAACCGCCGTTTCCGCGACCTGGATGATCGCCTGCGCGAGATGGAAGCCTGGATGACCTCCAGCGAATTCCGGATCGATCGCGAGCTTCGGGATCGCTGATCATCTGACCTGGCATGCGAGCCCTGAAATTGACCCTACTACTGCTTTTGACCCCGGCCGGAGTGGCCGGGGTCGGTCTGGGCATCGCGCGACTCCTCCAACAACCCGAGCAGCTGGCCGGACTGCAGTACAGCCTGGCAGAGCTCACCCGGTCAGTGGCCGAATGTGCCGACGGGTTGCTGCTGACCGGCGGCGGTCTGGTGGTCTGTGCCGCCGCCCTGGCACTGATCTCCACCATCCATCGCTGAACCCGGACCATCCAACAGGTAGAATCAGCGCCCTGGATCCATTACCGGGGTTTCAACCACCATGTCTTTCCATAACCTGCTGATCAGCGATGCCGATGGCATCCGCACCATCACCATCAACCGTCCCGAGAAGCTGAACGCCCTCAACCGCAAGACGCTGACCGAATTGGCCGCGGCCATGCAGGCGGCAGCCGACGATGACAGCGTGCGGGTCATTGTGATGACCGGGGCGGGCGACAAGGCCTTTGTCGCCGGCGCCGATATCGGCGAGATCCGCGAGCAGAGTGCGATACAAGCCCGCCGTTTTGCCGCTTACGGACAGCAGTTGATGTCATCCATCCAGCATCTTGAAAAGCCGGTCATTGCCGCGATCAACGGCTTTGCCCTCGGCGGCGGCATGGAGCTGGCACTGGCCTGCCACCTGCGGATCGCCGCCGACTCTGCCCGCCTGGGACTGCCGGAAATCAAGCTCGGCATCATGCCAGGCTTCGGCGGCACCCAGCGGCTATTGCGGCTGGTCGGCACCACCCGGGCGCTGGAAATCACCTTGACCGGGGAGCCGATCAGCGCGGCGCGCGCCGCCAAGCTGGGAATCGTCAATTCGGTGGTCAGTACCGATGAGCTAACCCCTGCCGTCACCGCCATGGCGACAAGGCTCGCTGCCCAGGCGCCTGAGGCGGTACGCGGCATCCTGCAAGCCATCCAGCGCGGCGCCGAGACCGACCTGGAGACCGGCCTGGCGCTGGAAACCGCGCGCTTCGCGCTGTGTTGTGCCACCGAGGACATGCAGGAAGGCACCAGCGCCTTCCTGGAAAAGCGCAAGCCGATGTTTCGCGGGCGTTGAGCGGCCACTGACCCCGGCACACATGCCGGGGAAATGGTCAGGGGGCGCTCAGAGGCCGCCCAGCTCGTCCGGGTCGATTCCCGGGGTCCCGCGATAAGTGCGCTCGCCGGCAGTCACCGGCAGATCCAGCCGGTTTTCCGGCGGCGGCAGCGGGCAGGTGGTGTGGGCATTGAAAGCGCAGGGCGGATTGTAGGCGCGATTGAAATCCAGCACGATGGTTCCATCGACCGGCCAATCGGCATACAGAAAACGACCCAGGCCGTAGGTCTCACGACCCGAAGTGCGATCGGCAAAGATGAAAAACAGCTGATCGGCATCCGGCTCACCAATTGCCTCCAGCCGGAACTCGCGACCGTGCATGGTAAACACCGCAGCGCCTGGATTGGCCTGGTCGATCAACTCGCCAAGCACGTTGGCCACGGGAATGGTCTGCGGCGGTTGATGCGCCTCGAATCGTCCCTCGATACGCCAACCCGGCTGGATCGGAAAGTAGCGCAGACCGGCAAAGTCGCGCCGCGACTCGGCTTCGCTGTCGCGCAGGCGAATCGCCAGACCGCCCATGCGTTCAACCAGATGGAAACGCAGGGTCCCGCTTTGTACCGGCGTCGGACCGTCCGGCCCCGTTAGCTGCAACGCGGCCTGTTCGGTCAATCGGCCATCGACGGTGACATTGACACCGGGTGCGGTGATGAATACCACGCTGCCGTTATCGTTGACCAGCACTCCCCAGTGCGACGGCCCAACGGGCAAGATAATGTCATTGTCCGCGCCCGCACCAACCCGGTGCCTGCCTTCAGGCAGCGGCTCCAGCCCGACCAGGCTAAGCCAGCCATAAGGTGCGGTCAGGCGCTCCTCGCGATCGCGTCGCCACTGCCGGGTGTCGCGTTCCCATTCGGCCAGCTCGGCGTCTCCGAAACGCTGAAGCGGCGAAACGCCACCGCAGCCAGCCAGTATCAGAACCAGCAGCCCTGCCAGCAATCCACCAGACCAGGCGCGATGATGGCGATGATAGTAGCGACATTCATGGCGGCAATTATGGCGGCAATTGTGGCGGCAATCAGGCACGCCCATAGATATCCTCCAGCCGTTCGATATCGTCCTCTCCAAAGTATCGCCCGGTCTGAACCTCGATGATGTGAACTTCTTCGCTCGGGTGATGGTTTTCCAGCCGGTGCAGGCTGCCGGCGGGAATCTGTACCGTTTCATTGGCGCCCAGCTCGAATTCCTCGTCGTCGACACGCACGGTGGCGGTGCCGGAAACAACCGTCCAGTGTTCGCTGCGATGCTCATGACGCTGCAGCGACAACACCCCTCCGGGGCGCACGACCAGACGCTTGACCTTGCAGTCCTCGGCATCCTCCAGCACCGTGTAATTGCCCCATGGCCGATGAACCGTGCGGTGGAAGACCGCCGACTCGTGTTCCTGGCGCAGCAGCTCCTCGACCACGGTCTTGACCTCCTGGGCGCGGCTTCGACTGGCCACCAGCACCGCATCACCGGTATCGACAATGACCAGGTTGTCCACCCCAACGGCAGCCACCAGGCGCTGTTCGCCCTGGATGAAGGTTTCGCGCGAATCGATCACTACCGCCTCGCCCTGGACCCGGTTGCCCAGCGCATCTGTTTCATACAGCTCGCTGATCGCCTGCCAGGAGCCGATGTCACTCCAGCCGCAATCGACCGGCACTACGGCTCGACGCTCGGCGCGCTCCATGACCGCAAAGTCGATCGAGTCTCGCGGCACGCGGGCAAAGGCCTCGCGATCGAGCTCGACCGGCTCGGTGTTGGTGGTCGACTGCTTCCAGGCCGCCTCGGTGGCCTGACGAATATCCGGCGCATGTTGATCCATGGCATCGAGGATGACATCGACGCGAAAGCAGAACATGCCGGCGTTCCAAAGGTATTCGCCGGACTCGTAGTAGCGCAAAGCGGTGGCATCATCGGGCTTTTCGACGAAAGCCTCGATCTCGCGCCCGGAGCCTTTGAGGCTGGCGCCGGCACGGATGTAGCCGAAACCGGTCTCGGCATGGGTAGGCTGGATGCCCAGACAGGTCAGCCAGCCCTCGGTGGCCAGTCGATCGGCAGTCGCCACCGCATCGGCGAAAGCAACCCGGTCGCGGACCAGGTGATCGGCCGGAAGGATCAGCATCCGGGCCTCGGGGCCAAACCGATCGCGCAGCCAAAGCGCAGCAGAAGCAATGGCCGGAGCGGTGTTTCGGCCTTCCGGCTCGAGCAGGAAGTGATGATGCCCGTCGGGTACCGCCTGCTGGTACAGATCCCGGGTGAGGAAGTAGTAGTCGCGGCCAGTCACGGTCAGCGTGACCGGTTCGGCGGCCACACCCAGGGCGCGGCGCAAGGTGCTGGCAGCCAGCGTCTCGCCGTCGGCAAGCCGCATGAACGGCTTGGGGTGGGCCCTGCGCGAGACAGGCCACAATCGCGTTCCGGCACCGCCGGATAGAATGACCGGGATCAGCATGGTGCGTTATTCCAGTTGTCCAGACAGTCGCCCAGCCCGGCGGCGATCTCCGGCAGGGGGTGACCAGTCAGGTTTTCATAGCGGCGGCAATCGAGCACCGACCAGGCCGGACGAGAGGCTTTCTGCGGCCACTCGGCGCTGGAGATGGGCTGGACCGCAACCTTCCGCTTGATCAGACCACGCGCAGCGGCCATCGTCACCGCCATTTCGGCAAAATTATACCAACTGGCCTGGCCGCGCCCGCTGACGTGCAGAGTCCGGGGCCGGTCCGGTCGTTGAGTTCGCGCATCCAGCAGGCTGCCGGTGGCGGCCGCCAGGGTGCCGGCCCAGGTCGGCGAACCTACCTGGTCATCGACTACCCGAAGATCCTGACCTTGCGCGGCGCGCGCCAGGATAGCCGACAGGAAGTTGCCCGGACAGGCGCTGTAGACCCAGGCCGTGCGCACGATCCAGGCTTGCGCAGCGCTGGACAGAATCGCCTGCTCGCCGGCCAGCTTGCTGGCGCCGTAGACGCTTTGCGGGGCGGTCGGATCATCCTCGCGCCAGGGCCTTGCGGCCTGGCCCGAGAACACATAATCGGTCGAATAATGGATCAGTAGCGCACCATTTTGCACACACCAGGCCGACAGCCAGGCCGGCAGCTGATGATTGAGCCGATCGGCGCCCTCCGGGTCGTCTTCGGCGGCATCGACGGCGGTATAGGCTGCAGCATTGACGATGATCGACGGGTTGACCGTTTCAAGCAGCCCGGCCACCGCTGCCTCGTCGCCCAGGTCACAGGGATAGTCGCCGGTCGATCGGGCGCTGGAAACCACTTCGGTCTGCGCGGCCAGCGGGCCGGCCAGCAGATGCCGACCAAGCTGACCGGCCGCACCAGTGACCAGGACGTTCATTGCGGCAGTCTCTCCCGGTCGACCCCGGATAAACCTGGTGCGTTCTGATCCTTGCCCGACAGGCCGGTCGGCGGCAACGGCCAGTCGATACCGATATCCGGGTCGTTCCAGGCAATCGAAGCGTCGAACTCGCCGCGGTAGGGCCGCGTGCAAAGATACTGGAAAGTGGCCGACTCGCTGAGCACCTGGAATCCGTGGGCGAAGCCTTCGGGAATCCACAGCTGATTCTGCCGTTCTGCGTCCAGCTCCACCGCCACCCAGTCTCCGAATCGATCCGATGTCGGCCGAATATCGATGGCCACGTCGAAAACCCGACCGCTGCTTACCCAGACCAGCTTGCCCTGCGGCTCGGGCCATTGGTAGTGCAGGCCGCGCAACACGCCGCGCATCGAGACCGAGCAGTTGGCCTGGACGAAGCTCGGGCCAATACCGTGTTCAGCATAGCGCTCGGCGCGCCAGGTCTCGGCAAACCAGCCGCGCTCATCACCAAACTTCTGCGGCTGAACCTCCAATACTCCCGGCAACGCGGTGGCGGTCACCTTCATGCGTCAGGACCCGCGTCGGCCACCATCTTCAGGTAACGGCCGTAGCCGCTGGAAACCAGCGGTTCGGCAAGCCGATGAAGCTGCTCGGCGTCGATCCAGCGCTGACGAAAGGCGATCTCCTCCGGGCAGGCCACGCGCAGCCCCTGGCGCGACTCCAGCGTTTCGATATAGCTCGATGCCTGCTGCAGCGATGCATGCGTGCCGGTATCGAGCCAGGCATAACCACGCCCCATCCGTTCAACCACCAGGTCGCCGGCCTCGAGGTAGCAGCGGTTCAGGTCTGTAATCTCCAGCTCGCCACGCTGCGAGGGCTTCAGCGAGGCGGCAAAATCGCAGGCGCGTGAATCATAGAAATACAGACCGGTCACGGCATAGTTCGAGCGCGGCTGGGCGGGTTTTTCCTCGATTGACAGCACCTTGCCATCAGCGGCCATCTCGACCACGCCGTAGCGCTCCGGGTCGCTGACCCGGTAACCGAACACGGTCGCGCCGTGATCACGACCGGCGGCCCTGACTAACAGCTCGCGCATGCCGCCGCCGTGGAAGATGTTGTCGCCGAGGATCAGGCAGGACGGCTGGCCACCGACAAACTCGCGTCCGATCAGGAATGCATCGGCCAGGCCGCGCGGCTGGTCCTGTTCGGCATAGTTGATCGTTATCCCCCACTGGCTGCCGTCGCCCAGGAGCTCGCGAAACAGCGACTGCTCGTGCGGTGTGGTGATCAGCAGGATCTCGCGAATGCCGGCCTGCATGATGGTGCTCAAGGGGTAGTAGATCATCGGCTTGTCGTAGACCGGCAGCAGCTGCTTGCTGATCACCCGGGTCACCGGGTAAAGCCGGGTGCCGGCGCCACCGGCAAGAATGATGCCGCGCCTGTTCATGCCTGCAACTCATCGGTGTAGCGGGTGCCCAGACGCTCGGAGCGGTAGCGTCCGTCGCGAATGCGCTGCCACCAGTCCTGGTTGTCCAGATACCAGTCCACGGTCTGGGCCAGGCCCTGCTCGAAATCCACCGATGGCGACCAGCCCAGCTCGCTTTCGATCCGGCTGGCGTCAATGGCATAGCGACGGTCATGGCCGGGACGGTCGGTGACGTGGCGAATCAGACTGCGACGCGGGCGCTCGCCGGGCCGGCGATCATCGAGCAGATCGCACAGGGCATGGACGACCTCCATGTTGGTCCGCTCGGCATTGCCGCCGATGTTGTAGACCCGGCCCGGCTGTCCGGACTGCAGAACGCGAGCGATCGCCTGGCAATGATCGTTGACGAACAGCCAGTCACGGCGCTGTTGCCCATCACCGTAGACCGGCAGGGGCTTGCCCTCCAGCGCATTGATCAGCATCAGCGGAATCAGTTTTTCCGGAAACTGATAGGGCCCGTAGTTGTTTGAACAGTTGGTGATGGTCACCGGCAAGCCGTAGGTGCGGTGCCAGGCCCGTGCCAGATGGTCGGCTGCCGCCTTGGAGGCCGCGTACGGCGAATTTGGGGCGTAGCGGTGGGTCTCGGTAAAGGCCGGTTCGTCCTCGCTCAGGCTGCCATAGACCTCGTCGGTAGAGACATGGATGAAGCGAAACCCGTCACGACCGGATTTCCAGTAGTCAAGCGCGGCATCGAGCAGCACCTGGGTGCCGACGACATTGGTGCGGACGAAGGCGCCTGGCTCGTCGATCGAGCGGTCAACGTGACTTTCTGCCGCAAAGTGCACCAGCGCCTCGGGCTGATGTTCCTCGAACAGCTCCCGCACCCGATCCGGATCGCAGATGTCGCCATGGACCAAACGATGCCGATCTCCCGGCAGGTCGACCAGCGATTCGCGATTGCCGGCATAGGTCAACAAATCGAGGTTGACCACTGCGTGATCGGTGGTCTGGAGGATATGGCGGACGAAGTTGCTGCCAATAAATCCGGCACCGCCGGTAACAATAACGCTGCTCATCGAAGACCGGGAAATATGCTTGAAAACAAACGGGGCAGTATATCACCGCCCCCCTGCCTTTCGATCAGAACGGGATATCGTCGTCCTCGATGCCGCCCTTGCCACCATCGCTGCTGGAAAAGGACGGTTCATCACGGCCATAGCCACCGCCACGGTCCTCCAGCGGCGCCGCGCCGCCACCGCGTGAATCCAGCATCTGCATCTCGTTGGCGATGATCTCGGTGGTGTATCTGTCCTGGCCATCCTGACCCTGCCACTTGCGGGTCTGGATGCGACCCTCGATGTAGACCTTGCTGCCCTTGCGCAGATACTCGCCGGCAATCTCGCCAAGCTTGCCGAACAGCACCACACGGTGCCACTCGGTGCGCTCCTGCTGCTGGCCGGTCTGCTTGTCGCGCCAGCTTTCTGAAGTCGCCAGGGAGATGTTGGTCACCGCCGAGCCGCCGGCGGTGTGCCGGGTCTCCGGATCAGCGCCCAGATTGCCGATGAGAATGGCCTTGTTGATTCCTCGCGCCATGGATTTTGCCCTCGAAAAACAGTTGCGAAAAAGTGGTCGAAAGCATAGCACAGCGAATCGCGCTGGCCATTGGCAGAACTGCTCGACACGCTGTAGGAAAGCGGCTCGTATAATGAGCATCCATGAACGATGTCGGCCTGTCCAACTATCCCGCCACGCTCGAGGAAGTGCTGGCCTGCTTCGCCGAGGAACGTCGGGCCGTCGACCATCTGATCCGACACCGGCTGGCCTCCGAGGTGGCTCTGGTCAATCAGGTCTCCGAGTACATCATCGCCGGTGGCGGCAAGCGGCTGCGGCCGCTGGTCCATCTTCTGGCCGCCCGGGCCTGTGGCTACACCGGCCAGGACCACATCCAGCTGGCCGCGGTGATCGAGTTCATCCACACCGCCACCCTGCTCCATGACGACGTGGTCGACGAATCCAGCCGACGGCGAGGCCGCGAAACGGCCCACCGCATCTGGGGCAACGCGGCCTCGGTGCTGGTCGGCGACTTTCTGTATTCGCGCAGCTTCCAGATGATGGTCGAGATCGGTATCGACCGCATCATGGCCATCCTGGCTGATACCACCAATCGCATTGCCGAAGGTGAAGTGCTGCAGCTGATGCAGCTGGGCAACCCACAGACCGACCGCGACGGCTATTTCGAGGTCATCAGCAGCAAGACCGCCTGCCTGTTTTCAGCCGCCGGCAGGCTGGGTGCGGTGCTGACCGGACGCAATCCGGGCCTGGAGCAGGCCCTTTCCGACTACGGCCTGTTCCTGGGCCAGGCGTTCCAGATCACCGACGACACGCTCGACTACCAGGCCGAGCAAACCGCACTGGGCAAGAACCTCGGCGACGACCTGGCCGAGGGCAAGGTCACCCTGCCGCTGATCCTGGCGATGCAGCGCGCCGATGCCGAAGATCGGGCATTCCTGGAACGGACGGTAAGCGATGGGGGCAGCGGCGAACTCGCCCGGGTCCAGGCCATCATGGCCGACACCGGCGCGCTGTCCAGCGCCCGAGAAATCGCCAGCGAACTGGCGACCAGGGCCGAGTCCTGTCTCGATCAGCTGGACGAAAGTCCCGCCCGCTCGGCCCTGGTGGTACTGGCCCGACATGCCGTGGACCGCGGTTACTGAAGGCCCTTGACCTGCTCCCTGAAGCGGTTGCCGCGCTGCTCGAAATCACGAAAATGAGGAAAGCTGGGCGCCCCCGGCGACAGCAGTATGGTCTGACCCGGGCGGGCCAGCTGTCTTGCCGCCTCGACCGCGGCTTCCAGATCAGCCACGCGAACAATGGCCTCTACCGGCATCAGGCCGGCCCCGGCAAAGGCAGCCGCGATCTCATCGCCATTGTCGGGCAGTACGACCAGCCCGGCCAGCGGGTGCCTGGCGCACCAGCTCAGCACCGGAGACCAGTCGGCCGGCCGAGCCTGGCCACCGGCGATCAGCACCACCGGCGCCGGGGCCAGTGCCTCCAGCGCGGCTCGCACCGCATGCGGGGCAGTGGCAATCGAGTCGTTGATCCAACGCAAGCCGTCCTGATCGGCGGTCTGATCGGCGGTCTGATCGACAATCTGATCGGCAACATGGTCGACAATCGGCTCAAGGCGATGGGCCAGCGGCCGAAAACCCGCCACCTGCCCTGCTGCCTCGCGCCACGACAGGCCAGCCTGCTCGCAGGCAGCCAGGGCCAGGCACAGATTGTCGAGGTTGTGTCGTCCCAGCAGCGGTGACTGGCCGGCTGCCAGCACCCGCTCCTGCCCGCACCAGAGCTCATCGCCCTGGCGTCGCCAACCATCATCGACGTTGACCTCAACCCGACTACCCAGTCCGGCGGTTGCCCGTTCCAGCACCGGGTCGGCGGCGTTGATCAACAGCGGCCGATCGCCTAGCAGGTTGGCCAGGCGCAGCTTGGCGCCATAGTAGCTTTCCAGGTCGCCATGCCAGTCCAGATGCTCGGGGAACAGGCGGGTGATAACACCGATCTCCGGTTTCCCCTCCAGATCGGCCAGTTGATAGCTGGACAGCTCGAGCACCCACCAATCGGCCTGACTGTCGATATGATCGATCACGCTGATGCCGATGTTGCCAGCCAGGATGGTTGGCCTGCCACAGGCATTGAGCAGGTGGGCGATCAGCGAGGCGGTGGTGCTCTTGCCCTTGCTGCCCGTCACCGCTATGACCCGGGCATCGGTCCGTTCGGCGAACCACAGGCTGGTCACTCCGATGACCCTGCCACCGTCGCGTCGAAACGCATCCAGCCCCGGATGAGTGACCGGCACCCCGGCCGAACGGATTGCCACGTCGAACTCTGCAGCCGATGGCGCCAGGGAACCAATCCTGAGCGCCACCCCATCTGCCGGTGCTGCGACCGGCTGTTCGTCGAACGCGGTGATTTGACAATCCGGATAGCGCCGAGTCATCAGCCGCACCAGGCTGCTGCCCTCGCGACCGCAGCCCAGAACGGCAACACGCAGTCGGGCCAGCTCCTCAAGCTTCACGAAACAAGTTCCGGGGGAATGCGATGCGGCCCGCCGGGTTGACACAACTCATCCAGCGTCGGCGGGGCCAGTGGCCGCACTCGCGCAGCCAGCTCACTGACCGCCGGGCAGGAC